>NZ_JAVYJH010000003.1:0-355873 GCF_032621685.1 Pseudomonas sp. zfem002 | reverse complement strand
CGATACCGAGCCGAACCCAACAGCCTCCCCGCGATACATCGCCGAAAAAACAAAGGCTGACAACCCAAATCCCACAGGCCATGGCACGTTGCAACAAATGTGGGAGCGGATTCATCCGCGATGCGCCGCGCGGGCGGCGCTCGATCTTGAGGGCGCTATAAGACTCAAGACAGGCACCTGGCGGCCTTGATGCGGTTTCCCGTCAGGCTTCAAAGATGTGCAGATACCCATGCAGCGATAAGGCCATTGAAAACAGCAAAAACCTGTCGCATTCCGCCACGAAAACTCCCCCATCTCCGACTTTCTTGTAGGCAATTTCCCAAGCATACTCCCCGCCCCCGCCTGGCGGTTGCGTCCTGTGGAAACGCTGCCTAATCTCCGCCGGTCGTTGCCAAATCGACGACCGGATTAGCAGTCCGCAGGAATGATGAACCACCAGCAACCTTTCATGGCGGCTGTGCGTGTGGGCACCTTCGGGTGCGCCGGTTTTCCTCATTCCACCGGTCTGCTAACCCGCGCACAGTTGCCACCCTTCGTTTAGCAGCGAGCCGGTGGTGCATTCATTCAGGAATGAGGAATACACCATGAAAAAGCGCGTCCCCGATCCACCACCCACGTTATCCCTGCGCCCCGGCCTCAGCCATGACCAGGCCGTGCGCATCGCCGACCAGCATCTGGACAGCGCCATCCGCGCGCTCTACCTGCTGCCGCTGCAACCCATGCCAAGCAACCAGGACCTGCTCAGCAGCGCCCAGCTCGACCTGAAGATCGGCAAGGCCCTGCTGTCCGTCGCGCTGGCGAAATCCACCATGAGCGTCCCCATCGACTGACCTACACTGGAACAAGGCCCGGCGCTCGCCGGGCCTTTCCTTCCGCGTCCTGGCAGAGTCGTCCCGTTGTCGCTATCACGCCGATAACCGGGGCCGACCGCGTTTCCCCATTTCCCCCACACGGGTACGGCGCCCGTGTCACTGGCGTTCTTGCAGGGACAGCGAACTGTCCCCTTGGAGCCCGATATGAAATCCGATTCCTCCTTCCAAGGATTCATCGCACCCACTTCACGGGATGAACGGACGGCGACACTGTCCCCGATCTACTGTGACTACTTCTATACCGCCTTCAACCTGTTCGACGTACCACCCTGGGGCATCATTCTCCCGGTGGACGTAGCGCACAGCGGAGCGGTCAAGTTCGCGCTGGAGATACAGACCATGGGCCTGCCTTCCGGCACCATGCTGGGCATGCGCTGGACACCGGCCGATGGAAAGAATATCCACAGGGCTACGGCGCAGTTGAACGGTGACGAAACCAGCAATGCACTGATGGCCATCAATGATGACTGGTTACTTGAGGCAGAAGACCAGGACGTGCTGATCGAACATGAGATCTCGCTGCCGGACGGCACAGTGACCATCGGTGATCCGGTCAAGGTGCATGTGGCCAAACGGGTGGTGTTCGGCAGTGTCCAGTTCGACAGTCTGCAACCCGGAGAAGTGATCGACCCGGACCTGTTCCCCGACGGCGTTAGTTTTTCCTACAACCCTATCGGCAATATTCGCGAATATCACACCGTCGGTGCATCCTGGTCGGTGGAGGGCGTCAACGGACCGGTCCACACAAAGCTGTACTACCTTGCGCTACAGGCTTTAGGCAGCCCCGGCGAGGACTATCACTGGTTGGTGCCACCGGAAGGCTACAGCGAAGACCTTTATGATCCGCAATATGCACGTATCGACGTGATACAGGCATCGGAGGTCAAGCTTGTGCCCCGTCCCAACCCGCATTTCTGGTATGGCTACGGTGGAATCAGGTTCGACCTGAAGAAACCCGACGCGCTATAAGCCAGGGCTTCGGGGGCAACGTACCGCCCCCGAAGCCCTCACCCCGCGATCAACCCATCCGCCCGCAGCAACGTCTCCAGACAATGCTCCGACACCCCGTAGAACGCCTTCAACTCGGCAATCTTCGCCAGCAGCGCAGCCGGATCCCCGGCCTCGCGCCGCCTGGTGGCGAGGATCATCTTGTTCTTGCTGGTGTGCTCCAGCGAAATGAACTCGAACACCTTGACGTCATACCCGCAGGCCTCCAGGTACAGGGCACGCAGGCTGTCGGTGAGCATTTCCGCCTGCTGGCCCAGGTGCAGGCCGTACTGCAGCATCGGCTTGAGCAGGCCCGGGCTGTGCAGTTGCGGGCGGATCTGCTTGTGGCAGCACGGCGAGCACATGATGATCGCCGCGCCCGTGCGGATACCGGTGTGGATCGCGTAGTCGGTGGCGATGTCGCAGGCATGCAGGGCGATCATCACGTCGATCTCGGCCGGCACCACGCTGCGCACGTCGCCCTGCTCGAACACCAGGCCCGGATGCTCCAGGCGGCCGGCCGCGGCGTTGCACAGCTCGACCATGTCCGCACGCAGCTCGACGCCGGTGACCTGCGCCTGGCGCTGCTGGGTATTGCACAGGTAATCGTGGATGGCGAAGGTCAGGTAACCCTTGCCCGAGCCGAAGTCCGCCACCCGCACCACGTGCTCCGGCGCCAGCGCCACGCTGGTGAAGGCGTGGGAGAACACCTCGATGAACTTGTTGATCTGCTTCCACTTGCGCGACATGGCCGGGATCAGCGCCTGCTGCCTGTCGGTCACGCCAAGGTCGTGGAGGAACGGCCGGCTCAGTTCCAGGTAGCGCTTCTTCTCGCGGTCATGCTCGCCGCCCGCGGCCTGGCGCACCTGCTGCGCGGCGTTGCGGTGCAGCATCGGCTTGCCCTTCTTGCTGAACTCCAGTTGCACCTCGTCGGCCAGGGTCAGCAGGTGGGCATTGCGGAACGCGCCCGGCAGCCATTCGCCGATCTGCGCCTGGGCTTGCTCCAGCGGCAGGTTGCGGGTGATGTCGCGGGTCTTGTAGCGGTGCACGAACTGCAGGCTCGGCGTGCCCTTGACCGTCAGCGGCTTGGCGGTGATGCGCTGCAGGTCGGCTTCGCTGCCGACATGACGGGCCAGCACCAGCTTGACGAAGGACTGCTGTTGCAGGCTCTCGGCCAGCACGGCGAGAAACTGCGCACGCGCATCCGGCGCGGCCTGGGCGTTGGGGGTAGCGGACATGGGGATGGGGTGCCTCGGGGTTGCGGGGGCGCCAGCCGGCGCGCGATGCCGGGCATTTTACGGGGATGGCCGGCGCTCAGTCGAGGATCACCAGGCGATTGGGCAGCTCGTTGCGCTGGGCGGTGGCCGGGACATGGGTCTTGAGCAATTCGCCGCAGGCCGCGATGCAGGTGAGGAAACCTTCCAGGGTCTGCCCGGCGCGGACCTGGGCGGTGAAGCCGGCGACGATGGCGTCCCACACCTGGTTGTCGAGGCGCGCGGCGATGCCGTCGTCCACCAGGATCTCGACATAGCGCTCGGCCTCGCAGACGAAGATCAGCACCCCGGTGCGGCCCGTGGTGTGGTGCAGGTTCTGTTCGAGGAACTGCCGCCGCGCCAGGTTCGAGGCGCGCCACTGGCGGACCGCGCGAGGCACCAGGCGGCTGGTGAACAGCGGCAGGCGCAGGACCAGGCAGAGGACGATGAAGGTCAGCCACTGGGCAAGCAGCAGGCCATGGGTGCTGAACCAGCCCGTGAGGTAATGCAGCAGTCCCGGCACCAGCAGCGCCAGCAGGCTGGCCCAGACCAGCGGGACATAGGCGTAGTCGTCGGCGCTGCGGGCCAGCACGGTGACCAGCTCGGCATCGGTGTGCCGCTCGACCCCGGCGATCGCTTCGGCGACCTGGCGTTGTTGGAATTCGTTGAGCAGTGCCATGGGTGTTCCTTAACAAAACTGAAGTGCCTGCCCCTCCTTGTAGGAGCTGGCTTGCCTGCGAAGGACCGCGAAGCGGTCCCGGTTCCCGATCATAAGCCGGGCCGGTTTGGGACCGCTTCGCGGTCCTTCGCAGGCAAGCCAGCTCCTACAAAGGGCTCGGTGCAGAGCCGTATTACCAGCTTCCGGACGAACCACCACCACCGAAGCTGCCACCGCCACCGCTGAAACCACCGCCACCGCCGCGCCCACCACCCAACCCACCAAAACCGCCACCGAACCCACCTCCGGGTCCACGCCGGCCACCTCCACCAAGCCCCTGAAGGTACAGAACCACGACCACCAGCACGATGAACAACCCGATCATCCACAACGACGGCGGCTCGCCCTCCTGCTGCGACGCACTCAGCGCCGAAGGCTGCGCCAGCGGATTGCCGCCGAGCACCTGAAGCATCGCGGCCGTCCCCTGGACGATCCCCTGGCTGTACTCGCCGCGCTTGAACGCCGGCAGGATGATGCGGTTGATGATCACCGACGACTGCGCATCCGTCAGCCGTTCCTCCAGCCCGTAGCCCACCTCGATGCGCAGCTTGCGCTGCTGCGGCGCGACGATCAGCAGCGCGCCGTTGTCCTTGCCCTTCTGCCCGATGCCCCAGTGCCGGCCCAACTGGTAGCCGTAATCCTCGATCTCCAGGCCCTGCAAATCAGGCACGGTGACCACCACCACCTGCTCGCCGCTGGCCTGTTCATGGGCCTGCAGCATCTGCGTGAGCTGGTTGCGGGTCTGGCCGTCGAGCAGGTTGGCGTCATCCACCACCCGCCCGCTCAGCAGCGGAAACACCACCTCGGCGCGCACCGCCAGCGCCGCGCAGAGCAGCGCCAGGAGGATCACGGCCCTGAGCGGACGCATCAGAATTTCACTTCAGGGGCTTTGTCGGCATCGGCGCTGGTGGCCTCGAAGCTCTCGCGCAGCGGCAGGTCGCTGTACATCAGGCTGTGCCAGATGCGCCCGGGGAAGGTGCGGATCTCGGTGTTGTACGTCTGCACCGCGGCGATGAAGTCCTTGCGCGCCACGGCGATGCGGTTCTCCGTGCCTTCGAGCTGGGACTGCAACGCCAGGAAGTTCTGGTCGGCCTTGAGGTTGGGATACTGCTCGGCGACCACCATCAGCCGGCTCAAAGCGCCGGTCAACTGGGCCTGGGCGGCCTGGAACTGCTTGATCTTCTCCGGATCGTCGAGCGTGCGGGCATCGACCTGGATCGACGTCGCCCTGGCCCGCGCCTCGATCACCGCGGTCAGGGTGTCCTGCTCGTGCCTGGCGTAGCCCTTGACCGTTTCCACCAGGTTGGGGATCAGGTCGGCGCGGCGCTGGTACTGGTTCTGCACCTGGCCCCAGGCCGCCTTGACCTGCTCGTCGTAGCTGGGGATGTTGTTGATCCCGCAGCCGGCCAGCAGGCTGGCGCAGAGGATCAGCAACCAGGGTTTGGCACTCTGCATCATGCGCATCTTGCAACGCTCCTCGATTAACCGTTAAGCACCGGACTTGAGGCATAATCCGTGACCGCCGCTGGATAGTGCGGGCCCAATCGGCTACAAACGTGCCCCAGCAAACTACAACAATAGCCGCTCCCCCAATTTCGGCTGGCCGGTATCGACCGTGAATACCGGTGCGCGCCACGAGATCAGAATTCATGAAGAAGCTGTGTTTGCTGGGCCTGCTCGTCAGCCTGGCCAGTCAGACGGCCCTGGCCGACACCTCCGCCGCCGCCGCGCACCTGAAGGAAAAGAAAGTCTTCGTCGACCACCTGCTCGGCCAGATGACCCAGGACGAGAAGATTGGCCAGCTGCGCCTGATCTCCATCGGCCCGGAGATGCCACGGGAGAAGATCCGCGAGGAAATCGCCGCGGGCCGCATCGGCGGCACCTTCAACTCGCGCACCGCCCCGGAAAACCGGCCGATGCAGGACGCGGCCATGCGCAGCCGGCTGAAGATCCCGATGTTCTTCGCCTACGACACCATCCACGGCAACCGCACCATCTTCCCGATCGGCCTGGGCATGGCCTCGTCCTGGGACATGCAGGCGGTCGCCACGGTCGGCCGCACCTCGGCCGTCGAGGCCGCCGCCGACTCCCTCGACATGACCTTCGCGCCGATGGTCGACATCGCCCGCGACCCGCGCTGGGGCCGCACCAGTGAAGGCTTCGGCGAAGACACCTACCTGACGTCGAAGATCGGCAAGGTGATGGTCGAGTCGTTCCAGGGCAAGAGCCCGGCCAACCCCGACAGCATCATGGCCATCGTCAAGCACTTCGCCCTGTACGGCGCGGTGGAGGGCGGGCGCGACTACAACACGGTCGATATGAGCCTGCCGAAGATGTACAACGACTACCTGCCGCCATACCGCGCGGCCATCGACGCCGGTGCCGGCGGGGTGATGGTGGCGCTGAACTCGATCAACGGCGTGCCGGCCACCTCCAACACCTGGCTGATGAACGATCTGCTGCGCAAGGAGTGGGGCTTCGATGGCGTGACCATCAGCGACCACGGCGCGATCCAGGAACTGATCCGCCATGGTGTAGCCCGCGACGGTCGCGAGGCGGCCAAGCTGGCGATCAAGGCCGGCATCGACATGAGCATGAACGACACCCTGTACGGCGAAGAGCTGCCAGGCCTGCTCGCCTCCGGCGAAGTGAGCCAGGCCGAGCTGGACCAGGCGGTGCGCGAAGTGCTCGGGGCCAAGTACGACATGGGCCTGTTCAAGGATCCGTACGTGCGCATCGGCAAGGCCGAGAACGACGTGCCGGACTACTACGCCGATGCCCGCCTGCACCGCGACGCCGCCCGTGATGTGGCGCGCCGCGGCCTGGTCCTGCTGGAAAACCGCGCGCAGACCCTGCCGCTGAAGAAATCCGGGACCATCGCCCTGGTCGGCCCCCTGGCCGATGCGCCGATCGACATGATGGGCAGCTGGGCCGCCGACGGCAAACCGGTGCACTCGGTGACCGTGCGCGAAGGTCTGCGCCGCGCCGTGGGCGACAAGGCCACGCTGGTCTACGCCAAGGGCGCCAACGTCACCGGCGACAAGGCGATGTTCGACTACCTGAACTTCCTCAACTTCGACGCCCCGGAAATCGTCGACGACCCGCGCCCGGCCGCGGTGCTGATCGACGAGGCGGTCAAGGCGGCACGGAAGTCCGACGTGATCGTCGCCGTGGTCGGCGAATCCCGTGGCATGTCCCACGAGTCCTCCAGCCGCACCACCCTGGAGATCCCGGCGGTACAGCGCGACCTGATCAAGGCCCTGAAAGCCACCGGCAAGCCGCTGGTGCTGGTGCTGATGAACGGCCGTCCGCTGTCCATCGGCTGGGAACGCGAGCAGGCCGACGCGCTGCTGGAAACCTGGTTCTCCGGCACCGAGGGCGGCAACGCCATCGCCGACGTGCTGTTCGGCGACTACAACCCGTCCGGCAAGCTGCCGATCAGCTTCCCGCGCTCGGTGGGGCAGATCCCGATGTACTACAACCACATGCGCATTGGCCGGCCATTCACCCCGGGCAAGCCGGGCAACTACACCTCGCAGTACTTCGAGGAGCCCAACGGCCCGCTGTATCCGTTCGGCTATGGCCTGAGCTACACCGACTTCTCGGTGTCGCCGCTGACCCTGTCGGGCAAGACCCTGAAGCAGGGCGCCAGCCTCGAAGCCAGCGTGAAGGTGAAGAACACCGGCAAGCGCGACGGCGAAACCGTGGTGCAGCTGTACGTGCAGGACGTCGCCGCGTCGATGAGCCGGCCGGTCAAGGAACTGAAGAACTTCCAGAAGATCATGCTCAAGGCGGGCGAAGAGCGGGTCGTGACCTTCCGTATCGGCGAGGACGACCTGAAGTTCTACAACAGCCAGTTGAAGTACGCCGCGGAACCGGGTGAGTTCAACGTGCAGGTCGGCCTGGATTCCGAGTCGGTGCAGCAACAGAGCTTCGAGCTGCTGTAAGCGCCGCCACGCTCAAGGGGAAGCGCCATGCGGCCTTCCCCATCGCCCGGATGGCTCGCCATGACCCTTTCCTTTCGCACGTTGCGCCTGGGGCTGATCCTCCTGTCGATCAGCACCGGCACCCTGATCGCCGCGGCCTGGGCCATGCAGCACGCCCAGCGTCAGGCCATGGTCGAGGACGCGGCCCGGGCCAGCCAGCAACTGGGCCTGTACGCCAACTCGCTGCACACCCTGATCGAACGCTACCGCGCGTTGCCCGCGGTGCTCGCCCTCGATCCCGAACTCATCACCGCCCTGCGCGGCAGCGTCTCAGCAGAGACCCAGGACCTGCTCAATCGCAAGCTGGAGCGCATCAACGGCGCGGCCAATTCCTCGACCCTGGAACTGCTCGACCGCACCGGCCTGGCCGTGGCCGCAAGCAACTGGCGCCTGCCGAGCACCTACGTCGGCCACAACTACGGTTTCCGCCCCTACTTCAAGCAGACCCGCAGCCAGGGCAGCGGACGCTTCTACGCGGTCGGCGTGACCAGCGGGATTCCCGGCTATTTCCTCTCCAGCGCGGTGACCGACGAGCAGCAGGGCTTTCTCGGCGCCATGGTGGTCAAGCTGGAGTTTCCCGAGCTGGAACGCGAATGGCGCCAGGGCAACGACATCGTCCTGGTCAGCGACGGCCGCGGCATCATCTTCATCGCCAACCAGGACGGCTGGCGCTACCGCAAGCTGAGCACCCTGTCGGCCCATGACTTCAACGAGCTGGAACAGACCCGCCAGTACGACAAGCAGGCCCTGGTGCCGCTGCAGCGCCAGGTGCTCGAGCGTTTCGACGACAACAGCCACCTGGTCCGCGTGCAGGGCCCGCAGGGCAGCGTCGATTACCTGTGGGAAAGCCTGCCGCTGGAAAGCGAGGGCTGGACCCTGCACCTGCTGCGCCCGCCGCAGACCGGCAACGACGGCCGCAACGCCGCCCTGGCCGCGGCGGCCGTGTGGCTGAGCCTGGTGTTCGCCGCGCTGTTCGTCAGCCAGCGCCTGCGCCTGGCCCGCCTGCGCCAGCGCAGTCGCGAGGAGCTGGAGCGCCTGGTGGAAGCACGCACCCGCGACCTGCGCACCGCCCAGGAGGGCCTGGTGCAATCGACCAAGCTGGCGGCCCTGGGGCAGATGTCCGCCGCCCTCGCCCACGAACTCAACCAGCCGCTGACCACCCAGCGCATGCAACTGGCCTCGCTGCGCCTGCTGCTCGATCACGACCGGATCGACGAAGCGCGCCAGGCCCTGGTGCCGCTGGAGCAGATGCTGACGCGCATGGCCGCGCTCACCGGCCACCTGAAGACCTTCGCCCGCAACAGCCCCAGCGGCCTGCGCGAACGCCTCGAACTGGCCACCGTGGTCGATCACGCCCTGCAACTGCTGGATGCGCGCATTCGTGCCGAGAACGTCAGCACCGCGCTGTACCTGGCGCGGCCGGCGTGGGTGCGCGGCGATGCGATCCGCCTGGAACAGGTGCTGATCAACCTGCTGCGCAACGCCCTCGACGCCATGGCCGACAAGAGCTTCCGCCGCCTGGAGATCCGCATCGACGCCGAGGAGGATGGCTGGCGCCTGAGCGTGCTGGACAGCGGCGGCGGCATCGCCGCAGAACACCTGGGCAATGTCTTCGACCCGTTCTTCACCACCAAGCCGGTGGGCGAAGGCCTGGGCCTGGGCCTGGCGATTTCCTATGGCATCATCCACGAAGCCGGCAGCCGCCTGCAGGTCGACAACCAGCCCGGCGGCGCCCGCTTCAGCTTCACCCTTCCCCGCGATCCGGAGCCTGTATGTTGAATTCGGTGATAGTCGTCGACGACGAAGCCAGCATCCGCACGGCGGTCGAGCAGTGGCTGGGCCTCTCGGGCTTCGACGTGCAGTTGTTCAGCCGCGCCGAGGACTGCCTGGCGCAACTGCCCGCGCACTTTCCCGGGGTGATCCTCAGCGATGTGCGCATGCCGGGCATGGACGGCCTGCAACTGCTGGCGCAGCTGCAGGGGCGCGATCCCGACCTGCCGGTGATCCTGCTCACCGGCCACGGCGATGTGCCCATGGCGGTGGAGGCCATGCGCAACGGCGCCTACGACTTCCTGGAAAAACCCTTCAGCCCCGATAGCCTGATGGGCAGCCTGCAGCGTGCCCTGGAAAAACGCCGGCTGGTCCTGGAAAACCGCCGCCTGCACGAACAGGCCGACCTCAAGACCCGCCTCGAAGCCACCCTGCTCGGCATGACCCAGGGCATGCAGCAGTTGCGCCGCCAGGTGCTGGAGCTGGCCAGCCTGCCGGTCAACGTGCTGATCCGTGGCGAGACCGGCAGTGGCAAGGAGCAGGTCGCGCGCTGCCTGCACGACTTCGGCCCGCGCGCGGCCAAGCCCTTCGTCGCCCTCAACTGCGCGGCGATTCCCGAGCACCTGTTCGAGGCCGAGCTGTTCGGGCATGAGGCCGGCGCCTTCACCGGCGCCCAGGGCAAGCGCATCGGCAAGCTGGAATACGCCAATGGCGGCACGGTGTTCCTCGACGAGATCGAGAGCCTGCCGCTGGCCCAGCAGGCCAAGCTGCTGCGGGTGATCCAGGAGCAGAAGCTGGAACGCCTCGGCGCCAACCAGAGCATCGCCGTGGACCTGCGCATCGTCGCCGCGACCAAGCCGGACCTGCTGGAAGAGGCCCGCGCCGGGCGCTTTCGCGAAGACCTGGTGTACCGCCTGAACATCGCCGAACTGCGCCTGGCGCCGCTGCGCGAGCGGCGCGAGGACATCCCGCTGCTGTTCGAGCATTTCGCCCGGCATGCCGCCGAGCGGGTCGGCCGCAATGTCCAGCCGCTGAGCATCCTGCAACTGGGGCAACTGCTCGGGCATGACTGGCCGGGCAACGTGCGCGAACTGGCCAACGCCGCCGAACGCCATGCCATGGGCCTGAGCGAACCGGATGCGCCGCAGCCCGCCGCCGACTCGTCGCTGGCGGCGCAGAGCGAAGCGTTCGAGGCCAATTGCCTGCGCACCTCGCTGCGACGGCACAAGGGCGAGATCAAGGCGGTGATGGAAGAACTGCAACTGCCGCGGCGCACACTGAACGAGAAGATGCAGCGCCATGGGCTGGTGCGCGAGGACTTTCTCGAGCGGTCCTGAGCATGAGCGGAATTCCGCTTATGTCGCCTGAAAAACCAGCAAGAATCCGCTTATCCAGCTTCGCCTGTTCCGGCCTCATCGCTGGCAACGCCAGCTCCCACAAGGTACCTGCAAGCCAGGGAATACGGGGCTGACAGCGATCCTGTGGGAGCTGGCGTTGCCAGCGATGAGGCCCTCCCTGCCCCCGAAATTCTCCCTGGCACACCTCCTGCTATAGCCCCAGCAGGCTGCGTTTCCCTACGCCTCCACAAAAACAACATGAAGGTCCCGTCCAATGGATAACTCCTCCACCCTGCCCGCCGGGGCGGCTGCCACGTCCGCACCGGAAAAGACCACCTCCAGTCGCCTCAAGTCGATCTTCAGCGGATCGGTCGGCAACATGGTCGAGTGGTACGACTGGTACGTCTACGCCGCGTTTTCCCTGTACTTCGCCAAGGCCTTCTTCCCGGCCGGCGACACCACCGCGCAACTGCTCAACACCGCCGCGATCTTTGCCGTCGGCTTCCTCATGCGTCCGATCGGCGGCTGGCTGATGGGCCTCTACGCCGACCGCAAGGGGCGCAAGGCCGCACTGATGGCCTCGGTCCTGCTGATGTGCTTCGGCTCGCTGGTCATCGCCCTGACCCCGGGCTACGAGACCATCGGCGTCGCCGCGCCGATCCTGCTGGTCATCGCCCGCCTCATGCAGGGCCTGTCGGTCGGTGGCGAATACGGCACCTCGGCCACCTACCTCAGCGAGATGGCGACCAAGGAACGTCGCGGCTTCTTCTCCAGCTTCCAGTACGTGACCCTGATCTCCGGCCAGCTCATCGCCCTGGCCGTGCTCATCGTCCTGCAGCAGACCCTGACCACCGAGCAGCTCTACGCCTGGGGCTGGCGCGTACCCTTCGTGATCGGCGCGCTGTGCGCGGTGGTCGCCCTGTACCTGCGCCGCGGCATGGAAGAAACCGAGTCCTTCACCAGGAAGGAAAAACCCAAGGCCAAGGAAAGCCTGATGCGCACCCTGCTGCGCCATCCGAAGGAGCTCGCCACCGTGGTCGGCCTGACCATGGGCGGCACCCTGGCCTTCTACACCTACACCACCTACATGCAGAAGTACCTGGTCAACACCGTGGGCATGAGCATCAGCGACTCGACCATGATCTCGGCGGCCACCCTGTTCCTGTTCATGTGCCTGCAGCCGGTGATCGGCGCCCTGTCCGACAAGATCGGCCGGCGTCCGATCCTGATCGCCTTCGGTGTGCTGGGGACGATCTTCACCGTGCCGATCCTCTCCACCCTGCACACCGTGCAGAGCTGGTGGGGCGCGTTCTTCCTGATCATGGCGGCGCTGATCATCGTCAGCGGCTACACCTCGATCAACGCCGTGGTCAAGGCCGAGCTGTTCCCCACCGAGATCCGCGCCCTGGGCGTGGGCCTGCCGTACGCGCTGACCGTATCGATCTTCGGCGGCACCGCTGAATACGTGGCGCTGTGGTTCAAGAGCAATGGCATGGAGACCGGCTACTACTGGTACGTCACCGGCTGTATCGCCATTTCCCTGCTGGTGTATGTGTTCATGAAGGACACGCAGAAGCACTCGCGGATCGTGACTGACTGATCCATCAGGGCCTGCTGCGCAGGCCTTCGCGGGCAAGCCACGCGCCTACGGACGTCCGCGCAAACCACGCTCCTACGGCGGCTTGCGCGGACAGCCCGTAGGAGCGTGGCTTGCCCGCGAAGGGCCGCAAAGCGGCCCCAACAGGATCGATCAGGAAATCCGCACCAACGCCGCCTGCTGCTGGTTACGCTGCCGATCGAACCAGTACGCCATCCCCACCATCACCAGCAACACCCCGCCCAGCACCGCCGATGAACCCACGGTGCCGAAATCCAGCCCGCCCTTCGCATATGGCTTGGTCAGGAAGTCCCCCAGGGTCGCGCCGAACGGCCGCGTCAGGACGAACGCGATCCAGAACAGCAGCACGGGCGAAATCCGCGTCAGGTAGCGCGCCAGCACCACCACGCAGATGGCCGCGCCGATCAGCAGTGCTCCCCCCGCGAAGCCCAGCCCGGAATCGTCCGCCAGATAGTCGCCCAGCGCCGTGCCCAGGGTGTTGGAGAACAGGATCGCCACCCAGTAGAACAACTCACTGCGCCGGCTGCTGATGTTGTTGACGTTGAGCGGATCGCCGCTCAGGCGCCAGAGGGCGAAGGTCAGCAGGAGAATGCCGATGAGGATCGCCGAACCGGTGGCGTAGCCAAGGCCCAGGGTGCGGTCCATGAAGTCGGACATGGTGGTGCCCGCGGTACTGGTGGAAAGGATCACCAGCCAGTACAGCGCCGGATGGTGCCGGCGCGCCATCAACTGCGCCAGCAAGGTGACCAGGAACAGGCTGAGCAGGATCACCGAACTCATCGCGTAGCCGACATCGAGGGTCATCGACAGGAGATCACCGGCGGTTTCGCCGAGGGTAGTGGCGCAGATCTTCATGATCCAGAACGCCAGGGTGATTTGCGGAAGTTTGTTCATCGGCTGAGGCCTCCAGTGGCAGATGCCGCGAAGACTGCTCAAGCGCCCATGAAAAATGGGTAGGCAACACATAAAAAAAACATGGGTGAAAAAGGTTTCATCTTTTCCTGGACCGAGCATCACATCGAATTAACCGATTTAAATAGCCTATTTTTTGCGCTTTTTAATCAGATTAATCGGCGTAGCATCAAACCCATGGAAACAAGCAACCCTACTCACTACCCCGGAGCAACCACCATGAAAAGCAAACTGATCCTGACCCTGGCCTTCTCGGTTCTGACCGCCAACGCTTTCGCCGCCGACGGTTTCGACCGCACCGGCAGCCACAACTTCAACCACCCGCAAGCCCAGGCCGCCGCCGTTGCCGAAGATGGCTTCGATCGCACCGGCGCCGCCAAATTTGCCGAAGACGGCTTCGATCGCACCCACGGCGCCAAATTCGCCGAAGACGGCTTCGATCGCACCCACGGCGCCAAATTCGCCGAAGACGGTTTCGATCGCACCCACGGCGCCAAATTCGCCGAAGACGGTTTCGATCGCACCAACGGCGCCAAATTCGCCGCCGATGGCTTCGACCGCACCCAGGCCCATCGCTTCAGCTGAGACGCACGGCGTTTCCTTCCACTGCCCGGCTCCGGCCGGGCTTAATCGTTTTCAGGGGCCGGCGCTCTTGGCACACTAGGCACTTCCTTCCGTGTTCCAGCCCACAAGGCCTGCTCGATGTACTACTACGAACCCGCACAAGGCCATGGCCTGCCCCATGATCCGTTCAATGCCATCGTCGGCCCGCGCCCGATCGGCTGGATCTCCTCCCAGGACGCCGACGGCCGCCTGAACCTCGCGCCCTACAGCTTCTTCAACGCCTTCAACTACATTCCGCCGATCGTCGGCTTCTGCAGCGTCGGGCGCAAAGACAGCCTGAACAACATCGAGCAGACCGGCGAATTCGCCTGGAACCTGGCGACCCGGCCCCTGGCCGAAGCGATGAACCAGAGCTGCGCGGCAGTGCCGCCGGAGGTCGACGAGTTCGCCCTGAGCCAACTGACCGCGGCGCCGTCGCGGGTGATCGCGGTACCGCGGGTGCAGGAAAGCCCGGTGTCGTTCGAATGCAAGGTGAGCCAGATCATCCAGCTGCAGCGCGCCGACCAGCAGTTGGTGCCGAGCTGGCTGATCCTGGGGGAAGTGGTGGCGGTGCATATCGCCGAGCATCTGCTCAAGGACGGCATCTACGACACCGCCGCGGCGCAGCCGATCCTGCGCGGTGGCGGACCGGCGGATTATTTCGAGCTGGGCAACCTGTTCAAGATGGCCCGCCCGCAGGTCTGAGCGCCTACCAGACCAGCTCGGCGTCGGCGCTGACGCCGCTCAGGCGCTCCAGCTCGGCACTGGCCGCTTCGTCGGCGGCCGCGGCGGTCTTGAAGATCTGCCCCGGCAGCACCTTGTGAAAATGCGGCGCACCAGTGGCGCCCAGGCCCTTCACGGCGATCGCGGCGCTGTAGCCGCCTTCGCCGGGAACCACTGCCGATACCGCTTCGAAACCCACGAATACTCTGCGCGCCATGCCGGTTACATCCACATCGATTGGAAAAAGGCGCTCATTCTACGCCGGGGTCGCTGAAGGTGTGCAGATCGAGACTCTCCAGCACCCGCGCCTGGACCAGCTCGCCGAACACCTGCAGGTTCGGCGAATTGAAGTAACCGCACATCGCCGCCTGGTCGCGCCACTGGCTGCTGAGCAGCCACAGGTCGGCGTCGCAGGTCGAGCGCTGCAGGCTGAAACCCAGGCAACCCGGCGTGCCGCGGCAGGGTTCGAGCAGTTGCGCAAGACGCTCGCCCAGCTCGGCGGAACGGCCCGCGCAGGCGCGCACGAAGGAAAGATGGCTGACCGGTTGCGATGGCGTCATGTGCGGTGCTCCTGTAACGGGCCAGAGGGAAACTGCCAGGTAACCAAGATTACCCACGGGCGTCAGCCGGCGTTAGGCGGATGCTGTCGGTGGATTGCCTGATCCTGCATGGCAGGCCGTGCAGGCTGGCGATCAGGCCCGCGCCGACGCACACTCCGCAGGCTCGCCTTCAGGCACACGCAATCGCTTGAATTTGCCGACAGACGGCAGCCGTCAGCAGGATCGTGCAAGAAACCGACAGCTTTCGGCTAGCGTCCGGACTTGCCCAAACCTATGCTGCGACAAGCCGCCGAGGAACCTTCTCCATGTCAGACTCCGAACCGCTCGATCCCGCCCTCGAATCCAGGCGCCAGGAACTGGCCGACCTGGTGCGTCGGCACGCCGCCGCCGTGCCCGGCGAGCCGTCGGCGATCAAGGACCTGTGCCTGGTGATCCACGAGGAGAACATCCGCTCGATGCCAGCCCTGGCGCAGCCGGCCCTGTGCATCCTCGCCCAGGGCAGCAAGGCGGTGCACCTGGGCGACGAGCGCTATGTCTACGACCCGCTGCATTACATGGTGGTGTCGGTGGCGATGCCGATCAGCGGCGTGTACCTCGACGCCAGCCCGGAGAACCCGAGCCTGGGCATTCGCCTGGATATCGACCCGGCGGAAATCAACAACCTGATCGCCGATGCCGGCCCGATGGGCGTTCCCAGCGCCTCCGGGCGCGGGCTGTATGTCGAGCGCGTGGACGTTGCCCTGATCGATGCCCTGCTGCGCCTGATCCGCCTGCTGGACACACCGAAAGACATCCCTGTGCTTGCGCCGCTGATCCGCCGGGAAATCCTCTACCGCCTGCTGCGTGGGCAACAGGGATATCGCCTGTACGAAATCGCCATGGCCAACAGCCAGACCCATCGCGTCTGCCAGGCCATCCAGTGGCTCAACGATCACTTCAACAAACCGCTGCGCATCGAGGACCTGGCCCGGGAAGTGAACCTCAGCGCTTCGGCCCTGCATCACCGCTTCAAGGCGGTGACCTCGATGAGCCCCTTGCAGTACCAGAAACAGCTGCGCCTCCAGGAGGCCCGGCGGCTGATGCTCAACGACGGACTGGAGGCAGCGGTTGCGGGTTATCGGGTGGGCTACGAGAGCCCGTCGCAGTTCAGCCGCGAATACAGCCGGCTGTACGGCGCGCCGCCCTTGCGGGACATGGCGCGCCTGCGCAACGCGATCTAGGCCAGGACGGCTTCGCTCCAGCGCCGCTGGTCGATCTCGATCAGGGTCGGGCCCTGGCGAGCGGCAGCCGCGACCAGCGCCGCCTGCAGTGCCGCCACGTCATTCGCCACCTCGGCCACGCAGCCAAAGCCCTTGGCGATGGTGACGAAGTCCGGCGTGTGGATGTCCACACCCACCGGCTCGATGGCCCGGTTGACCATGTAGCGCTTGATCTCTTCGTAGCCCTGGTTGTTCCACAGCAGGACGATCAGCGGCACCTGCGCCTCCACCGCGCTGGCCAGTTCGGGCAGGGTGAACTGGATGCCGCCGTCACCGATCAGGCACACCACCGGCAGCCGCTGCGCCGGGTTCGCCGCGCTGCCCAGCCAGGCGCCCATGGCGGCCGGCAGGGCGTAGCCGAGGGTGCCGTAGCCGGTGGAAGCGTTGAACCAGCGACGCGGCTGGTCCAGGTCCAGGGTGAGGTTGCCGGTGTACACCGGCTGGGTCGAATCGCCCACCAGCACGGCGTCCGGCAGCACTTCGAGAATGCTTTCGAGGAACAGGGTCTGGGCCTTGGCCGTGGCATCCCACTGGCTGGCCAGGGTTTCCCGCAGGCGCGCGGCGCGGGCCTCGCCCCAGCCATCAGCCCGCACCGGCGCCGGCTGCTCGGCGAGCGCCTGCAGCAGCGCATCGCTGGCCTCGCCGGCATCGGCGACCAGGGCCAGCTTCGGCGGATAGTTGCGCACGGTCTGGTCCGGATCGATGTCGATGCGCAGCAGGGTCCCGGGAATCTCGAAACCGCCCTTGAAGGTGACGTCGTAGTCGGTCTCGGCCAGTTCGGTGCCGATCGCCAGGACCACATCGGCCTCGCGCACCAGCTCGCGGGTGGCGACCAGCGACTGGGTCGAGCCGATCAGCAGCGGGTGGTGGGACGGCAGCATGCCCTTGGCGTTGATGGTCAGCGCGGTGGGGGCCTGCAGGTATTCGGCCAGCAGGGTCAGCGAGGCGCTGGCGGCGATCGCCCCGCCACCGGCGAGGATCAGCGGACGCTGGGCGGTGGCCAGCACGGCGGCCATCTTCGCCACCGGCGCCGACGCCGCACCGGCGCGATCGACCCGTACCGGCTCGCTGCCCAGCAGGTGGTCGGCGTCCTCGACGATCACGTCCAGGGGAATCTCGATATGCACCGGGCGCGGACGAGCACCATCGAACACAGCGAAGGCGCGCGCCAGCACCGCCGGCAGGTCGTCGGCGCTCATCAGGGTGTGGGAGAAGGCGGCGACTCCGGACACCAGCTCGCTCTGGTTCGGCAGCTCATGCAGCTTGCCGCGACCGCCGCCCAGGGCGTTGCGCGACTGCACGCTGGAGATCACCAGCATCGGGATCGAGTCGGCGTAGGCCTGGCCCATGGCGGTGGTGATGTTGGTCATGCCGGGGCCGGTGATGATGAAGCACACCCCCGGCTTGCCGCGGGTACGCGCATAGCCGTCAGCCATGAAGCCGGCGCCTTGCTCGTGGCGTGGGGTGATGTGGCGGATGCTGGACGAGGCAAGGCCGCGGTAGAGCTCGACGGTGTGCACGCCGGGGATGCCGAACACATGGTCGACACCGTAGTTTTCGAGGAGTTTTACCAGCACTTCGCCGCAAGTCGCCATGTTCTGTCGCCTGTTGTCTGTATTTGGAACAAGGACTTCATTGGACCGCCGGGCGGCTACCGGCACAATGCAAAGTTCCTCATACTAGCCATGCGTCCAAGTCATGGCTTACCAAAGATGAAACGACTCCCGCCCCTCCCCGCCCTGCACACCTTCCTGATCACCGCCCAGTGCTGCAATTTCACCCGCGCGGCGCAGCAGCTGCACCTGACCCAGGGGGCCGTCAGCCGCCAGATCGCCGGTCTGGAAGAACACCTTGGCTACCCCCTGTTCATCCGCCAGGCCCGCGGCCTGGGCCTGACCCGCGAAGGTCAGGAGTGGCTGCCGCGGGTGCAGCAGGTATTCGCCCTGCTCGAGGACGGCGTGCAGCAGATCGGCGCGCCGCACAGCACCTTGCAGCTCAAGGCGCCGACCTGCGTGATGCGCTGGCTGCTGCCACGGCTGATGGAATGGCAGGCGTTGCGCCCGGACGTGCCGGTGGAATTGACCACCACCATCCAGCACGGCGTGGATTTTCGCCGCGAGGGCTTCGATGCGGCGGTGGTCTATGGCGCCGAGCCGGAGCCTGGGACACAGGCGCTGAAGCTGTTCGACGAGCAACTGACGCCGGTCTGTTCGCCGCAGTTGCTGGCGGGCAAGGCCGCGTTGCGCGAGGTGGCGGACCTGCACGGGCAGATGCTCCTGCATCCGGCGCGGGACGAGCGGGACTGGCAGACCTGGCTGGAAGCGGCGGGCAGTGGCCTGGAGATCCAGGGCACGCGCCAGCATTTCGAGACCCTGGACATGGCGATGGCCATGGCCTCGCAGGGCACCGGGGTGGCGATCGGCGACTGGGCGCTGATCGGCGAGGACCTGGCCAGTGGGCGCCTGGTGATGCCGTTCGGGCTCAAGGTGGCGACGGGGAAGGCGTATTACCTGGTGGTGCCGGGGAAGGTGGCGGGGACGGGGTTGCTGGAGTTGATGGAATGGTTGGAGGGACAGGCGCAAAGGCGCTGACATCGACCTGTAGGAACGTGGCTTGCCTGCGAAAGACACGTAGGAGCTGGCTTGCCTGCGAAAGGACCGCCAGCGGTCCCAGACCTCACCCCTATCGGGACCGCTACGCGGTCCTTTCGCGGTGGTTCGTCACACGACAAGCCACGCTCCTACAGGCCCTCCGCGGGCAAGCCAGTTCCAGGCCCTTCGCAGGGCCGACGACTCAATAGCCGACAGTAAACCGCTGCCGCGAATGCGCCGGCTGCTCCACCTCATCCAGCAAGGCAATCGCGTAGTCGGCGAAGGTGATCCAGCTCCTGCCATCCGCGCCGATCAGCAGGTGATCCTGGCCCAGGCGGTACTGGCCGGTGCGCGGTCCTTCGACGAACTCCGCCGACGGCGAAAGGAAGGTCCAGTCCAGTTCCTTCTCCTGGCGCAGGGTGTCGAGGTAGACCGCGCCCGCGCTGGCCTCGGCCTTGTAGGCCGCGGGAAAGTCCGGGCTGTCGATCACCCGCGAGGCGTCCGGCAGCAACAGGCTGCCCGCCCCGCCCACCACCAGCACGCGCTTGACCCCGGCCCGCTTCGCCGGGCCCAGCAGGGTTTCGGCGGGAATGCCGGAGAAATGCGCGGCACTCAGCACTACGTCCTGCCCGCTCAAGGCCTGTTGCAGCGCGGCGCCATCCTGGATGTCCAGCGCGACAGGGGTGACCCCGGCACGACCTTGCAGCGCCGCCGGATTGCGAGCGATGGCGGTGACGCTGTGACCGCGGCGCAGGGCCTCTTCCAGCAACTGGCTGCCGGCACGGCCGGTGGCGCCGATGATTGCGATCTTGCTCATGAAAAACCTCCGATCAGATTGAACGACTTACCACTGCATTTCGCCCTTGGCGACCTTGGCACTCAGCTCCAGCGAGCTTTCCTCGCCCAGGCCCGGGTAACGTTTCTTCATCGCCGCGATGAGCGCGTCGGCATTGACCGCACGGGCGGTTTCCTCATCGAAGGCACGGATGTAGTTGCCGGTAAAACGCACCGCTTCCAGCGAACCGCTGCGCTGGCCCAGGTAATGCCCCGGGACCACCACCTGCGGCTCCAGGCGCTCGATCCGGGCCAGGCCGGCCAGCCAGTCGGCATGGGATTGCGCGGTCTGGGTGTCGGCCATCCATACGTGCTGGTTTTCCGCGACGAGGATGCCGCCGACCACCGCCTTGAGCGACGGAATCCACACGAAGCTGCGGTCCGGCTGCGGGCCGTCGAGACCGACCACCTGCAGCACCTGGCCTTCGAGCATCAGCCGGTCACCCTCCAGCACCTGCGGCAGCACCAGGCGCTGTGGCTTGTCGGCGCCCATCTGCGGGCCCCAATAGGCGAGCTTGGCGTCCATGGTCTGCCTGATGTGCTCGACGGTCGGCGGCGAGGCGACCACCCGCACGCCAGGGAAGGCGCGCAGCACGGTGTCGAGGGCGAAGTAGTAGTCCGGGTCGCCGTGGCTGATGTAGATCGTGGTCAGTTTCTTGCCGCTGGCCTTGAGCCGGGCCACGACCTGCTCGGCCTGGGCCTTGCCGAACTGGGCATCGATGAGGATGGCGTCATGGGCGCCGCTGACGATCACCGAGGTGACCGGGAACAGCGCGTCAGTGCCCGGGTTGTAGACCGTCAGTTGCAGCGGCGCCTCGGCGGCCACGGCACGGGTGAACCAGAGCAGGGCCAACAGGGCCGGCAGCAAACGGCGCGGAGAGAGAAGACGAAGCATCGCGGAATCCTGTGCAAGTTGATGTCCCACAGCTTAGTTGCACGATTCGCAGCAAAAAATGCGATGCTTCGACATAGTTTGTTTCTGAAATCGGACATATCCATGGACCGTCTTACCGCCATGCGGGTCTTCGTCACCGTGGTCGACCTCGGCAGCCAGTCCGCTGCCGCCGATCACCTGGACCTGTCGCGTCCGGTGATTTCCCGCTATCTGGCCGACCTCGAGAACTGGGTCGGCGCGCGCCTGATGCAACGCACCACGCGCAAGCTGAGCCTGACCGCCGCCGGCAAGGAGACCCTGCCACGCTGCCGGCAGATGCTGGAGCTGGCCGGCGACCTGCAGGCAGCGGTGAGCACGCCGGACCAGGCACCGCGCGGCGAGTTGCGCATCAGCGTCAGTACCTCGTTCGGCCAGGCGCAACTGGTGGACGCGATTGCCGAGTACGTGCGGCGCTATCCGCAAGTGAAGGTCGACCTGCAGATGCTCGATCGCACCGTCAACCTGGTGGACGAGCGCATCGACCTGGCGATCCGCACCAGCAACGATATCGACCCGAACCTGATCGCCCGGCGCCTGAGCCTGTGTCATTCAGTGATCTGCGCAGCGCCCGCGTACCTGCGCGAGCATCCGGCGCCGCGGGTGGTGCAGGAGCTCAGCCAGCACAACTGCCTGACCCATTCCTATTTCGGCCACAGCCTCTGGCATTTCGAGGTGGATGGCGAAAGCGTGTCGGTGCCGATCCACGGCAACATCAGCGCCAACGAAGCGCTGACCCTGCAGCAGGCGACCCTGGCCGGCGCCGGGATCGCCATGCTGCCGACCTACCTGGCTCATGGCCCGCTGCGCAGCGGCGAGCTGGTCCGCCTGCTGCCCGAAGCCAGGCCGAGGACGCTCAACCTCAATGCGGTGTACACCTCGCGCAAGCACATGCCAGCGACCCTGCGCAGCATGCTGGACTTCCTCGCCGAGCGCTTCAGCGACCCACCGGTGTGGGACCGCGACCTGCCCTGAGCGGTCGCACAGGTGCTGGACTATCCTTGTAACTGTATGTGTGGGTTGCCGGAGGTCAGCATCATGGGTGTCAAATCCAGGAAATGCGCCATCGTCTGCGCCATCGCCGCCGTCATGGGGCTCTACGCGACCGCCGCCTGGCGAGTCGAGCAGGCGCGCAATCAGCCATGGTCGGCGGCCAGTTGTTCGCTGGCGCATTGCGTGCCGCATACGGCGACGCTGAGTGCGCTGAGGTAGGCCAGCGAGACTCTTAGCAAGCTATTGGTTACACTCGGACATACTATTCAAGACAGCCGAGGGACCGCGTTGCGGCCCTTCGCGGGCAAGCCACGCGCCTACGGCTTGATACGATTCTTGCGTAGGAGCGTGGCTTGCCCGCGAAGGGCCGCAACGCGGTCCCGATCGGCCATGAGCCGAGCCCCACCGTGACCCTACCCAACACCCCACCGCAACCCGCCATCCGCACCGTCCTCGCCGCCCTGATGCTGGCGATTTTCCTCGGTGCCCTCGACCAGACCATCATCGCCGTGTCGATGCCGGCGATCTCCGCGCAGTTCAACGATGTCGGCCTGCTGGCCTGGGTGATTTCCGGCTACATGGTGGCCATGACCGTGGCCACGCCGATCTACGGCAAGCTCGGCGATCTCTACGGCCGGCGGCGCATGATCCTCAGCGGCACGGCGATCTTCACCCTCGCCTCGGTGTTCTGCGCCATGGCCCAGAACATGGAGCAACTGGTGCTGGCCCGGGTGGTCCAGGGCATCGGCGCCGGCGGCATGGTCTCGGTCAGCCAGGCGATCCTCGGCGACCTGGTCGCGCCACGGGAACGCGGGCGCTACCAGGGCTATTTCAGCAGCATGTATGCCGCCGCCAGCGTCACCGGGCCGGTGCTCGGCGGGCTGCTGACCGAGTACCTGTCGTGGCGCTGGGTGTTCTGGCTCAACCTGCCGCTGGGCCTGACCGCCTGGTGGGTGACACGCAACAGCCTGCGCGGCCTGGCGACGCCGCAGCGGCAAGCGAAGGTGGACTATCCCGGCGCCCTGCTGCTGATCCTCGGCCTCAGCGCCCTGCTCCTGGCCATCACCCTGATCGGCCAGGGCCATGCCTGGCACAGCGAGGCGGTACTGGCGCTGCTGGCGGCCGCGGTGTTCGGCCTGAGCCTGTTCGTCCTGCATGAACGCCGCGCGCCGGAACCGCTGCTGCCACTCAAGCTGTTCGGCAACCGCGTCGCCGTGCTGTGCTGGTGCGCGATCTTCTTCACCAGCTTCCAGGCCATCTCCCTGACCATGCTGATGCCGCTGCGCTACCAGAGCATCACCGGCGCCGGGGCCGACAGCGCCGCCCTGCACCTGTTGCCGCTGGCCATGGGCCTGCCGATCGGCGCCTATTGCGCGGGACGCCTGACCAACCTGACCGGGCGCTTCAAGCCGCAGATTCTCTTCGGCAGCACGCTGATGCCGCTGGCCATCGTCGGCATGGCCCTGAGCCCGCCCACCTCGACGCTGCTCAGCGGCCTGTTCATGCTGCTCACCGGCATCGCCAGCGGCGCCCAGTTCCCCACCTCGCTGGTGGCGGCGCAGAGCGCGGTGCAGCCCAGGGACATCGGCGTGGCCACCAGCACCACCAACCTGTTCCGCTCACTCGGCGGCGCGGTGGGCGTGGCCCTGATGTCGGCCTTGTTGCTGGCGATGCTGCAGGACGGCGGCTACGCCCTGGCCGGCGAGGCCCTGCTCGGCAGCCTGCGCGCCGGCGAGGCGAGCCTGCAGGTGCAGGCCGAGCTGTCGGTGACCTTCCGCAACCTGCTGCTGGGCAGTGCGTCGATCTCGCTGCTGGGCCTGGCCGCGGCGCTCGCCCTACCCAACCGCGAGCTGCGCGGGCACTGATCAGCGCCGCCGCTGCACCCAGGCCACGGCCAGGCCGCTGAAGCAGATGATGGCGATCCCGACCACGCCGAAGGCATCCGGGCTGTGGTCGAAGATCAGGTAGCCGAACATCCCGGCGAAGAGGATCTGGCCGTAGCTGAACGGCGCCAGCAGGGCCGGCGCGGCATGCTTGAAGGCCGAGGTCAGGAGCATGTGGCCGAGCATGCCGCAGGTCCCCAGGCCGAGCATGAACAAAGCATGGGTGAAACTCGGCACGCTCCAGAAGAACGGCACCAGGGCCGTCATGATCAGGCTGTTGAGGATCCCGGTGAGAAAGTTGCTGGTGGTCGGGCTGTCGGTGGTGCTGAGCTTGCGCGTCAGCAACTGGTAGCAGCCGAAGCACAACGCCGAGCCCAGCGGCAGCAGGATCGCCGGGGTGAACAGCGCCCCGCCGGGACGGATCACGATCAGCACGCCGATGAAGCCCGCCGACACCGCGAGCCATTGGCTGCGGGTCACACGCTCGCCGAGCAGGGGCACCGACAGCGCGGTCACCATCAGCGGCGCGAGGAAGTTCACCGCCGTGGCCTCGGCCAGGGGGATATAGCGCAGGCCGGTGGTGAACAGCAGGCTGGTGCCGATCAGGCACAGCGCCCGCGCCAGTTGCAGCAGCGGCCGGCGCGTGCGCACCACCGCCGAGAGCCCGGTCCGCGGCACGAACACCACCAGCATCAGCAGGGTATGCACCACGTAGCGCGCCCACACCACCATGACGATGGCGTAGAAACCCGAGAGGTACTTGGACAGCGCGTCGTGGCTGGCGAACAGCAGCACCGCCAGACAGATCAGGGCGATCCCCCGCAACGGTTGATCGGCGCCTTTCAGTGTCGGGTTCTGCGCAGTCATGTCCGGACTCGATGAAGAAAATTTAATTAGCCAGCTAAGCATTTAGACGGCGCTTGGCCTACATAATGAAGACGTCGGTCTGATTCTTGACCAGGCCGACGTCTGACACAACTCAAGGCAATTGCGAACACAAGGCTTCACAATTGCTCACAAAACCTCAATTGCGCAGGGAGGGGCTCAAGCGCAGCATGTCCAGCCCGGTATCGACCCAGCGCTCGGCGTCCTCGAACAGGTCGAAGCTGTCCGGCAGCAGCAGCCAGCGCCGGATCAGTCCGTCGATGTAGACGAACAGTGCCAGCGCCGCACGCTGCGGATCGGTGTCCGCAGGCAACTGGCCACGCTTGATGGCGTTGCCCAGCGTACAGGTGATGCGCTCGTGGCAGTCGATCACCGCGTTCTGCCGCTGCACGCGGATCTCGCACATCTCATCGGTGAATTCACATTTGTGATGGAGGATTTCATTGATACGGCGCGTCTTGGGGTCGCTGGCCATCTGGTGCATCAGTTGCACCAGCAGTTTGCGCATGCACCCCAGCGGGTCGAGTTCGTCCTCGCTTTCGCTGGCTCGGGCCAGGGCATCCAGGGGCTCCTGCAGGCTGTCGAGCAGGGCCTGCACCAGCTCGGCCTTATTGTCGAAATGCCAGTAGATCGCACCGCGGGTGACCCCGGCCAGCTCGGCGATATCCGCCAGGGTGGTACGTGCGATCCCACGTTTGTAGAAGGCTTTTTCCGCGGCTTCGAGGATCTGGTTCCGGGTTTCCTGTGCTTCCTCTTTGGTTCGACGGACCATGGCAGTGCAACCTCATCAAGGGGCCGCGCACCTGCATCGGGCGAGCGGCTTCTGAGCCGGTGCGGCGGAGTGTGGCCGCGTTCCGGAAGTTCGGGGTTCGCGCCTTGCTGGATTCGCAGGTCAAGGTAGCGGGTGTTTACAAACAAGCATGAATGTAAGTATATTCCTTAGCAAGCTACTTATCCAGCCGGAAGTAATATTTCCGACAACCCGTTTTCCATTACTCTTGAGCGTCTTCAGCTCTTTCTGACCCGAGGATCTTCATGCAATTCAAGCCAGCTGTTACCGCTCTGGTATCCGCCGTCGCCCTGGCAACACTGCTCAGCGGCTGTAAAAAGGAAGAAGCGGCGCCCGTGGCGCATGCTCCTCAGGTCGGCGTCGTAACCCTCCAGGCCCAACCCTATACCCTCGTTTCCGACCTGCCGGGGCGCACCATCGCCTACCGGGTGGCGGAAGTCCGTCCGCAGGTCAACGGCATCATTCTCAAGCGCCTGTTCAAGGAAGGCAGCGATGTGAAGGAAGGCCAGCAGCTGTACCAGATCGACCCGTCGGTGTACGAGGCGACCCTGGCCAGCGCCAAGGCCAACCTGCAGTCCACCCGCTCGCTGTCCGACCGCTACAAGCAGCTGGTGAACGAGCAGGCGGTAAGCCGCCAGGAATACGACGATGCCCAGGCCAAACGTTTGCAGGCTGAAGCCTCGCTGAAGAGCGCCGAGATCGACCTGCGCTACACCAAGGTCCTCGCCCCGCTGAGTGGCCGGATCGGGCGCTCCAACGTCACCGAGGGCGCGCTGGTCAGCAACGGCCAGGCCACCGCCATGGCGGTGATCCAGCAGCTCGACCCGATCTACGTCGACGTCACGCAATCTTCCGCCGAACTGCTGAAACTGCGTCGCGAGCTGGAAAGCGGCAGGCTGCAGAAGGTCGGCGACAACGCGGCCAAGGTCACCCTGAAGCTGGAAGACGGCAGCACCTATGCCCAGGAAGGTCGCCTGGAGTTCTCCGAAGTGTCGGTCGACCAGACCACCGGTTCGGTGACCCTGCGCGCCGTGTTCCCCAACCCGGAACACAACCTGCTGCCCGGCATGTTCGTCCACGCCCGCCTGAACAACGGCATCAACGAGACCGCGATCCTCGCCCCGCAACAAGGCGTGACCCGCGACCTCAAGGGCGAGGCCACCGCCCTGGTGGTCAACCAGGAGAACAAGGTCGAACTGCGTCAGCTCAAGGCCAGCCGCACCGTCGGCAACGACTGGCTGATCGAGGAAGGCCTGAGTGCCGGTGACCGTCTGATCACCGAAGGCCTGCAGTTCGTCAAGCCAGGCGTCGAGGTGAAGGTCAGCGAAGCGACCAACGTCAAGCCTGTCCAGCCAACCCAGGCCAGTGCCGCGAGCGCAGGGGCCAAAGGGGAGTAAACCATGTCGAGATTCTTTATCGATCGCCCGATCTTCGCCTGGGTGATCGCCCTGGTGATCATGCTGGTCGGGGCGCTGTCGATCCTCAAGTTGCCGATCAACCAGTACCCGAGCATCGCCCCGCCGGCGATCGCCATCGCCGTGACCTACCCGGGCGCCTCGGCGCAGACCGTGCAGGACACCGTGGTCCAGGTGATCGAGCAGCAGCTCAACGGTATCGACAACCTGCGTTATGTGTCGTCGGAGAGCAACTCCGACGGCAGCATGACCATCACCGCGACCTTCGAGCAGGGGACCAACCCCGATACCGCCCAGGTCCAGGTGCAGAACAAGCTGAACCTGGCCACCCCGCTGCTGCCGCAAGAAGTGCAGCAGCAGGGTATCCGCGTGACCAAGGCGGTGAAGAACTTCCTGCTGGTGATCGGCCTGGTGTCGGAAGACGGCAGCATGACCAAGGACGACCTGGCCAACTACATCGTCTCCAACATGCAGGACCCGATTTCGCGGACCGCCGGTGTCGGTGACTTCCAGGTCTTCGGCGCCCAGTACGCGATGCGCATCTGGCTCGACCCGGCCAGGCTGAACAAGTACCAGCTGACCCCGGTCGACGTGAAGACCGCGGTCGCCGCGCAGAACGTCCAGGTGTCGTCCGGCCAGCTCGGCGGCCTGCCCGCCCTGCCCGGCCAGCAACTCAACGCCACCATCATCGGCAAGACCCGCCTGCAGACCGCCGAGCAGTTCGAGAAGATCCTGCTCAAGGTCAACCGGGACGGCTCGCAGGTGCGTCTGGGCGATGTCGCCCGGGTCGCGCTGGGCGGTGAAAACTACGCGGTCAGCGCCCAGTTCAACGGCAAGCCGGCCTCCGGCCTGGCGGTGAAACTGGCCACCGGCGCCAACGCCCTGGATACCGCCAAGGCGCTGCGCAAGACCATCTCCGACCTGGAACCGTTCTTCCCGCCAGGCATGAAGGCGGTCTTCCCGTACGACACCACCCCGGTGGTGACCGAGTCCATCAGCGGCGTGATCCACACCCTGATCGAAGCGATCGTCCTGGTGTTCCTGGTGATGTACCTGTTCCTGCAGAACTTCCGCGCCACGGTGATCACCACCATGACGGTGCCGGTGGTATTGCTCGGCACCTTCGGCATCCTCGCGGCAGCCGGCTTCAGCATCAACACCCTGACCATGTTCGGCATGGTCCTGGCCATCGGCCTGCTGGTGGACGACGCCATCGTCGTGGTGGAGAACGTCGAGCGGGTGATGTCCGAAGAGGGCCTGTCACCCAAGGAAGCGACCAAGAAATCCATGGGCCAGATCCAGGGCGCCCTGGTCGGTATCGCCCTGGTGCTCTCGGCGGTACTGCTGCCGATGGCGTTCTTCGGCGGCTCCACCGGGGTGATCTACAAGCAGTTCTCCATCACCATCGTCTCGGCCATGGCCCTGTCGGTACTGGTGGCGCTGATCTTCACCCCGGCGCTGTGCGCGACCATGCTCAAACCGCTCAAGCAGGGCGAGCACCACACCGCCAAACGCGGCTTCTTCGGCTGGTTCAACCGCAACTTCGACCGCAGCGTGCAGAGCTACGAGCGCGGCGTGGGCAACATCGTCCGGCACAAGGCGCCGTACCTGCTGGCCTACCTGCTGATCGTGGTCGGCATGATCTGGCTGTTCACCCGCATCCCCACCGCGTTCCTGCCGGAAGAAGACCAGGGCGTACTCTTCGCCCAGGTGCAGACCCCGGCCGGTTCCAGTGCCGAGCGCACCCAGGTGGTGGTCGACCAGATGCGCGAGTACCTGCTGGACAAGGAAGCCGATACCGTGGCCTCGGTGTTCACCGTGACCGGCTTCAACTTCGCCGGCCGCGGCCAGAGCTCGGGCATGGCCTTCATCATGCTCAAGCCGTGGGACGAGCGCTCGGCCGAGAACAGCGTGTTCAAGCTGGCGGCCCGTGCCCAGCAGCACTTCTTCAGCTTCCGCGACGCGATGGTCTTCGCCTTCGCTCCGCCGGCGGTACTCGAACTGGGTAACGCCACCGGTTTCGACGTGTTCCTCCAGGACCGCGCCGGCGTTGGCCACAACAAACTGATGGAAGCGCGCAACCAGTTCCTCGGCATGGCCGCGCAGAGCAAGATCCTCTCCGCGGTGCGCCCGAACGGCCTGAACGACGAGCCGCAGTACCAGCTGACCGTCGACGACGAACGCGCCAGTGCCCTGGGCGTGACCATCGCCGACATCAACAACACCCTGTCGATCGCCCTCGGCGCCAGCTACGTCAACGACTTCATCGACCGCGGCCGGGTCAAGAAGGTCTACATCCAGGGCGAAGCCTCGTCGCGGATGAGCCCGGAAGACCTGCAGAAGTGGTACGTGCGCAACGCCGCTGGCGAGATGGTGCCGTTCTCCGCCTTCGCCAAGGGCGAGTGGATCTACGGCTCGCCGAAGCTGTCGCGCTACAACGGCGTCGAGGCGGTGGAAATCCTCGGTGCGCCGGCGCCCGGCTACAGCACCGGCGAGGCCATGGCCGAAGTCGAGCGCATCGCCGCGCAACTGCCGGAGGGCATCGGCTACTCCTGGACCGGCCTGTCCTACGAGGAGCGCCTGTCGGGCTCCCAGGCACCGGCGCTGTACGCCCTGTCGCTGCTGATGGTGTTCCTCTGCCTGGCGGCGCTGTACGAAAGCTGGTCGATCCCGATCGCGGTGATGCTGGTGGTACCGCTGGGGATCATCGGTGCGCTGCTGGCCACCAGCCTGCGCGGGCTGTCCAACGACGTGTACTTCCAGGTGGGCCTGTTGACCACCATCGGTCTGGCGGCGAAGAACGCGATCCTCATCGTCGAGTTCGCCAAGGAACTGCACGAGCAGGGCCGCAGCCTGATCGACGCGGCGATCGAGGCCTGCCGCATGCGTCTGCGGCCGATCATCATGACCTCGCTGGCGTTCATTCTCGGCGTGGTACCGTTGGCCATTGCCAGCGGCGCGGGCTCGGGCAGCCAGCACGCCATCGGTACCGGGGTGATCGGCGGCATGATCACCGCGACGGTCCTGGCCATCTTCTGGGTACCGCTGTTCTTCGTAAGCGTGTCGTCGTGGTTCGGCAGCAAGGCGCCGGAAAAGGACGTCACACCTGAAACTCCACGCTATGAGGCTGGGCAATGACCAAGTCCCTGTTATCCCTGGCGGTCACCGCGTTCATCCTCGGTGGATGCTCGCTGATCCCCGAGTACAAGACCCCCGAGTCGCCGGTGGCGACCCAGTGGCCGGCAGGCCCGGCGTATTCGCCGACCGAATCGGCCCAGGTCGCCGCGGCCGAGCAAGGCTGGCGCCAGTTCTTCCATGACCCGGCGCTGCAGCAACTGATCCAGGGCTCGCTGGAAAACAACCGCGACCTGCGCGTCGCGGCGCTGAACATCGACGCCTACCGCGCGCAGTACCGCATCCAGCGCGCCGACCTGTTCCCGGCGGTTTCGGCCAACGGCAGCGGTTCGCGCCAGCGGCTGCCGGCGGACATGTCGCAGACCGGCCAGTCGTCGATCTCCAGCCAGTATTCGGCCACCGTGGGCGTCAGCGCCTACGAGCTGGACCTGTTCGGCCGGGTTCGCAGCCTGAGCGAGCAGGCCCTGGAAACCTACCTGTCCAGTGAACAGGCACGCCGCTCGACGCAGATCGCCCTGGTGGCCAGCGTCGCCAATGCGTACTTCACCTGGCAGGCGGACCAGGCGCTGCTCAAGCTGACCGGCGAGACCCTGAAGACCTACGAGGAAAGCTACAAGCTGACCCAGCGCAGCAGCGACGTCGGCGTGGCCTCGGCCCTCGACCTGAGCCAGGCGCGCACCGCCGTCGAAGGCGCGCGGGTCAAGCTGGCGCAGTACCAGCGCCTGGTGGCCCAGGACCTCAACAGCCTGACCCTGCTGGTCGGTGCCGGCCTGCCGGTGAACCTGCCGGCGGCCATGCCGCTGGACGCCGACCTGCTGGCGGAAATGCCCGCCGGCCTGCCGTCCGACCTGCTGACCCGGCGTCCCGACATCATGGAAGCCGAGCACTTGCTGAAAGCCGCCAACGCCAATATCGGCGCGGCGCGCGCGGCGTTCTTCCCGCGCATCAGCCTGACCGCCAACGCCGGGACCCTGAGTCCGGACATGGACGGTCTGTTCAAGGGTGGTTCCGGGACCTGGTTGTTCCAGCCGCAGATCAGCCTGCCGATCTTCAATGCCGGCGCGCTGAAGGCGAGCCTGGATTACTCGAAGATCCAGAAGGACATCAACGTCGCCAAGTACGAAAAGACCATCCAGACCGCCTTCCAGGAAGTCTCCGATGGCCTTGCCGCGCGCCAGACCTACAACGAGCAGTTGCAAGCCCAGCGCGACCTGGTCGCCGCCAACCAGGATTACTACCGCCTGGCCGAACGCCGCTACCGTATCGGCGTCGACAGCAACCTGGTGTTCCTCGATGCCCAGCGCAATCTGTTCAGCGCGCAGCAGTCGTTGATCACCGATCGTCTGTCGCAGCTGGTCAGTGAGGTGAACCTGTACAAGGCCCTGGGTGGCGGCTGGTACGAGCGCACCGGCGATGCCCGGCAACAGCAGGCTGCGGTGGATGCGCCGCAAGGCTGATTCATCTGGCTGTCATGCAAAGCCCACCCTTAGCGGTGGGCTTTTTTATGCCGCATATCTCTTCGTATACCGCGTGACTCTTCTCGTACGCCGCATGACTCCTCGTAGGAGCGCGGCTTGCCCGCGAAAGGACTGCGTAGCAGTCCCATTACGGCATTGAACGGAAGAGGGAGTGCTGCGCAGTCCTTTCGCGGGCAAGCCGCGCTCCTACGGGGTGATCGCTACAGAGGGGAACTAACCATTCAGTTAACGTTCGATTATCGCCCACTTCCGCCTGTCACGAATTGATTCCGCCTCGCTCGTCGCCGCACCATCTTCCTGCCGCTTTTTCCAAAGCACACCCCCAAGACGCAACGCCCCCTGTGACTCTTTTCAGTCGCAGCGGACCGTTTCGCCTTACATAAAAACAAGAGACACACCAACGATGAACACTCCGCACCCCGCACGACACCTGCTTCCCGGCTTTCTCGCTGTGACCTGCGCCCTGCCCGCCCTCGCCGCCGAAGGTGGCTTCGTCGAGGACGCCAAGGCCACGCTGAACCTGCGCAACTTCTACATCAACCGCAACTTCGTCGACCCGGCCAACGCCCAGGGCAAGGCCGAGGAATGGACGCAGAGCTTCATCCTCGATGCGAAGTCCGGCTTCACCCAGGGTACGGTCGGCTTCGGCGTCGATGTGCTCGGCCTGTACTCGGTCAAGCTCGATGGCGGCAAGGGCACCGCCGGCACTCACCTGCTGCCGGTGCATGACGATGGTCGTCCGGCCGACGATTTCGGCCGCCTCGGCGTGGCCTTGAAGGCCAGGGTGTCGAAGACCGAGGTCAAGGTCGGCGAATGGATGCCAGTGCTGCCGATCCTGCGTTCCGACGACGGTCGCTCGCTGCCGCAGACCTTCCGCGGCGGCCAGGTCACCTCCCAGGAAATCGACGGCCTGACCCTCTACGCCGGCCAGTTCCGCGGCAACAGCCCGCGCAACGACGCGAGCATGGAAGACATGTTCATGAACGGCAAGACGGCCTTCAAGTCCGACCGCTTCAACTTCGCCGGCGGTGAATTCACCTTCAACGAAAAGCGCACCCTGGTCGGCCTGTGGAACGCGCAACTGAAGGACATCTACCAGCAGCAATACCTCAACCTGGTGCACAGCCAGCCGCTGGGCGACTGGACCCTGGGCGCCAACCTCGGCTACTTCCTCGGCAAGGAAGACGGCTCGGCCCGCGCCGGCGACCTGGACAACCGCACCGCCTCGGCCATGCTCTCGGCCAGGTACGGCGGCAACACCTTCTATGTCGGCCTGCAGAAGGTCAGCGGCGACGACCTGTGGATGCGCGTCAACGGCACCAGTGGCGGCACCCTGGCCAACGACAGCTACAACTCCAGCTTCGACAACGCCAGGGAACGCTCCTGGCAGGTACGTCACGACTACAACTTCGCCGCGCTCGGCGTGCCCGGCCTGACCCTGATGAACCGCTACATCAAGGGTGACAACGTGCACACCGCGACGGTGGACGACGGCAAGGAATGGGCGCGGGAATCGGAGCTGGCCTACACCGTCCAGTCCGGCACCTTCAAGAACCTGACCTTCAAGTGGCGCAACTCCAACATGCGCCGCGACTTCAGCAGCAACTCGTTCGACGAGAACCGCGTGATCGTCAGCTACCCGATCAGCCTTCTCTGACTTATGCAAAATAACGCTATCAATCCAATAATTGATTCTTTGACGAAATAAGCGCCCGGCTTTAAAAAACCGGTTTTCCCTGGGGCCGCGTTGCGGCCCTTCGCAGGCAAGCCAGCTCCTACGGGATGCGCGGTGCCCCGCCAATTGGCTTGCCCGCGAAGGACCGCGCAGCGGTCCCCAAACGCATTCCGGTACCCCCATGGATCTCCGCCAACTGCGCTATTTCATCGCGCTCAACGACCACCGCAGCTTCGTCCGCGCCGCCGAGGCCATGGGCATCACCCAGCCGGCGTTCAGCCGCAGCATCCAGGGCCTGGAGCAGGAATTCGGCTGCGTGCTGGTGGACCGTGGCAGCAAGGACCTGCGCCCCACCCCCGAAGGCCAGGTGGTGCTGCAACATGCCCTGCGCCTGGTGCAGGGGGCCAATCAGTTGAGCAACGAGGTACGCCGCATGACCAAGCTCGACGCCGGCGAACTGCACTTCGGCTCGGGCCCCGCCCCCGCCGCGGACCTGGTGCCACGGGCGCTGAGCCATTTCGTCAAGGCCCATCCCAGGGTGCAGACGCGCCTGAGCGTGGATCACTGGGAAAACCTCAGCCGCGCCCTCAATCGCGAAGACATCGAATTCTTCATCGCCGATATCCGCCATTTCGAAGCCGACCCGAGCTTCCAGACCCAGCCCCTGACGCCGCGCCGCGGCCTGTTCTTCTGCCGTCCCGGGCATCCGCTGCTGGCCAAGGACAGCCTGTCGACCAACGACCTGTTCGAGTATCCGCTGGCGACCCCGCAGATCCTGCCCGGCGCGCGCAAGCTGCTGGCCAATCTCAGCGGCAAGACCGACTTCTCGCCCCAAGTGCAGACCGAACACCTGCCGACCCTGCTCAAGGTGGTGCTGGACAGCGAAGCCATCGGCATCGGCCCGGAGGAGGCCTTCGCCGCCGAAATCGCCGCCGGAGCGTTGGTGGAACTGCATTGGCGCAATCTGCCGGTGAACCCGGAAAGCCTGAATGCCCGCTGCGGCATCGTCAGTCGCGCAGGCTATCGTTTGTCGCCCGCCGCGCGCGCGATGATCGAGGTGCTGGTGAGCCTCGATCAGCCCGCGCCTCAGCCGCGCGCCAACGCTTCCAGCCGCGCGGCATCGAGTATCTCGATCTCGCCATAGCCCAGGCGTACCGCGCCATCCTGCTGCAGGGCCTTGAGGATCTGGTTGGTGGTCTGCCGCGACAGCGACAGCATCAAGGCCAGCTGTTCCTGGGACAGTTGCAGCACGCGCCGCGCCCCGTCCACCTCGCCGTACCCGGCGGCCATCTGCAACAGGCGGAACGCTACCCGCGGCGCGGCGCCCTTGAGGCTCTGCTGTTCCAGGGCGACGAAGGCCAGGCGCAGCTTGTGGCTCATCAGCAGGGCGAACTCGCGCCAGTACGCCGGATGCCGTTCGAGCAAGCCGAGGAGCATCGCCTGCGGCACCCAGAGCAGACTGGTCGCGCCCTCGGCGAAAGCATCGTGGGTACGTGGCTGGCCGTCGAACAGGCAGATCTCGCCGAACCAGTGCGGCGCTTCCACCAGGGTCAGCAACGCCTCCTTGCCCTCCGCGCTGACCGCGCCGATGCGCATCGCCCCGGACAGCACCGCATACAGTCCGCAGGGTGGGTCGCCGCGCTGGAACAGACGCTCGCCGGTAGCCAGGCTGCACGGACGGGACGCCGCCAGCAGGCTGTCCTGCAGAGCGGGTGAGAGCTGGCGGAACCAGTGGCCGTGCTGCAACTGTTCACGCCAGAGGTGCGACTCGTTCATCCATGGGCCTCGAAACGCAGACTGTCGGGCAGGCGACAGACGTGGAGTGATCGGCGGGGGCATGCTGGGTCATCCCTACCGGAGGAATAACAATGAAAAACCTCGTGGAACATTTGAGTCAATATGCCAGCTACCACCGTGATCCGCGCAATATCGCCACGCACTTCGTGGGCATCCCGATGATCGTGCTGGCGGTGACCGTGCTGCTGTCGCGACCGGGGATTGCCCTGAGTGGCCTGTGGCTGTCGCCGGCGTTCGGCGTGGCGCTAGCCTCGGCGTGGTTCTATTTCCGCCTCGATACGCGCCTGGGCGTGATCATGTCGGCCCTGCTCGGCGCCTGCCTGTGGGCCGGGGCGGCGCTGGCGGTGCAGAGCACCCTGGTGTGGCTGAGCGCCGGGCTGGGGTTGTTCGTGGTCGGCTGGGTGATCCAGTTCGTCGGGCATTACTACGAGGGGCGCAAGCCGGCGTTCGTCGACGATGTCAGCGGGCTGATCGTCGGGCCGCTGTTCGTGGTGGCGGAGCTGGCATTCATGCTCGGGTTGCGGCCGGAGCTGAAGGCGGCGGTGGAGCGCAATGCGGGGCCGGTGATGATTCGGCAGAAGAAAGCAGCAATCTGACGCTGGCCCTCCGCCCGTAGGAGCGTGGCTTGCCCGCGAAGGACCGCAAAGCGGTCCCAGTTACAGCGTCATCGGGGACCGCTTTGCGGTCCTTCGCGGGCAAGCCACGCTCCTACGCGCAGAGGCGCACAACACCTTCAGGCGCGGGACTCGACCCCCAACTCATCCCACACCGACTCCGCCAGGTGGAACGTCGCATTGGCCGCCGGGATCCCGCAGTAGATCGCGCTCTGCATCAGCACTTCCTTGATCTCCTCGCGGGTCACGCCGTTGTTGGCCGCGGCGCGCAGGTGCAGCTTCAACTCTTCATTGCGGTTCATGCCGATCAGCATGGCGATGGTGATCAGACTGCGGGTATGCCGCGGCAAGCCGGGACGGGTCCAGATATCGCCCCAGGCATGCCGGGTGATCATCTCCTGGAACTCGCTGTTGAACTCGCTCAGGTTGTTCAGGCTGCGGTCGACATGGGCATCGCCCAGCACCGCGCGACGCACCTGCATGCCGGCGTCGTAACGTTGTTTTTCATCCACGGCAATCAGCTCCTCAGCGGGCCAGCAGGAAGTCGAGAACACGGCGGCTGAACGGCTCGCCCACCTCGACGTTGGACAGGTGCGCGGCCTGGAATTCGGCGTATTCGGCACCGGCCACACGCTCCTGGATGAACAGCCCGCCCGAGGGCGGCGTCACCGCATCGGCAGCGCCGGAAATCACCAGCAATGGTGCCTTGATTTCACCCAGCTGGTCGCGGAAGTCGGCATCGCGCACCGCGGCGCAGTTGGCCGCATAGCCGTCCGGCGAGGTGGCGGCGAGCATGTCGGTGATGCGCTTGGCCGACCCCGGGTTGGCCTCGGCATACGCCGCCGTGAACCAGCGGGCGATGGATGCATCACGCAGGCCGACCATGGCCGCTTCACGGTCGCGCAGCACGGTTTCGATCCGCGGGTTCCAGACCTCCGGCGAGGCGATCTTCGCCGCGGTGTTGCAGACGATCAGCCGGTTCAGCCGCTCGGGGGCGTTGATCCCCAGCCACTGGCCGATCAGACCGCCCATGGACAGGCCGCAGAAATGCGCCTTGTCGATCTGCAGCGCATCCAGCAGGGACAGCACGTCGCGGCCCAGTTGCTCGATGCTGTACGGGCCTTCGCTGACCAGCGAACCGCCGTGACCGCGGGTGTCGTAGCGCAACACACGAAAATGCGCGGCGAACGCCGGCACCTGGGTGTCCCACATGTGCAGATCGGTGCCCAGCGAGTTGGACAGCACCAGCACCGGCGCGTCTTCAGGTCCGTCGAGCTGGTAATTCAGAACGCCATCGGCGAGTTGTACGCTTCCCACAGCAGCCCTCCTTCAGGCTTGGATCCGGTTGTGTTCGGCCACCGCGCGCTCGACCCAGGCTTGCGCCTGGCCGAGGTAACGGGCCGGGTCGAGCAGACGATCGAGCTCGTCCGCAGAGAGTTCCGCCGTCACCTGCGGATCGTCGCCGAGCACGGCGCGCAGGTGACGGTGTTCGGCGACCGCGCGCTTGCAGCAGGTCTCCAGCAGATGATGCGCGGCATCGCGACCCAGGCGCTGGGCGAGGACGATGCTCACCGCCTCGGCGAGGACCAGGCCCTGGGTCAGGTCGAGGTTGCGGCGCATGCGCTCGGCATCCACTTCCAGCCCTTCGGCGATGATCCGCGCCTGGCGCAGCGCGCCGGAAACCAGGCAGCAGATCTCCGGCAGGGTTTCCCATTCCGCATGCCACAGGCCGAGGCTGCGCTCGTGTTCCTGAGGCATCGCCGCGTACAGCGTGGCGATCAGTCCGGGGACACGGGTCGCGGCGCCGATCAGCACCGCCGCACCCACCGGGTTGCGCTTGTGCGGCATGGTCGAGGAACCGCCCTTGCCCGGCGCCGACGGTTCGAAGACTTCGCCGGCTTCGGTCTGCATCAGCAGGCTGACGTCGCGTCCCAGCTTGCCCAGGCTGCCGGCGACCAGGCCGAGCACCGCGGCGAACTCCACCAGGCGGTCGCGCTGGGTATGCCAGGGCTGCTCCGGCAGGCTGAGCTGCAGTTGCTGCGCCAGTGCCTCGGCCACCGGCAGGGCCTTGTCGCCCAGCGCCGCGAGAGTGCCGGAGGCACCGCCGAACTGCAGGGTCAGCAGGCGCGGCTTGAGTTCGCGCAGGCGCTCGCGGCTGCGGTCGAGGGCGCCGAGCCAGCCGGCGATCTTCATGCCCAGGGTCACCGGCGTTGCATGCTGCAGCCAGGTGCGCCCGGCCAGCGGGACATCGGCGTAGGCACTGGCCTGCCTGGCCAGGATGTCGGTCAGTTGCGCCAGCTCGTCGTCGATCAGCGCCAGGGCATCGCGCAGCTGCAGGACCAGGCCGGTGTCCATCGCATCCTGGCTGGTGGCGCCCAGGTGTACGTAGCGCTCGGCCTCGGCCACGCCGCTGGCGATCACCTTGCCCAGCGCCTTGACCAGCGGAATCGCCGAGTTGCCAGCAACCGCGATGGCCTCGGCCAGCGCGGCGAAATCGTAGCGCTCGGCCTGGCAGGCCATCTCGATCGGCGTCACCACCACCGCCGGGATCACCCCGACTGCGGCTTCGGCACGGGCCAGCGCGGCTTCGAAATCGAGCATGCCCTGGACGCGGCCACGGTCGGAAAAGATCTCGCGCATGGCAGGCGCGGTGAAATAGGCATCGAACAACTGGTTGCCCGGTCGTGGAGTCATGACAGGTCCTTCAACGGGGCGCGCCGGTCACGGGCGCGCCGGCAGGTCAATGATCGTGGTGCAGGTAGGCGGCCTGTTTCGGCAGGCGCAGGCTGAACAGGAAAGCGATTGCCATCATCGCGGTAACGTACCAGTAAAAGGCGTTTTCCAGCTGGATCGATTTCAGGCTCAGGGCAACGAATTCCGCCGAGCCGCCGAACACCGCGTTGGCCACCGCGTAGGCCAGGCCCACCCCCAGTGCGCGCACCTGCGGCGGGAACATCTCGGCTTTCACCAGGCCGCTGATGGAGGTGTAGAAACTGACGATGGCCAGGGCCAGGGTGATCAGCACGAAGGCCAGGAGCGGGCTGGTCACGGTCTTCAGGGCCATCAGGATCGGCACGGTGAAGAGCGTGCCCAGGGCACCGAACAGCAGCATCGAATTACGCCGGCCGATGCGGTCGGAAAGCATGCCGAACAGCGGCTGCATGCACATGTACAGGAACAGCGCGCCGGTCATGATGAAGCTGGCGGTCTTGGCGCTCATCCCGGCGGTGTTCACCAGGTACTTCTGCATGTAGGTGGTGAAGGTGTAGAAGATCAGCGAGCCGCCGGCGGTGTAGCCGAGCACGGTGATGAAGGCCGCGCTGTGGTGGCGGAACAGCCCGGCGATGCTGCCCGCTTCCTTGTCGTTGCGGGTCTCGGCGCTGCTGGTTTCTTCCAGCGAGCGGCGCAGGAACAGCGAGATCAGCGCGGCGCAGGCGCCGACCACGAACGGAATGCGCCAGCCGTAGGCACGCAACTCATCTTCTGTCAGCAGTTGCTGCAGGATCACCACCACCAGCACCGCCAGCAACTGGCCGCCGATCAGGGTCACGTACTGGAACGAGGCGAAGAAGCCGCGCTGGCCGCGCAGGGCCACTTCACTCATGTAGGTCGCGGTGGTGCCGTATTCGCCCCCCACCGACAGGCCCTGGAACAGCCGCGCCATCAGCAGCAGCGCCGGCGCCAGCAGCCCGATACTGGCGTAGGTCGGCAGGCAGGCGATCACCAGCGAGCCCGCGCACATCATCAGCACCGAGATCATCATCGAATTCTTGCGCCCATGCCGGTCGGCGATGCGGCCGAACAGCCAGCCACCGATCGGGCGCATCAGGAAGCCCGCGGCGAACACGCCGGCGGTATTGAGCAATTGCACCGTGGGGTCGTCGGAGGGGAAGAACGCGGGGGCGAAATAGATCGCGCAGAAGGCATAGACGTAGAAGTCGAACCATTCGACCAGGTTGCCCGAAGACGCGCCGACGATGGCGAAGATGCGTTTGCTGCGCTCTTCGCCGGTGTAATAGCTTGAAGTCATGACTGCATACTCCTGGAGGGTATCAGTGAGTCTAGACACACTCAGTAACACTCTCGTTCCGCTCGGCAATCACCCCAAGCCGCCGGCCTTGCGTGGAGGCCGGCGGTCCGGGGTCATTGGTTCACACCCGCTCGATGGCCAGGGCCAGGCCCTGGCCGACACCGACGCACATGGTCGCCAGGCCCTTGCGCCCGCCGGATTTCTCCAGCTGGTGCAAGGCGGTGAGGATCAGCCGCGCCCCGCTCATGCCCAGCGGATGGCCGAGAGCGATGGCGCCGCCGTTGGGATTGACCTGCGGCGCGTCGTCGGCCAGGCCGAGACCACGGAGCACGGCCAGGCCCTGGCTGGCGAAGGCTTCGTTGAGTTCGATCACGTCGAAGTCGGCGACCGCCAGGCCCAGGCGCTCGGTCAGCTTGAGCACCGCCGGCACCGGGCCGATGCCCATCACCCGCGGCGCCACACCGGCGCTGGCCATGCCCAGGACCCGCGCGCGCGGGGTCAGGCCGTGTTTCTTCACCGCGTCGGCGGAGGCCAGGATCATCGCCGCGGCACCGTCGTTGACGCCCGAGGCGTTGCCGGCGGTGACGGTCTTGTCCGGGCCGTTGACCGGCTTGAGTTTCGCCAGCGCTTCCAGGGTGGTGTCGGCGCGCGGATGCTCGTCCTGCTCGACCACGGTCTCGCCCTTCTTGTGGGCGATGCGCACCGGCACGATCTCTTCGGCGAAGAACCCGGCGGCCTGGGCCGCGGCGGTGCGCTGCTGGCTGCGCAGGGCAAAGGCGTCCTGGTCGGCGCGGGAGATGCTGTAGTCGTCGGCGACGTTGTCGGCGGTCTGCGGCATGGCATCGACGCCGTACTGGGCCTTCATCAACGGATTGACGAAGCGCCAGCCGATGGTGGTGTCTTCCAGCTTCATGTTGCGCGAGTACGCGCTGTCGGCCTTGCCCATGACGAACGGCGCGCGCGACATCGACTCGACGCCGCCGGCGATGGCCAGTTCCATTTCGCCGCTGGCGATGGCGCGGAAGGCCGTGCCCACCGCGTCCATGCCCGAGGCGCACAGCCGGTTCAGGGTCACGCCCGGCACGCTGTCCGGCAGACCGGCCAGGAGCAGGGCCATGCGCGCGACGTTGCGGTTGTCCTCGCCGGCCTGGTTGGCGCAGCCGAGGAAGACCTCGTCGATCTGCTCCCATTGCACGGTGGGGTTGCGCTCGATCAGGGCCTTCAGCGGCACCGCGGCCAGGTCGTCGGCGCGCACGCCGGCCAGGCCACCGCCGAAGCGGCCGATGGGGGTGCGGATGGCATCGCAGATGAATACGTCACGCATCACGCTTCTCCTGGTGCCTGGCCGTGGGCGGCAGCGGTACGGGCTTCGAGATCACGCAGGGCGCTCAGCTCGACCTCGCTCGGCGCGGCGGTGGTCTCGACATTGTCGGCGAAACGGATCGCCCAGCCGGTGGCGGCGACGATCTGCTCGCGGGTCACGCCCGGGTGGATCGAGGTGACCACGAATTCGTGGGTGCCGGCTTCCGGCTCCATGATGCACAGGTCGGTGATGATGCCCACCGGACCTTCACCAGGCAGGCCCAGGCGTTTGCGCGAGTCGCCGCCTTCGCCGTGGCCGACCGAGGTGATGAAGTCGAGCTTGTCGACGAAGGCGCGGTTGGACTGCTTGAGGATGATCAGCACCTTCTTCGCCGAACCTGCGATCTCCGGCGCGCCACCGGCACCCGGTAGACGCACTTTCGGCGCGTGGTAGTCGCCGACCACGGTGGTGTTGATGTTGCCGAAGCGGTCGACCTGGGCGGCGCCGAGGAAGCCCACGTCGATGCGTCCGCCCTGCAGCCAGTAGCGGAAGATCTCGCCGGTGGGGACCACGGTGTCGGCGGTCTCGGCCAGTTCGCCATCACCGATGGACAGCGGCAGCACGCTCGGCTTGGCGCCGATCGGGCCGGATTCGTAGATCAGCACCACATCCGGCGAGGACGTCAGGCGGGCCAGGTTGGCGGCCTTGGACGGCAGGCCGATGCCGACGAAGCACACGGCGCCATTCTGCAGGCGGCGGGCGGCGGCGACGGTCATCATTTCATTGGTGGAGTAGCTCATTGTGCAGCCTCCGCGGTGCGGGCCAGTTTTGCCTTGAATTCGTTGAAGTCGGCGGTGCCCCGGACGTATTCGTCGATCCAGGCGCTGAAGGTTTCACGGCTGCGGGCGATCGGGTCCCAGGCCTGGTAGAAGCGGTTGTCACGCTCGGAGTAACCGTGGGCGTAGGACGGATGCGCACCACCCGGCACCAGGCACACCGCGGACAGTGCCCAGGTCGGCAGCACGCAGGCGTTCATCGGTGCGTTGAGGTCGTCGACGATTTCCTCGACGGTGACGATGCAGCGCTTGGCCGCCAGGGCCGCTTCCTTCTGCACGCCGAGAATGCCCCAGAGCAGCACGTTGCCCTTGCGGTCGGCTTTCTGCGCGTGAATCACGGTGACGTCCGGGCGCACCGATGGCACTGCCGCCAGCACTTCGCCGGTGAACGGGCAGGTCACGCTCTTGATCAGCGGGTTGACCTTCGGCAGGTCGGAACCGGCGTAGGCACGCAGCACCGCGAACGGCAGGCCGGAGGCACCGGCGACGTAGGCGTTGGCCAGGTCGGCGTGGCTGTGCTCTTCGATTTCCATCGCGTGCGGCCACTGCTTCTCCACCGCGTCGCGCAGCCGGTGCAGGGAACCGACACCCGGGTTGCCGCCCCAGGAGAAGATCAGCTTCTTCGCGCAGCCGGCGCCGATCAGCTGGTCGTAGATCAGGTCGGGGGTCATGCGCACCAGGGTCAGATCCTTCTTGCCCTGACGAATGATTTCATGTCCGGCGGCAGTCGGAATCAGGTGGGTGAAGCCTTCGAGGGCAACGCTGTCACCGTCGTGGACGAACTGCTTCACGGCGTCGTGGAGCGAGAGGATTTCAGCCATGGAAGACTCCTGGATGTGCTGAGTCGGGGGTCGGTTCGAAGCACCCTGGAGGGCACCGGTATGAGACTCAGGTTAAGGCGGGGCTTGAGGCGGTTCAATCCGATAATCGGCATAGCGTTCGATTATCGAACGAATTGTGACGGAGCTCTGGGGCCGCTTTGCGGCCCTTCGCGGGCAAGCCACGCTCCTACAAGAGAGCGTGCAGCATTACGTCCGTAGGAGCGTGGCTTGCCCGCGAAGGACCGCAAAGCGGTCCCCGAAAACACCGCGATCAAGTCGCGTCTGCGTGACTCACCATCCCTTTCACGACCACCGCCACGGTGGCCAGCCCCGCCGGAATCACCAGCGCCGTCAGCACCTGCTCGAAATTCCAGCCCAGGCCCAGCAGGGTGGCGCCCATCCACGCGCCGAGGATCGCGCCGAAACGACCGATCCCGAGCATCCACGACACCCCGGTGGCCCGCCCCTGGGTCGGATAGAAGCGCGCCGCCAGCGACGGCATGGCCGACTGCGCACCGTTGACGCACATCCCGGCGATCAGCACCAGGGTCGCCAGCAGGCTGATATTGCCCAGGCTCTGCCCGACCGCGTAGGCGAACACCCCGGCCAGCAGGTAGAAGGTGCCGATGACCTTGTGCGGATTGAAACGGTCCATGGCCCAGCCCACCGCCACCGCGCTGAGCACACCACCGAACTGGAACAGCGCCCCGATGAAGGCGGCCTGCTCCATGCTCGCGCCGCTGTCGCGCATCAGCGTCGGCAGCCAGCTGGTCAGCAGGTAGACGATGACCAGGCCCATGAAATAGGTCAGCCACAACAGCAAGGTGCCGATGCTGTAGGTCCCGGAGAAGATCACCGCGAGCACGTTGCGGCTCTTGACGATCTTCTGCTCCGGCACGCTGAAACTGGTGGCCTGGACCACGGCGGCTGGCTCGATCGGCGCCAGGGTCTTGCGGATCTTCTCGATGCCGCGATTGCGCACCACCAGGAAACGCGCCGACTCCGGCAACCAGAACACCAGCACCACGACCAGCAGCAGCGGCAGCAAACCGCCGATCAGCAGCAGGCTGTGCCAGCCGAACGCCGGGATCAGCTTGGCGGAAATGAAGCCGCCACCGGCCATGCCCAGGTTGAAGCCGCAGAACATGCTGGTCACCAGCAGCGACTTGAGGCGCTCCGGGGTGTACTCGGAGAGCAGTGTGGTGGCGTTGGGCATGCCGGCGCCCAGCCCCAGGCCGGTGAGGAAGCGCAGCACCAGCAATTGATCGACGTTGCTGCTGTAGGCCGACGCCAGGCTGAAGGCACCGAACAGCAGCACCGCGCCGACCAGCACCACCTTGCGCCCGAAACGGTCAGCCAGCGGGCCGGAACCGAGGGCACCGAAGACCATGCCGATCAACGCAGCGCTCATCACCGGGCCGAGGCTGGCGCGGTCGATGCCCCAGTCCTGGGACAGCGCCGGGGCGATGAAACCCATGGCAGCGGTATCCAGGCCGTCGAGGAAGACAATGAGGAAACACAGGATCACCACCCGCCATTGATAACGCGACAAGGGCTGGGCGTTGATGAACGACTGGACATCCAGGGGTGTTCCGATAGCAGCGTGCGGACTGTTCATTATTGTTATCCGGAAAAAGGCGGGCAGGCGCGAGCGGCCGCGCGTGCGTCGGGGCAAAGACTGTTCAGTGAAGCTGAAAAGGACGATTCAGCGGCGTCGTCGCGGCGCGGACGAGCGGACTGGGAAGGACGTGCGGGTCATGGGACTTTGCCTCTCGCTCATTATTATTGACGGTCGGGGCAGGCCGACCGTTGCGAGGGACATTAATCAGGCGGGCGAAACGACGCAATTCGATAAACGCATCAGTGTGCGTTTATCGAACAGGATTGCATCGATCAGGCAAACAGCTGCGCACTCAGGTCGCGGCTGGCGGCGAGCATGATCGGCAGGAAACGCTGCTCCAGCTCGCTGCGGCTGACCCGCCCGGCATGGGTACTGACATTCAGCGCGGCGAGGACCTGCCCGGAAGCGTCGTACACCGGCACGGCGATGGAGCGCAGGCCTTGTTCCAGTTCCTGGTCGACGATGCACCAGCCTTGCTGACGCACCACCTGCAGGCATTCCAGCAATGCCTGCGGGTCGTGGATGGTGCGGCTGGTCTTGGCCTGCAGGTCGGCGTGTTCCAGGTATTCGTGAAGGGTGGCGTCATCCAGCGCGGCCAGCAGAATGCGCCCCATGGACGTGCAATAGGCCGGCAATCGCCCACCCACCGACAGGTCCACCGAAATCAGCCGCTGCACCGTGGCCGAACGGGCGATATAGAGGATGTCGTCGCCTTCCAGGGTGGCCATGTTGCAGGCCTCGTGCAGTTGATCGCTCATGCGGTCCAGGTACGGCTGGGCGGAGACCGCCAGCGGCGTCGAGGACAGGTAGGCATGGCCCAGGGTCAGCACCTTGGGCAGCAGCGAATAGGTGCGTCCGTCGGTGGTGGCATAGCCCAGCTTGATCAGCGTGTGCAGGCAACGCCGCACCGCCGCCCGGGGGATCTCGGTGCGGTGGCTGATCTGGGCGATGGTCAGGTGGCGCTTGCGCTCCTGGAACGCCTGCACCACCGCCAGGCCGCGGGCCAGGGAGGTCATGAAATCCGGATCGCCGGTGAACGCCTGGATACGCTTGGCCGGCGAGGCCACGATGGGCGGCGCCAGGGACGCAAACGAACTGCGCACATCATCGTTCAATCCAGATCCCTTGGGGGTTGTTTCATCACTCATGACTCACCTCGGTCACACACTCACGGGTGCGATTATCGAACCATCGACCGATAATCGCAATTGACCGATGACCACAATTGCTTATACCTTTCCTCCGCCCTTGTGGCTTCTTGGAGAGACTGGTCAGGTACCCACCGTAGAAGTCCCGGGTACGGCCTCGCCCACCAGCGAGGCCGTTTTTCATTCAGAACGGCAAAGTACCGTGGACGCCCTCTTCCACCACGGAATAAATGCCGCGCAGAACAAGAAGGAAACAAAGTCCCTTTGTTTAATGTCCATTCTTGTAAGCGGTTAATTGCCAGTATCCTTGCGGATATCAATTGCTATAATCAAAACCTGATGCCACCCGCCAGGGTCACGCATTATGGATCCATCCGTTCAATTACCCGGATCCCGTGTCGGACGCAAACAGCGTCGACACACGACAATAATCTGTTGCTGCGACAGCCGTTAACACTCTGGCAACCGTAGCCGCGTGTGCGTCATGCAACTCCTGCTGCAACGCCTTCGCGAAAAGCCAGCGTTAATTTGATAACAGGTAGCACTGTGACGAAAGACGAACTGCGCGCGGAACTTGAGCGCCAGGAACAACGCTTCAAGGACCTCTATGGTGGTGAAGTCACTACCTATGCCGCTCAACCCGACCCGGAACGCAAACCCTGGCGCAAGCGCGCCACCGTCATGGACCAGGTCTTCGCCGAAGAACTGCGCAAGATGGAAAAGGACCTGAATGTCGAGGAGCCGTGACGCCGGCACCTCGCAAGGCAAGGTTCGGGATCGTCGTGGTACCTGTCCATGCAGGTACCCCCGCCCCTATCGTTACGTCGTGATGATGAAACCGTAACGGATTCTCACAAATTTAATACGCCCGTTTGAAACTTTTCCGACGCGCACAATTCACGAATTTGCCATCAAGAATCCACATTCTCGTGGTTTTTCGCTGCGCTTTTCTGCCAGGCGCGGATCCATTCGCGTGAACAGCCCTCACTCCGGGGTCCTCCACCGGTCAGCAGCCAGTGCATTGATTACTGGGGATTTCTGGCATAATCGCGCCCCCTTATGACCGGGTCAGAAAACCTTCATGATCGAATTATTCAGCGGACTTGATGCGTGGGTACTGGTGAGCCTCATCCTCGCCTTGACCTTCGTACTCGCCTTCGAGTTCATCAATGGCTTTCATGACACCGCGAACGCGGTCGCGACAGTCATCTACACCAAGGCCATGCCCCCGCAACTGGCGGTCTTCGCCTCCGGTGTCTTCAACTTCCTCGGCGTGCTGCTCGGTGGTGTCGGTGTCGCCTACGCCATCGTTCACCTGCTGCCGGTGGAGTTGCTGATCAACGTCAACACCGGACACGGCCTGGCCATGGTCTTCTCGCTGCTGGCCGCCGCCATCGCCTGGAACCTCGGCACCTGGTACTTCGGCATCCCGGCGTCCAGCTCGCATACCCTGATCGGCTCGATCCTCGGCGTCGGCCTGGCCAACGCGCTGATCAACGACATTCCCCTGGGTGACGGGGTGAACTGGCAGAAGGCGATCGATATCGGCATGTCCCTGGTCCTGTCGCCGATGGCCGGTTTCCTGGTCGCCGCGCTGGTCCTGCTCGGCCTGAAGTGGTGGCGCCCGCTGTCGAAGATGCACAAGACGCCGGAACAGCGCCGCATGCTCGACGACAAGAAGCACCCACCGTTCTGGAACCGCCTGGTCCTGGTCATGTCGGCCATGGGCGTGAGCTTCGTGCACGGTTCCAACGACGGTCAGAAAGGTATCGGCCTGATCATGCTGGTCCTGATCGGTATCGTCCCGCAGCAGTTCGTCCTCGACCTCAACAGCACCACCTACCAGATCGAGCGGACCCGCGACGCGACCCTGCACCTGAGCCAGTTCTACGAACGCAACCACGAAACCCTGGGCGAGTTCCTGGCCCTGGGCAAAGCCGCCAAAGGCGACCTGCCGGAGCAGTTCAGCTGCAACCCGCACCAGACCGAACCGACCATCGCCGCGCTGCAGCAGTCGCTGGAAGGCGTTGCCGACTACCGTGCGCTGAGCTCGGAAACCCGTGTCGAAGTTCGTCGCTACCTGCTCTGCCTGGATGACACCGCGAAGAAGGTCGGCAAGCTGCCAGGCCTGCAGGCCCGTGAAAAATCGGACCTGGAGAAGCTGCGCAAGGACCTGACGGCGACCACCGAATACGCACCGTTCTGGGTCATCCTCGCGGTCGCCCTGGCCCTCGGCCTCGGCACCATGGTCGGCTGGAAACGTGTGGTCCTGACCATCGGCGAGAAGATCGGCAAACAGGGCATGACCTACGCCCAGGGCATGTCGGCGCAGATCACCGCGGCCTGCGCCATCGGCATGGCAAACATCTTCAGCCTGCCGGTTTCCACCACCCACGTCCTGTCGTCCGGTGTCGCCGGGACCATGGTGGCGAACAAGAGCGGCCTGCAGGGCGGCACGGTTCGCACCATCCTGCTGGCCTGGGTCCTGACCCTGCCGGCCTCGATGGGCCTGGCGGCGGGTCTGTTCTGGATCTCCACCCGCTTCGTCGGCTGAGTGATCCGCACATGAAAAAAGGCGCCTGTCGGGGCGCCTTTTTTCATGCCTGCGCTATTTGCGCTTGCCGCCCAGCAACGAGCCCATCAGGCCCCGCACCAGCTGCCGGCCCAACTGATTGGCCGCCTGCCGCACCGCCGACTTGATCGCCTGCCCCGCCGCGCTCTGCAGGAACTCCCCGGCCTTGTCCGCCAGGCTCTCCTCTTCGGCCTTGGCCACGCTCGGCGCCTCGGCCGCCTCGCCTTTGCGCGCGGTGAGCATTTCATAGGCCGACTCGCGGTCCACCGGCCGGTCGTAGCGCCCGGCCAGTGGCGAGGCCGCCACCAGGGCGGCCCGCTCGGCAGCGCTCAACGGCCCGATGCGTGACTGCGGCGGGACGATCAGCACCCGCTCGACCATCCCCGGCGTGCCCTTGTCCTGCAGGGTACCCACCAGTGCTTCGCCGATACCCAGTTCGGTCAGCACGCTGAGGGTGTCGAACGCCGGATTGGGCCGGAAGCCGTCGGCCACCGCACGCAGGGACTTCTGCTCCTTGGCCGTGAACGCGCGCAGGCCGTGCTGGATACGCAGCCCCAACTGCGCCAGGACATCATCCGGCAGATCGCCTGGCGACTGGGTGACGAAGTACACCCCGACACCCTTGGAACGGATCAGCCGCACCACCTGTTCCAGGCGTTCCTGCAAGGCCTTCGGCGTGCCGCTGAAGAGCAGGTGCGCCTCGTCGAAGAACAGCGCCAGCAGTGGCTTGTCGGCATCACCGCGCTCAGGCAGCTGCTCGAACAGCTCAGCCAGCAGCCAGAGCAGGAAGGTCGCGTAGACCTTGGGCGCCTCATGCACCAGGCGACTGGCATCCAGCAGGTGAATGCGCCCGCGCCCGTCCGTCGCCGGCTGCAGCAGATCCTCCAGTTGCAGCGCCGGCTCGCCGAACAGAGCCTCCGCGCCCTGCTGTTCGAGGGTCGCCAGGCGACGCAGCAAGGCCTGGGTCGAACCGCTGGTCATCAGCGCGCTGTCTTCGCCCAGCAACTGCGGGTTGTCCTTGAGATGCCCGAGCAGGGCCTTGAGGTCCTTGATATCCAGCAACAGCAGGCCTTCCCGGTCGGCCACCTTGAACGCCGCATACAGCGCGGCCTGCTGGCTGTCGTTCAACTCCAGCAGGTTGCCCAGCAGCAATGGGCCCATTTCGCTCAGGGTGGTACGCAATGGATGACCGGATTGGCCGTGGATATCCCACAACGTCACCGGATAGGCCTGGGGACGATGATTCAGCCAGGGCATCCCGGCGATACGCTCGGCCACCTTGCCCTGGGGATTGCCCGCCGCGCCGAGGCCGCACAGGTCGCCCTTGACGTCCGCGGCGAACACCGCCACCCCGGCGTCGCTGAAGGCCTCGGCCAGATGCTGCAGCGTCACGGTCTTGCCGGTACCGGTGGCGCCAGCCACCAGGCCATGGCGGTTGGCCAGGCGCAAGGCCTGGGCAACCGGCTGTCCGACAAGATCGCCGCCGAGAACGAATTGCACAGAATCCGCCATGTTTTTTCATCCTCCATATAAAGCTTTGGTGTGAGTCAGCCGATACCGAAGTGTGATTGCTACAAGAAAGTCAGGAAAACCCCGACAAGGACATGGGAATGCTCTGCTTTCGCGATGCTCTTTCGTGCGAACGACCCGGATATTCAAGACCTTAGCGGACCCAACAAGCCATGAATAAAAATCTCCGTTTCAGCCACAAAATTCTGTTGGCCGCCTCACTGATCGTGATGATCGCGTTCAGCCTGTTCACGCTGTACAACGATTACTTGCAGCGTAATGCGATTCGGGAAAACCTGGAGAACTATCTTCAGGAAATGGGCGACAGTACGGCGACCAACATCAAGAACCTGTTCGACGGTCGTATTCTGCTGGTGGAAAACGTTGTGCAGAACATTGCCACCGACCCGCAGAACGTTGGCGAACTGCTCGCGCAGAAGGCCCTTACTTCAAGTTTCCTGACGGTTTACATGGGCCATCCGAATGGTGACTTCACCATTCGTCCACAGATGAAAATGCCCGACGGCTACGATCCGCGCGTGCGTCCCTGGTACAAGGACGGCATGAACGTAGGCAAGACCATGCTGACCGAACCCTATATCGATGCCAGTACCGGCAAGATGGTGATTTCGATCATCGGCGCGGTCAGCCGCGAGATTGGCGTAGTGGGTGGTGACCTGGCCCTGGACGGCCTGGTGGAGATCATCAACTCGCTGAACTTCGGCGGCATGGGCTACGCCTTCCTGGTCAACGACCAGGGCAAGATCCTGGTGCACCCGAACAAAGACCTGACCATGAAGTCGCTGAGCGACGTGTTCCCGCACAACACTCCACGCCTGGCCCGCGAGCCGGTGGAAGTGGAACTGGACGGCTCCACCCGGATCCTCAGCTTCACCCCGGTCAAGGGCCTGCCTTCGGCCAACTGGTATATCGGTCTGTCCGTGGACAAGGACAAGGCCTACGCAATGCTGAGCAAGTTCCGCACTTCGGCGGTGGTTGCCACTGTCATTGCCGTGGCCTTCATCATTGGCCTGCTGGGCCTGCTGATCAACGTCCTGCTGCGTCCGCTGCACACCATGATCCGCGCGATGGAGGGCATCGCCCAGGGCGAAGGCGACCTGACTCGCCGCCTGAACATCCACAACCACGACGAATTCGGCATGCTCGGCAAGGCCTTCAACCATTTCGTCGGACGCATCCACGAGTCGATCCGCGAAGTGGCCTCGGCCACCGAGCACGTCAACGAAGTGGCCCTGCGCGTGGTCAGCGCCTCGAACTCGTCGATGGTCAACTCCGACGAGCAGAGCAACCGCACCAACAGCGTCGCCGCGGCGATCAACCAGCTCGGCGCCGCCGCCCAGGAAATCGCCCATAACGCGGCCCAGGCTTCGCAGCAGGCCAGCTCGGCGCGGCATCTGGCGGAAGAAGGCCAGCAGGTGGTGGATCGCAGCATCCAGGCGATGAATCGCCTGTCGGACATGATCTCGACCTCCAGCACCCATATCGAGACGCTGAACAGCAAGACCGTCAACATCGGCCAGATCCTCGAAGTGATCACCAGCATTTCCCAGCAGACCAACCTGCTGGCCCTCAACGCCGCGATCGAGGCCGCACGTGCCGGCGAAGCCGGGCGCGGTTTCGCCGTGGTCGCCGACGAAGTGCGCAACCTCGCGCACCGCACCCAGGAGTCGGCGCAGCAGGTGCAGAACATGATCGAGGAACTGCAGGTCGGCGCCCGCGAGTCGGTGGAAACCATGAGCCAGAGCCAGCGCCACAGCAGCGACAGCGTGAACATCGCCAACCAGGCGGGCGAGCGCCTGAACAGCGTGACCCAGCGCATCGGCGAGATCGACGGCATGAACCAGTCGGTGGCCACCGCCACCGAGGAGCAGACCGCCGTGGTCGACTCGATCAACATGGACATCAGCGAAATCAACATGCTCAACCAGGAAGGCGTCGAGAACCTGCAATCGACCCTGCGTGCCTGCGCGGACCTGGAAGAACAGGCCGGCCGCCTGAAACACCTGGTCGGCAGCTTCCGCATCTGATCCATCCGTATCCACCTACGGTGGACCTTGTGGGAGCGAGCTTGCTCGCGAACGGCGGCGCAGCCGTCGTAAAACCTGAGTCCCGGGATTGTCAGGCACATCGAGGACTCAGGTTTTGTGGCCGCTTCGCGCCCATTCGCGACGGTTCGGCGTTCCGACAAGCTCGCTCCCACAAGCGTTCTTACCGGGTGCCTTTGTTACCAATCGAACAAACTATTCTTTCCGTAGGTCAACTTTAAGGCGCGTCATCGCGGCCGCCAGCACGCCGCGTGACTGTCCACAAGACGATCCCGGAGGGATGCTGATCGTGCATATCGCCGACATCACCATGTTCTACGCCCCCGCCAGCGGCGGCGTGCGGACCTACCTCGATGCCAAGCACCGCCGCCTCGGCCTCGCCCCGAATGTCCGCCACAGCCTGTTGATCCCCGGCGCCAGCGCCCGTCATGCCAATGGCATCCATGAGGTCCCCGCGCCGCCCCTGCCCTTCGGTAACGGCTACCGCTTTCCGCTGCGCCTGGCGCCCTGGTGCAACGTGCTGCACGAACTGCAACCCGACCTGATCGAGGTCGGCGACCCCTACCTCACCGCCTGGGCCGCACTCGACGCGCGGCGGCGCCTGGACGTGCCGGTGATCGGCTTCTATCACTCCGACCTGCCACTGCTGGTCAGCAACCGCATGGGCAACTGGTTCACGCCCAACGTGGAAGCCTATGTCAGCAAGCTCTATGGCAATTTCGACCGGGTCCTGGCGCCCAGCCAGGTGATGGCGCACAAGCTGCGCAGCCTCGGCGTGGGTAATGTCCATGTGCAGCGCCTCGGCGTCGACCTCAACACCTTCCACCCCGACCGCCGCGACCCGGCGCTGCGTGCCGAACTGGGCCTGGCCGAGGACAGCCGGCTGCTGGTCTTCGCCGGTCGCGGCTCGCGGGAAAAGAATCTGCCGGTACTGCTCGACTGTATCCAGCGCCTGGGCAAGCCCTATCACCTGCTCCTGGTCGGCTCGCACATGCCGGGCAACGTGCCGGACAACGTCACGGTCTTCGGCGAGTTCCGCCCGGCCAGCGAGGTCGCCCGCCTGCTGGCCAGCGCCGACCTGCTGGTGCATGCCGGCGACCAGGAAACCTTCGGCCTGGTCATCCTCGAAGCCATGGCCAGCGCCACGCCGGTGGTGGCGGTAGCGGCCGGGGCCTTCAGCGAGATCGTCGATGCGCAGTGCGGCCAGCTGTGCCTGCCCGGTGATGGCCAGGCCATGGCCGAGGCGGTGCGGGAGATCTTCGAACGCGGCACCGAGCGCCTCGGTCGGCAAGCTCGCCGCCATGTCGAGCAGCACTACAGCTGGGACAGCGTGGTCAGCGGCCTGCTCGAGCACTACCGCGCGGTACTCGGCTACAGCGATCTGCCGGTGCGTGCCCATGCCTGAGCCTTGTGCCACTCCCAGCGCCGGGCGCAGCGTGCTGCTGGTGCTGCACGACGTCGCGCCGGAAACCTGGCCGGACTACCAGCCCTTCGTCGAAGCGGTGGACGCCCTCGGGCAGATCCCCATGACGATGCTGGTGGTGCCGGACTTTCATCGGCGCAATGCCGTGGAGGGCAACACGCCGTTTCGCCGCACCCTCGATCAGCGCCTGCTCCGCGGTGACGAACTGGCCCTGCACGGCTACTACCACGCCGACGACGGTCCCGCGCCGCGCACGCCCGGCGAATACTTCATGCGCCGCCTCTACACCTGGGAAGGCGAGTTCTACGCATTGAGCCAGCACCAAGCGTTGCAGCGCCTGGGCGACGGTATCGAGCTTTTCCGGCGCCTGGACTGGCCGTTGAGCGGCTTCGTCGCGCCGGCCTGGCTGATGAGCGAAGGCACCCGCCAGGCCCTGCGCCAGTTGCCGCTGCACTACACCAGCGACCCACAGCACCTCTACCGCCTGCCCGATTTCACCCCGGTGGCAGCGCCAGGCCTGGTCTGGAGCGCGCGCAGCGCCTGGCGACGGGGCCTGTCGCGGGCCGTCAGCGCGGTGCAGGAACGGCGCATGGCCGACGCCAGCACCATTCGCCTCGGCCTGCACCCGGTGGACATGCGCCATGGCTTTGCCCGGCGCTACTGGCTGGACACCTTGCAACGCCTGCTGGCGGACGGGCGCATTCCGATGACCAAGCTGGCCTGGCTGGCCAGCCGGCCAGGACCATGAGACGCCTTGGCTGGCTGCTCGCCGCCCTGCTGCTGGCGGCGCTGGTGCCGGTCCTGCTTGGCGGCAGCGAGCTGCTGCCGCGCCTGCGCGGTTTTCCGCCGGCCCTGCTGCTGGCGCTGTTCGCCATGATCTTCCTGTGCTGGAGTCTCAACGCCTTGCGCCTGCGCCTGTTGTTGGGCAGCCAGGGGGAAAGGATCGGCCGTCTGCGCAGCCTCGGGGTGATCATGGCCACCGAGTTCGCCATCTGCACGACTCCCGGCGGCAGCGGCGGCCCGCTGACCCTGATGGCGCTGCTGTCCCGCGACCGCGTGCAGCCGGCCCACAGTGGCGCGGTGTTCGCCATGGACCAGTTGAACGACCTGCTGTTTTTTCTCTGCGCGGTGCTGGCCATCGTCGTCTACACCCTGTTCCACCGTTTCAACCGCGGCCTGGAAGGGATGCTGATCGGCACGGCCCTGCTGATGCTGGCCGTGCTCGGTCTGGGCGTGATCCTGCTGCGCTGGCGACGCGGGCTGCTGCACTGGAATGGCCGCCTGCTGAACCGGCTTGGCGTGCGCGGGGCAACCCGGCGGCGCTGGGCGCGACGGCTGCTGCAGTTCTGCCGGGCGTTCCAGGCGACCCTGCGCCTGCCACGGCGGATCCTCGCCCTGGTGTTCGGCCTGACCTGCCTGCACTGGGCGCTGCGCTACAGCGTGCTGTATCTGGTGCTGCTGGGGTTGGGCGGCAACCTGCAGTGGGTTTCCAGTTTCCTGGTGCAGGTGCTGTCCCTGAGCGCCGGGCAGTTCAGCCTGCTGCCTGGTGGCGCGGGGGCGGCGGAGCTGACCTCGGCGGCGCTGCTGACGCCGATGGTGGGCACGTCAACCGCGGCGGCGGCGGTGCTGGTCTGGCGGGTGGTGACCTACTACTTCTATCTGGTCGCCGGTGGTCCGGTCTTTCTCTACCTGCTCGGCCGGCCCTTGCTGCAGCGCATCGCTGCTCGTCGCCAAGGTCTTCCATAACTCGGCGGCACCCGGAAAATCGGTGCCGTCCTCGCTGCCCAGGGCGTTCGGATCGTAACGGCTCAGGCACCCCTCACCCAATGTGGGTGGAGGATGGGCGGTGGCTTTGTCGAAGGGATCGCTCATTGCACCGCCCTCCCGGGTCAGTCGAACACCACGGTCTTGTTGCCGTGCACCAGCACGCGGTCTTCCAGGTGATAGCGCAGGCCACGGGCCAGGACCATCTTCTCGACATCGCGGCCGAAACGCACCATGTCCTCGATGCTGTCGCTGTGGCTCACACGCACCACGTCCTGCTCGATGATCGGGCCGGCGTCCAGCTCTTCGGTGACGTAGTGGCAGGTTGCGCCGATCAGCTTCACGCCACGCAGCGACGCCTGATGGTACGGCTTGGCGCCGACGAAGGACGGCAGGAAGCTGTGATGGATATTGATGACCTGCTGGGCGTATTCCTCGCACAGCTGCGGCGGCAGGATCTGCATGTAGCGCGCCAGCACCACCACGTCGGCGCCGTGCTCCTTGACCAGGCGCGAGACCTCGGCGAAGGCCGGCTGCTTGTCCTTCGGATCGACCGGGACATGGAAGAACGGGATGCCGTGCCATTCGACCATGCTGCGCAGGTCGTCATGGTTGGAAATCACGCAGGGGATGTCGCAGTCCAGTTCGTTGCTGTGCCAGCGGTGCAGCAGGTCGGCCAGGCAGTGCGACTCGCGGCTGGCCATCAGCACGACACGCTTCTTCTGATCGGTGTCGGTGATCCGCCAGGTCATGGAGAACTCTTCGGCGATCGGGGCAAAGGCCTCGCGGAAGGCCTCGATGCCAAAAGGCAAGGTGTCGGCACGAATCTCGTGACGCATGAAGAACCAGCCGCTCAGGTCATCGGAGTGATGGCTCGCTTCGGTGATCCAGCCGTTGTGGGACGCCAGGAAATTACTGACTTTGGCGACGATGCCGACACGGTCGGGACAAGCGATCACCAGCCGATAGGTACGCATGCAGGGGACTCCAGAACTTCATAAAGGCGCACATTCTAGCGACTGCCCGGCAAAACTACAGTATCCATGTGACATCCGCCGCCTGCCGGACGGCCCCGCTTGGCCGGGCGGCCGACGGGTGCGACAGCTGCCGACGGACTAATACGCTTAGTCGTTTGACCAATAAGCACATGTAAATTGCACGCGCGACATTCCGCAGCGGAAATAAACCACTACTAAGAGCGTGAAATCGAATTGTTTACTTGAGCAAATAGTCTGACTATTATTGCCGCACAGTTACCCGAGCTCACTATTTCCAAAGGAACGCCTCATGTCCCTGATCAACGAATATCGCGCTACCGAAGAAGCTATCAAAGAACTGCAAGCCCGCCTGCAGAGTCTGTCCGCCGACGACAAGCTGCAGAAAGAACTGGAGTTCGAGAAGAAGCTGCGCGAACTGATGGGGACTTTCGGCAAATCCCTGAAAGACATCATTGCCCTGCTCGACCCGGAAGCCAAACTGAACAAGGCGCCTCGCGGCGCCGTGGCAAAGACCACCGGCACCAAGCGCGCGCGCAAGGTCAAGCAATACAAGAACCCGCACAACGGCGAAATCATCGAAACCAAAGGCGGCAACCACAAGACCCTGAAAGAGTGGAAAGCCAAGTGGGGCGGTGACGTCGTGGAAGGTTGGGCAACCCTGCTGGGTTAATTTTCCCGCTTAGCAAAAAAGACGCCGGCAATGCCGGCGTTTTTTATTAACTTTTTTTAACATTTCCTACACGTTCAGGCGTTGCCGCAAACTCGCGGCGTAGCCACGCCATTCCTCCAGCAGCGCGCGCTGGCTCCCCTGCGCCTGCGCCAGGGCCTGTAGCAGAGCGCTATCGAATGCCGCCAGGGTATGCGGCGCACCCAATGCGGGATCAATGAGTCGTTGCTGGCAGAACGTTCGCCACTGCTGTTGCTCCTCTTCATCAAGACTCGCCGGAAAGTTCCGAGCCCTATATCGGAAAAGCAACTCGGGCAAACGCGGGTCGTCGAACATCCAGCGTCGGCTGCCCAGTTCCTGCGGATCGGCGGCGCGCACCTGTTCGCATAAACGACGATCACGGTCGCCGATGAATCCGCCATATAGCTGCTGTTCAGGGTCATCACTCTCGGCAAAATCACCCTCCGCATAAATTGACGTCAATTTATGCTCCCACTGCTCCCGTGCCGTCATCAGTCGTTCACCACGCCGCAGCAAATCGGACATATCCAGGCCCAGGCGTTGCTGATCTTCCTTGCGCAATACCGCCAATGGCGCCACTACCGGGCAGCGATTGATGTGCAGCAACTTGAGCGGAACTGGCAACTGCCCGTCGAGCATATCCTCGCGGCGCATGTATAAGCGCTCACGCAATACTTCGGAATTTTCCGTCAACAGCGGCTCAATATCCTGATGCAGATCGCAAACGATCAAGGCATTGCGGTTCTCCGGGTGCCAGGCCAGCGGCAGCACCACCCCAAGATAACTACGCGCCGCCGAGAAACGCCCGGAAATATGTACCAGGGGCTGCAACAAGCGAATCTGCTCGAGAACTTTCTGTTTGCTGCGCAATTCGAACAGCCACTCGTACAGCCGTGGTTGCCTGGCACGGATCAGACGCGCCAGAGCGATGGTGGCACGCACATCGGACAGCGCCTCGTGCGCCTGGCCGTGCTCCAGGCCATTGGCCGCGCTGAGCAGTTCCAGGCGCAGGCTGACCTGGCCATCGACCTGCGGCCACTGGATACCTTGCGGACGCAGCGCATAGGCAGTGCGCACCGTATCGATCAGGTCCCAGCGGGTGTTGCCGCCCTGCCACTCGCGGGCATAGGGGTCGAAGAAGTTGCGGTACAGGCTGTAGCGCGTGACTTCGTCATCGAAACGCAGGGTGTTGTAGCCCGCGCCACAAGTGCCGGGACGGGACAGTTCGGCGTGGACCCGGGTCATGAAGTCGGCTTCGGCGAGGCCGTCGCGGGCCAGTTGCCCCGGACTGATGCCGGTGATCAGGCAGGCGGCCGGGTGCGGCAGGATGTCGTCGCTGGGCTGGCAGAACAGATTGACCGGCGCTTCGATCTCGTTGAGGTCCAGATCGGTGCGCACGCCGGCGACCTGCAAGGGCCGGTCGCAACGCGGGTTGATGCCGGTGGTTTCGTAGTCGTGCCAGAAAATGCTGGGGCTCACGGCGGCTTCGTCCTGAACAGGGGAAATCGCCGGAGTCTACCTCATGCCGATGTCTGCAACGGACGGAAACTGAAGTAGTCGTGCAGGGCACTCACCAGTGTTTCGTACTCTCGCGGCGCCTGCAGCAGCATGAAGCCGGAGTCGAAGAAGCCGGGACTTTCGTCCTCATGGCACCACAGGCAGCTGGCCGTGATATTGATGCGCTGCCAGCCATCGGCCTGGCCGGGAATCCTCAGTTGCAGCTCGAAATCGGGCCCGACCAGCAACGGCAGGGTACTGATGAGCATGAGACCGTCTTCCGATGCGTTGCCCAGGTAACCGATGGGCTGATCGGTGAAACGGTTGTAGACCTTGAGGAAGTAGGGAAGCAGGTGACGCTCGATTCGGCGCTCGGTATACATGGCAAAGGATCGCAATGGATAACCCTTTGAGCAGGGTCGCGCTAGTGCCGTCTTGTACAGGTGCACGCTGTTTGTACACAGTCTGTTTCAATGAGAGTAGCGCAGACCAGGGCAATGCTTCCAGCGGAAATTGCCCTGGCGGTCAATCAACGCAACGGCGCCAGCGGCGCGGGTCGCGTCAGCGCGGCTTCACCCTCGCGATAATGTCCAAGCTGCTCAAGCGTTTGCAGGCGCGCGCGGGCCCGGTAGGCGTACTCGTTCCGCGGGTACTGCTGGATGATGTACTGATAGGTCTGCGCCGCATCGACGAACAGCTTCTGCCGCTCCAGGCACTGACCGCGCAACATCGCTGCTTCCGGCCAGATGAACGGCCGCGCGCGACTGGTGCGGTCGACCTGCGACAGCTCGAGGGTGACCCGCTCGCAATCGCCGCGATCATAAGCCCGGTAGGCATTGTTCAGATGGTGGTCCATGGACCAGCGGGTGCAGCCGACGACACTGGTCGCCAGGGCCAGGATAAACAGGGCTCGCATGGGGATTCTCCTTTGCTGAGCACTATATCGGCGTTTTCCGACAAATCTATAGGCGATAGCGGGTTTGACCACGAACACCTCACAACTTCCGCGAACACCGTTCAAACGCCAGCAAGACCCCGCCCAAGGTAGTGCAAAGGAACAATGACTACAGCGTTTTTCAGGAGTAGCCTCTCGCTGCGCTTCACTACAGGAGTCTGTGCATGACCATCCGCCGCACCAAAATCGTCGCCACCCTCGGCCCCGCCAGCAATTCACCGGAAGTGATCGAACAACTGATCCTCGCCGGCCTGGATGTCGCCCGCCTGAACTTCTCCCACGGTACTCCGGACGAACACAAGGCGCGCGCCCGCCTGATCCGTGACATCGCGGCTCGCCACGGCCGTCATGTGGCATTGCTGGGCGACCTGCAGGGTCCGAAGATCCGCATCGCCAAGTTCACCAACAAACGTATCGAACTCAAGGTCGGCGACCGCTTCACCTTCTCCACCGCCCACCCGCTGACTGCCGGCACCCAGGAAATCGTCGGCATCGACTATCCGGACCTGGTCAAGGACTGCGGCGTCGGTGACGAACTGCTGCTCGACGACGGCCGCGTGGTCATGCGCGTCGAGACCGCCACCGCGGACTCGCTGCACTGCGTGGTGCTGATCGGTGGCCCGCTGTCCGACCACAAGGGCATCAACCGCAAGGGTGGCGGCCTGACCGCGCCGGCCCTGACCGAGAAAGACAAGGCCGACATCAAGCTGGCCGCGGAAATGGACCTGGACTACCTGGCCGTGTCCTTCCCGCGTGACGCTTCCGACATGGAATACGCCCGTCGCCTGCGCGACGAAGCCGGCGGCAGCGCCTGGCTGGTGGCCAAGATCGAACGTGCCGAAGCCGTGGCCGACGACGAGACCCTCGACGGTCTGATCCGCGCCAGCGACGCCGTGATGGTGGCCCGTGGTGACCTCGGCGTGGAAATCGGCGACGCCGAGCTGGTAGGTATCCAGAAGAAGATCATTCTGCACGCACGCCGCCACAACAAGGCGGTGATCGTCGCGACCCAGATGATGGAGTCGATGATCCAGAACCCGATGCCGACCCGCGCGGAAGTGTCCGACGTATCCAACGCCGTGCTGGACTACACCGACGCCGTCATGCTCTCGGCGGAAAGCGCCGCCGGTGCCTACCCGCTGGAAGCGGTGCAGGCCATGGCGCGGATCTGCCTGGGCGCGGAAAAGCACCCGACCAGCAAGACCTCCAGCCACCGAATGGGCACCCAGTTCAGCCGTTGCGACGAGAGCATCGCGCTGGCGGCCATGTACACCGCCAACCACTTCCCGGGCGTGAAGGCGATCATCGCCCTGACCGAGAGTGGCTACACCCCGCTGATCATGTCGCGGATCCGTTCCTCGATCCCGATCTTCGCCTTCTCTCCGCACCGCGAGACCCAGGCCCGCGTGGCCATGTTCCGCGGCGTCTACACCGTACCGTTCGACCCGGCGGCGCTGCCACCGGAGAAGGTCAGCCAGGCGGCGGTCGACGAGCTGCTCAAACGCGGCCTGGTCGAGCAGGGCGACTGGGTCATCCTGACCAAGGGCGACAGCTACCACACCATCGGTGGCACCAATGGCATGAAGATCCTGCATGTCGGTGATCCGCTGGTTTGATTGCTGCTGTGAATGAAAACGCCCGGCCTTGAGCCGGGCGTTTTCATTTTCGGAATCAGGCATGCCCTACAAACAGATCGGCATACACCTGGTTGCGCGGCACCCCGGCCAGGAACAACCGCCGCGAAAATTCCTCGACACTCCCCGGCGCCCCACACACCAGCGCCACCGTCTGCCGCGACTGCACACGCAAGGCCCCCAGCGCCGTCGGCAGGTCATGCGGCAACAGCAGCTCCACCTGCAACTGCGCACAGCGCCCCGCCCTCTCCTTCAGTTCCTCTGCCAGGTAATGCCCCGCGCCGTCCCGCGCCAGATGCAGCAACCTGATCGGCCCGCGATGCTCCTGGCGCAACGCCTCGCGCAGGATGCCCCACAACGGCGCCAGCCCGGTGCCCGCCGCCAGCAGCCAGAGCGGCCGGTCCTGCCACTCCGGGTCGTAGTGCAGGGCGCCGCTGCGCAACTCGCCCAGGCGCAACTCGTCGCCCACGGCCAGGCGCCGCGCCTCGGTGCAGAAGGCGCCGGGCTGTCGGCAATCGATATGAAACTCCAGCCACGGATCCTCCGCCGGCACGCTGGCCAGGGAGTACGGCCGCGCAACGCCCGCGGCGTTCCACAACAACAGGTGTTGTCCCGCCTGATAGCGCAGGCCGTTCAACGGCTGCAGGCGCAGGCGCAGGACCTCGCCGCGCCAGTCCGCCGCCACGACACGCGCCGGCTGGCCATCGCTCTGCGGATCGAACAACGCCACCCGCAGGTCCATGTCGACCCGGCACTGGCACGCCAGTCGCCAACCCGCCTCCCGCTGTGCCGCACCCAGGGCTTCGGGACGTCCGTCTACCGGCTCGCCCTCCAGGCAACGCACCAGGCAGGCATGGCAACTGCCCGCCCGACAGCTGTAAGGCACGCCACAACCGGCGTCGTTGAGGGCATCGAGCAGGTTGCTGCCGGGCGCAACGGACCACAGGCGGTCGCCGACACGCAGTTCGGGCATCGAGGTTCATCTCCAGAAAATATTCACACGCCAATCTAGGCCTGTTCCGTAGGACAGGCCAAGGAAAACAGCAAGAACGATGCCGGGCGATAACCGACCATGGTTGGACCACTGGCGCGTGTACCAACGGCCGAGGCGCGCTATACTGCCGCGCCTTTTTTGCGTCGGACACCCCGTCCCGGCGCGTCTGAAAGGTCGTTTCGACAACTCGGCCTGTCCGCGTCGGAATACCTTATTGAATGTTCCCGTGTTTAAGAGGAGCGCGCTGCATGACCGTGATCAAGCAAGACGACCTGATTCAGAGCGTCGCCGATGCCCTGCAATTCATTTCGTACTACCATCCCGTCGATTTCATCCAGGCCATGCACGAGGCCTACCTGCGTGAAGAGTCGCCCGCCGCACGCGACTCCATCGCCCAGATCCTGATCAACTCGCGCATGTGCGCCACCGGCCACCGCCCGATCTGCCAGGACACCGGTATCGTCACCGTGTTCGTCCGCGTCGGCATGGACGTGATCTGGGAAGGCGCCACCATGAGCGTCGACGACATGATCAACGAAGGCGTGCGTCGCGCCTACAACCTGCCGGACAACGTCCTGCGCGCCTCGATCCTGGCCGACCCGGCCGGTGCCCGCAAGAACACCAAGGACAACACGCCGGCGGTGATCCACTACTCCATCGTCCCGGGCAACACCGTGGAAGTGGACGTCGCGGCCAAGGGCGGCGGCTCCGAGAACAAATCGAAGATGGCCATGCTCAACCCGTCCGACTCGATCGTCGACTGGGTGCTCAAGACCGTTCCGACCATGGGTGCCGGCTGGTGCCCGCCTGGCATGCTCGGCATCGGCATCGGCGGTACCGCCGAGAAGGCCGCGGTGATGGCCAAGGAAGTGTTGATGGAGTCCATCGACATCCACGAACTGAAAGCCCGTGGCCCGCAGAACCGCATCGAGGAACTGCGCCTGGAGCTGTTCGACAAGGTCAACCAGCTGGGTATCGGTGCCCAGGGCCTCGGCGGCCTGACCACCGTGCTCGACGTCAAGATCATGGACTACCCGACCCACGCCGCCTCGCTGCCGGTGTGCATGATCCCGAACTGCGCCGCCACCCGTCACGCCCACTTCGTCCTCGACGGCTCCGGCCCGGCCGAACTGGAAGCGCCGTCGCTGGACGCCTACCCGGAAATCGTCTGGGAAGCCGGCCCGTCGGCTCGCCGTGTCGACCTCGACACCCTGACCCCGGAAGACGTGCAGAGCTGGAAACCGGGCGAGACCATCCTGCTCAACGGCAAGATGCTCACCGGCCGCGACGCCGCGCACAAGCGCATGGTCGAGATGCTCAACCGCGGCGAAGAGCTGCCGGTGGACCTGAAGGGCCGCTTCATCTATTACGTCGGCCCGGTCGATCCGGTGCGTGAGGAAGTCGTCGGCCCGGCCGGCCCGACCACCGCGACGCGGATGGACAAGTTCACCCGCCAGATCCTCGAGCAGACCGGTCTGCTGGGCATGATCGGCAAGTCCGAGCGCGGCCCGACCGCCATCGAGGCGATCAAGGACAGCAAGGCCGTGTACCTGATGGCCGTCGGCGGCGCCGCCTACCTGGTGGCCCAGGCGATCAAGAAATCCCAGGTCCTGGCCTTCGCCGAACTGGGCATGGAAGCGATCTACGAGTTCGAGGTCAAGGACATGCCGGTCACCGTCGCGGTCGACAGCAAGGGCGAATCGGTGCACATCACCGGCCCTGCAATCTGGCAGAGCAAGATCGCCGAAAGCCTGGCGGTGGAAGTGAAGTAAGCCGTCCGGCTTGCTGATGTGAAAAAGCGGCGTGGGCCCTGCCCCGCCGCTTTTTCATTGCCTGCTCAACGGGCCACGGCCTTCAGCGGCACCGCCTCGGCCAGCCGTCGCTGGCTCAGGTAGCGAATGCAGCTGACGCGCAGGAACGAAGCGAAGTTGACCACCTCGCCGCGGTACTCCATCACCTCGTCGTAGAGCTTGGTGATCAGCTGGTTGGTGGTCATGCCATCGACTTCGGCGATTTCCCGCAGGACATCCCAGAACTGGTTTTCCAGGCGCAGCGTGGTCACCACCCCGCGAATGCGCAGCGAGCGGCTGCGCGATTCGTAGAGGATCGGGTCGGCCTTGACGTACAGCTCGCACATGACGGCTCCTTCATTCTTGATGGTGGACAGCCTTGCGCGGTTCCTTGTAGGAGCTGGCTTGCCTGCGAAGGACCGCGCAGCGGTCCCGGACCTCACCGCGATCGGGGACCGCTTCGCGGTCCTTTCGCGGGCAAGCCAGCTCCTACAGCGACCTACGCCCGGGTAATCAATCCCTGCCGCGCAATCCGGGTCAACTGCCCGATCACCTGCGCGGCCTCCTCTGCCGCCGGCGCCTGCACCACCGCCAGATCGAAACGATCATCGGCAAATTCCGCCAGCGAGGTACCGAGATCGACGAACTGGATCAGCAAGGCCGTGGCGCGGCCCTTGCGACGAGGCCAGCCATCGAGGAAACGCACGAGGGTCGGTTGATGCGGGCCGCTCAGCAGCACGCGCGGGGTGCGCGCCGACTGGCTGGAAGGCAGGGGGGTCAGACAGACACTGGAACGTGGGCAACTCATGGAGTTCATATTCTCCGCCTCGCAGATCCCGCTGGGCTGCGGTGGGAGGCATCACCGAACCAGCGCTTTAGCGGTATTCGGATCACCTCGAAGGGCTCTCCCGCGCCCCGCAAGTAGCTGTTTAAATCGGCGCAGGTGGGCATCCTAGAGAAGCCCGTTGTGGACTGTCAACACCACTGATGGCCTATTGGGCCTGCTTTGCAGGCCTTCGCGACGGTTCGGCGCCCCGACAAGCTCGCTCCCACAAAGAAGCCGGTCTGCATGCCTCTTGTAGGAGCGAGCTTGCTCGCGAAGGGCCGCAAAGCGGCCCCGGAAAACACCTCAACTTCTCGAAATCGCCCCATCCAGCGAAGCCCGGCCAGCCCCCTCGAGCAGCACCGCCACCGCGCCACCCAGTAGCGCCAGGGCGAACTCATAACCGTTGTTCTGCATGAACAGCCCGTTGTCGATGTGCACCGAGAAGATCGCCACCACCAGCAGCCCGATCAGCGCCAGCGCCGCCGGCCGCACCAGCAGGCCGATGACCAGGGCCAGGCCGCCGAAGAATTCCGCGCCACCAGAGAGCATCGCCATGGGCATGCCCGGGGTCAGGCCGAGGCTTTCCATGAACTGCGCGGTGCCCGCCAGGCCACCACCGCCGAACAGGCCGAAAAGCTTCTGCGAGCCGTGGGCCATGAAGATGATGCCAACGATGATGCGCAGGATGGTCATGCCCCAGCCGGCGCGGGTGGTCATTACGGAGTGAATGGCGTTCATGCTGAATGTCCTTGCGAGGTGTGATGTGTTGTTGGCGCCATAATAATCATATTATCGAATATGAAAATCGCAATTAATCCATCATAAACATCGAATATGTGGATTATTTCCGCCCTTTCACCTTGTCGCCGCGGGAGGACTCCAGCGCCTCCCGCTCCCGGTCGAAGGCCAGGAAGTACTTGTTGACGCTATTAACATAGCTGACGGGCCCCATTCCCACCTGCTCCAGGGCCACGCGCTCGACCTGGAAGAACCACTGGTTCGGATTCAGCCCGCGCCGCCGGGCTTCGCCGCGCATCGCCTGGACCCGTTCCGGGCCGATGTTGTACGCGGCGAGGACGAAGGCCATGCGCTCGCGCTCGTTGAGCTTGTCGCTTGCGAAGAACTTGCGCCGGATCAGCGCCAGGTAGCGGGCGCTGGCCTCGACATTGCCGTCGAGGCTGTTGATATTGCTGACCCCGACCCGCTGCGCCGCACTCGGCGTGATCTGCATCAACCCATGGGCGCCGCCGGCCCCGCGGGCAGCCGGATTCAGCGAGGACTCCTTGAAGGCCAGCGCGGCGAGGTTGAGCCAGTCGAGCTTCTGCGCCTCGGCATGCCGCTGCAGCACCGGGCGCAGCTTGTCCAGGCGCTGCCGGTTGGCCCTGGCCAGTGGATAGTGGACCTTGTACAGGCGCCGGTAGATGCGCTCGAACGCCACGTCCTGGTCGGCCGGGGCACGGTAGTCCTGAAGGAAGCGATCGACGCTGGCATGCAGCATCACCGCCTCGCGCCGCATGTACCAATGGGTCGATTGCGGCTCGGTCAGGCTGACCTTGCGCTGGATGTTCAGCTTGGGCATGACCTTGTGCCAGCGCTCGGCAATCGGTTGCTCCACCACCGTCAACGGCAGGATCCCGCCCTGGACCATCTCCAGCACGTCCTCCACCGCCAGGCTCGGGTCGATCCATTCGAGCTTGATCGGCGCCTGCTTGCGCAGCGCCAGCTTCTGGTTGATCTCGTGCAGGGTGTCGGCGGCGGCGCTGCCGGCGGCCAGGGCCAGGGTGTGGCCGGAGAGTTGCTCGACGCGGCTGAAGGTGCGTTCGCCGCGGCGTCCCACCAGCACCAGCGGCACCCGCTCCAGCACCGGGTCGCTGGCGCTGACGCCGCGGGTCGAGGTCGGATCGAGCAGTTCGCCCGGCGCCACCAGGTCGCCCTCGCCGCGTTGCAGGGCGGGGACCAGTTGCTCCTTGGCCTTGGGGATCAGCTTCAGGCGGATTTCCTGGCCGTCGCGGGCGCGGGCATTGAGGTAGTGCTCGAGGGCGCGCAGGCGGTAATACTCCACGCCGTAGGGCTGGCCCTTCACTTCGCCGGAACTGTTGCGGCTCTGATTGACCAGCACGCGCAGCTCGCGGCTGGCGCGAATCTGCGCCAGGTCGCGGTCCTTGCCGCTGCTGACCACCTGGGTCGGCCCGGCCAGGCGCGCGCTGGCCGGCCCCGCGCAGAGCAGCCCGGCGAACAGCAGAATCAGCAGTAGAAGTCGAGGCATCCGGTCTCCAGGAACAGGCCGCGATGGCGTGCGTGGCGTCATACTCTGCAGCAGTCCCATGACAATTGACCGCAAATGACCACGGCAACTCATTGAAGTTCTTGTGTTTATTGTTATTTTTCAGCCCATCGAGGGCCTTTTGTCCGCGAATTTCGAGGTAGCACCATGCAACTCATCGACATCGGCGTCAATCTGACCAACGCCAGTTTCGCCGGCATCCACCAGGATGTCCTCGACCGCGCCGAGGCCGCCGGGGTGCACCAGATGGTCCTGACCGGCACCAGCCTGGCCGGCAGCGAAGAAGCCCTGGCGCTGTGCCAGCGCCTGGACCCGGACGCCCGCCGCCTGTTCGCCAGCGCCGGCGTGCACCCCCACGATGCCAAGCAATGGCACGCCGACAGCCCGCGCCAGCTGCGCCAGTTGCTCGAACAACCGCGGGTGCAGGCGGTGGGTGAATGCGGCCTGGACTTCAACCGCGACTTCTCGCCGCGCCCGCAACAGGAAAAGGCCCTGGAGGAACAGTTGGCCCTGGCCGTGGAGCTGCAGATGCCGGTGTTCCTCCACGAACGCGACGCCAGCGAGCGCCTGCTGCATATCCTCAAGGACTACCGCGACCACCTGAGCGCCGCCGTGGTGCATTGCTTCACCGGCGAGCGCGAGGCGCTGTTCGGCTATCTCGACCTCGACCTGCATATCGGCATCACCGGCTGGATCTGCGACGAACGCCGCGGCACCCACCTGCACGGCCTGGTCGGCAACATTCCCGAGGGCCGCCTGATGCTGGAAAGCGACGCACCCTACCTGCTGCCACGCAGCCTGCGGCCGAAACCGAAGAACGGGCGCAACGAGCCGGCCTACCTGCCGGAGGTATTGCGCGAGGTGGCCCGCCATCGTGGCGAGTCCGAAGCCCATCTGGCGGCACATACAACCCTGTGCGCGCGGCGCTTCTTCAACCTCCCGGAGCTGGCTTGACACATATCAAGATTTACTGCTGATTAGTCGACCAGAATGCTGGCACCTTGCCAAAAAACTTTCCGCTTAAACGCTTAACTCAGAGAAGACCTACCATGGGTGCCTGGCTTAGCAACATTTCCCTGAAGTACAAGTTCTGGGCTGTCAACGCGGTGGCGTTCGTCACCACGCTGTTTCTGGTGCTGTACGCGGTGTTCCTCGAACAGCAGGCGCGGGTCGACGAGGCCCGCGACCGCGCCGCCGCCGAAGCCCGCCTGCTGGCGGCCTGGCCCGCCGGGCAGGCGTTGCCGCAAAGCCCGCACATCGTCGCCTTCACCCCGGGCCAGACACCCAGCTACCAGGGCCAGCCCCTTGCCGGCCTGGCCAATGCCAGCGGCTGGGTCAGCCTCGAACCCTACGCGATCTTCGGCGAAGCGCCGCTGGCCGGTGCCCAGGTCATCAGCCGCGACGGTCAGCGGGTCGCGGTGCTGGCGCCGTCGCCGAGCTTCGTCCAGGTCTACGGCGACCGTTTCGGCAACTACGCGGTGTGCGTGCTGATCCTCATGCTGGCGATGCTCTGCGCCTCGCAGTTGCTGATCCGCTTCCTCCTGGCCCAGCTCAATACCCTCAAGGACGTGATGCTCCACGTCGAGAAGACCGGCGACCTGTCCGCCCGCGTGCCGCTGTCCTGCGGCGACGAGGTCGGCCAGATGGCCAGCGCCTTCAACGCCATGCAGACCACCTATCACCGCGTGGTCAACACCGTCGCGGTCACCGCCGCGCAGCTCGACTCCGGTGCCGCGCGCCTGGCCTCGAGCATGAGCGACGTGCGCCAGGGCATGCTCGGTCAGCAGAGCGAGACCGACCAGGCGGCCACGGCGATCAACGAGATGTCCGCCACCGTCTACCACATCGCCCAGCATGCCGGCGCCACCCGCGACCTGTCGCAGACCGCCGACAGCCTCGCCGGCAGCGGCAAGGACGTGGTCAACCGGGTGCAGACCTCGATCGCCGGGCTGTCCAGCGGTGTGCAGCAGACCGCCGAGATGATTCGCCAGCTGGCCGAGGACAGCCAGAAGATCAATGGCGTGGTCAACGTCATCCACAGCATCGCCGAGCAGACCAACCTGCTCGCCCTCAACGCCGCCATCGAGGCGGCCCGCGCGGGCGATCTCGGGCGTGGTTTCGCGGTGGTCGCCGACGAAGTGCGCAACCTGGCCAAGCGGGTGCAGACCTCCACCGACGAGATCACCGAGATGGTCTCCGCCCTGCAGGCCGGAACCCGGGATGCGGTGGAATTCATGACCGAGAGTTCGTTCAAGGCCGACGACTGCGTCAAGCAGGCCCAGGAAGCCGGCGAGGCGCTGGCGGAGATCACCGCGGCGGTGGCGCAGATGCGCGAGAGCAATACGCAGATCGCCGTGGCCGCGGAGCAGCAGAGCCAGGTGGCGGAAGAAATGAACCGGGCGGTGGTGAGCATCCGCGATGTCACCGAGGATACGGTGCAGCAGACGGTGTCCTCGGCGAGCACCAGCAGTGAGCTGGCGACCCTGGCCGGAGAGCTGAACAAAGTGATCGGGCAGTTGAAGTTGTAGGGATCTTCAGGCCTCATCGCGGGCAACGCCCGCTTCCACAGTGGGAGCGGGCGTTGCCCGCGATGAGGCCGCAACTGACACACCTATGCCGCCGATCAATCCCCTCAATTGGCCCGTCCTACACCGCACAACTACTCTTCAGACATGCACTGTCATAAAAGTCTGAGGACCCCGCCCATGAGCAAACGCCTGCCCAACCTCCCCGCCTGGCAGTGGCGTGGCTATCCCGACAACCACCGCAACCCGACCAACCTGGTGCTGCACTTGATCGCCGTGCCGCTGTTCATCGTCGGTACGTTGCTGGTGCTGTCGGGATTGTTCGGGCTGGACCCGGGGCAGATCGCCGTGGGGGTGATCGGCCTGTTCGCCGGGTTGGCCCTGCAGAAGCATGGCCATCGCCTGGAAGCCGAACAGCCGGAGCCATTCAGCGATCGCCAGGATGCGGTGAAGCGCCTGCTCACCGAGCAGTTCATCACCTTTCCACGCTTCCTGTTCAGCGGTGCCTGGTGGCGCGCCTGGCGCGAGCGCCACCGGCAGCGCTGAGGCTCAGGCGAACACCGTCACCGTCTGCCGGCTGATCGCCAGCAGCTCGCCGGCAGCATTCCACATGCCCGCCGCGGTGTGCCCGTAACCGTCGCGGGCATGTTCGATCTCGGCGCAGTACTGGCACCAGTCCAGGGTGCTCAGGCTGGCCACCGGCTGGACGAATTCGATGGTCCAGGTCAGGGTGCTGCCCGCCGCCGGTTTGCTCAGGTACGGCATCAGCGCCGGCGGCCAGGCGTCGACCAGGGCCAGCAGGTGCGCCTCGGTCACCGGCTCTTCCACCGCGTCACGCAAGCGCACCCAGCCACCCATGTGGCGCCCCGGCGTATTGGTGAACGGCAAGGCGCCAATGCCCCAGCGCATCGCCAGGTGCCGGGTGTACTCCGGGGTAATGCCCGGAATGAACGGCAGCTCCGAGCTGGATTGCTCCAGGCTTTTCATCTCCACCACCGGCAGCGCCGGCACATCGACCACCGAGCTGCGCCCGGCGCCGAAGCTACCCTGCACCAGGGTCACCGTCTGGCCGTTCTGCACCGCCCGCCCGAGCAGGGAACTGACCGCCTTGCCCTCGCGCAGCAGCTCCACTTCGAAACTGATCGGCACATTCGGCTCGGCCGGGCCGACGAAGGTGATCGCCAGGGACCGAACGGGGCGCTCCGGCGCTACCCGCGCGTGCATGGCCTCGTACACCAGCGCCGCCATCAGGCCGCCGAAACAGGCACGCCCCTGCGCCCATTCAGCGGGAATCACCACGTCGTGCGGGCGCTGGCGAACGGCGGTGAGCAGTTGGGAAAAATTCATGCGAACCTCATCCTGCGGAAAAGTCCTACGATCTTAAGAGGACAACGCAGGCCCGGCAGGACGCATAACTGCCAAGTTTGATGCCGATCAGTCACCGATACGCTCTTGTAGGAGCCTATGCAAGGTCGGTCAGTCAGCGCGCGTCGATGTGCTTGAGCAGCCTGGCCAGGGTCTTGTCCGACTGCCGTTCGGCCTTCACCAGTTGCTGCTGCCACTCGGCAATCAACGGCGCCAGGTCGGCCTGCTTCTCGGCCTGGGTCAGCCACTGCAGCAGGTCATGCCAGTGCCCGAGGTCGTCCTGGGCGCGCTTGAGTTCGGCGCGCATCGACTTGCCGATGCGGCTCAGCTGCGGATAGGCTTCGGCGCCGTAGCGCGCCCGCTTGATCAGCAGGCGCAGGCGATGGCGGTCGTGGGCCGGATCGTGCACCGCCTCGACGATCTGTTTCCATTGCTTGTTCAGGCGCTTGTCGATGCGCTTGCCGAGGTCCGGCGCCAGGCCCTGCTGCTGGATGGATCGGAGGAAATGGGGAAAGGCATCGATCACCGCCAGCAATTTCTGCAGTTGCGTGCTCGCCGCCACCGAGGCGAAGACCACCCCCTCGCCGGCGAGACGACGTTGCCCCGCCTCGTCCAGGTGGCGCTCGAACAACTGCTCGGCGAGCACCTCGCGATCACGCAGCGGCGTGGTCATGTCGCCGATGGCCTTGGCCGCGCCCTCCAGCTGATCGACCCCGGGCAGGCCGCGCAACGGCCGCAACAGGCTGCGCAGGCGCCGCACCGTGGTGCGCAGGTCGTGCAGGGCCTCGCTGTCGGTGTTCTGCGCCAGACGCGCCTGGCACGCCATCAAGCGCACCTGAAGATTCAGAACCTCGGCGACTACGTGATCGAACATCTTCGACATGGCGCTACCTCACTCCTCAGCGGCCGGCACGCGACTCGCGAATATAGAACCGGGCCTTCTCGGCCTTGCGGGTACAGCCTTCGAAAGCTTCGAACTGCTGCTGGGTCTTGGCCCCGGTCAGCAGCGACAGGGCCTTGGAGTAACTGACGGTCCCGGCGAAACCTTCGGCCTTGGCCAGGTCGAGCTCCTTCCATGCCGCGTCGAGCTGGGAGCCGCAACTGTCGCGATAGGCCGTCTTGCCCGCGCAACCGGCCAGGGCCAGGACGATCAAGGGCAGGGTGATCCAGGCTTTCATCTGTGTTACCTCGAAAAGAGAATAAATCGTGTCGGCCTTTTCGACGACAGACGCCAGGAAAAGTGCCATAACCAGCGTAGCCCAGCGCTGTCGGCGATTGAAGCGCGATGGCCAACGGGTGCATTCTCAGGGCATCGGACGGGGATCGACGCGGGAACGCAATCATGAACAAGCGCGTGGCACTGGTGTTGGGCTCGGGCGGTGCCCGGGGGTATGCGCATATCGGCGTGATCGAGGAAATCGAGCGGCGCGGCTACGAGATCGCCTGTATCGCCGGCTGCTCCATGGGCGCGGTGATCGGCGGGATCTACGCCGCCGGCAAGCTGAACGACTACCGCAACTGGATCGAGAGCCTGGACTACCTCGACGTGCTGCGCCTGGTGGATGTGAGTTTCCGCCTCGGTGCGATGCGCGGCGACAAGGTCTTCGGACAGATCCGCAAGATCGTCGGCGAAATCAACATCGAGCAGTTGCGCATCCCCTACACCGCGGTGGCCACCGACCTGACCAACCAGCAGGAAATCTGGTTCCAGGAAGGCTGCCTGCACCAGGCCATGCGGGCCTCGGCGGCGATTCCCAGCCTGTTCACCCCGGTGGTCCAGGGCAACCGTACCCTGGTGGATGGCGGCATCCTCAACCCGCTGCCGATCATTCCGGTGGTGTCCAGCCATTGCGACCTGATCATCGCGGTCAACCTCAACGCCACCAACCAGAAGCAGTACGTGCTGCCGGTGATCGAACGGCCGGCGGCGTTCAAGCTGCGCTTCGACAGCCTGATCAGCTCGCTGGGCTCGCGGCTGCCGTTCCGGCGCAAGCAGGCCGAAGTGCTGCTGGGGCTGGAAAAGGAACTGGCGCTGGAACAGGAACTGGCCAGCGAAGCGGTGCCGGTGCCCAATCCGTGGCTGGCCGACGCCGCCAGCCCCAAGGCCCAGCAGCCCTCGGCGGCACCGGAGAGCGATGGTGCGCCACGTTCGGCCACCGGCTCGTTCATCGTCGACAACGTCGGGCCGGCGTCGTTGCTGGACCTGATCAACCAGAGCTTCGAGGTGATGCAGACGTCCCTGGCGCAGTACAAGATCGCCGGCTATCCGCCGGATGTGCTGATCAACGTGCCGAAGCGGGTGTGCCGGTTCTTCGAGTTCTACAAAGCGCCGGAGCTGATCGCGCTGGGGCGGGAGATTGCCCGGGATACGCTGGACAACCATGAGGGCGAGAAGCGCTGATCGGCCCGGTATCCGCGTCGCCCCCATCGCGGGCAACGCCCGCTCCCACAGGCTTCGGCGGTGCACGCAATCCTTGTGGGAGCGGGCGTTGCCCGCGATGAGGCCCTGAAGGTCAAAACGGGTTTCCGGTTAGACCTGATCCTGCCCGATCAGGCGATACCCCACCCCCGGCTCGGTGACGATGAAGCGCGGCGCCGTCGGGTCGTCGCCGAGCTTCTGCCGCACATGGGCGACGACGATGCGCAGGTAGTGACTGTCGTCCACATGGGTCGGTCCCCAGATGTCCTTGAGCAACTGCTGCTGGGTGATCACCCGTCCCGGATGCCGCGCCAGTTGCGCCAGCAGCGCGTATTCCTTGCGGGTCAGGGCCACTTCCTGGCCATCCAGCAGCACCCGCCGGTAGGCCAGGTCCACCGTCAGCGGGCCGAAACTCAACGCCGCCTGCGCTGTGCTCGCCTGCGGCACCTGGCGCAGCAAGGCGCGCACCCGGGCGAGAAACTCCTGGATGCCGAACGGCTTGGTCACGTAGTCGTTGGCCCCGCCATCCAGGGCCTGGACCTTCTGCGCCTCGCTGGCGCGCACCGAGAGGACCATCACCGGCACCGCGCTCCACTCACGCAACTCGCGCAGCACCTCCTGGCCGTCCATGTCCGGCAGGCCGAGATCGAGCACCACCAGGTCGGGACGCGCCAAGGCCGCCTGGCTCAGCCCCTCGGCCCCGCTCCCCGCCTCGATGACCTTGTAGCCCTGCGAGACCAGGCTGATGCGGAGGAACTTGCGGATCTGCGGTTCGTCGTCGATGACCAGCAGGGTCGCGGTCTGGCTCATGGGGTCTCGCTGTCCAGTTCGGGTTGGGCCGGAAGCGGCAAGCATAGTGTGATGCAGGTGCCACGACCACCGAGGCCGTCCGCCACCTGGATATGCCCGCCGTGGGCGCCGATCATGCCGCGGCAGATGGCCAGGCCGAGGCCGGTGCCCTGGCCGCCGCGATCGCCGCGGGCAGCGGTGTAGAACATGTCGAAGATGCGCTCGCGATCCGCCACGGCGATGCCCGGGCCCTCATCGGCGACGGCGAAGCACAGCTGGGTGTCCTCGACCGCGACGCGCAGTTCCAGCTGGCCACCGGGCGGCGAGAAGCGCGCGGCATTCTCCAGCACGTTGATCAGGGCCTGCTCGATCAGCGCCGCATGCACATACAGCAACGGCAGCTCGGCCGGCACCTCGGTATGCAGTTGCAATGGCGCCAGCACCACGCGCAGACGGTTCAGGGCGCTGCCGACGATGTCCGCCGGCGCCACCCAGTCCCGCGCCAGCTTGAGGCCGCCATGGCCGAGGCGGGTCATGTCGAGCAGGTTCTGGATGTAGCGGTCGAGGCGCTCGGCCTCGTCGCGGGTGCCTTCCAGCAGTTCGCGGCGGTCCTCGGTGGGAATCGCGTCGCCCAGGGCCAGCAGGCTGTCGATGCTGCCGCGCATGGCGGTCAGCGGCGTGCGCAGGTCATGGGAGACCGAGGCAAGCAAGGCGCTGCGCAGTTGCTCGGTTTCACCGTGCAGGCGCGCCGCTTCCAGCTGATCGACCAGGCGCGCCCGGGCCAGCGCCTGGGCCAGCGGCTGGCTCAACGACTTGAGCAGACGCCGGCGCTGCGCAGGCAGGCTGTCGTCATCGCGGGCGCGCACCCCGAGCAGCGCCAGCGGCCCCTCCTCCGCCGACAGCGGCCACCACCACCAGCGGCCGTTGGGCAGGGTATCGCTGCCCTGCCCGGCTTCCTGGTCGTGCTGCCAGGCCCATTCGGCGGCGGCGCGCTCGTTGTCGCTGAACTGCAGGTCGCCACCGAAGGCTACCTGCAGGCGCCCTTCACCATCGCGGTCGAGCAGGCAGGCCTGCACCTGCGGCCAGTTCTCCAGGTGCTGCGCGGCGGCGCTGAGCACCGCCTGGCGGTCGGTGGCGGCGGTCAGCCGACGGCTCAGTTCAAGCAGTTGCCCGGTCTGCTCCTGGGTCTCGCGCAGGGCCTTGAGCTGGCGCCGCTGGCGCGCCGCGAGATTGCCGGTGAGCACGGCCATCAGCAGGAAGAACAGCGAGGTCAGCACGTCCTCCTCGCGCTGGATGGCGAAGGAAAAATTCGGCGGGATGAACAAAAAGTCATAGGCCAGGAACGACAGCGCCGCGCAGGCCAGGGCCGGGCCGATGCTGCTGCGTACCGCCACCAGCAGCACGGCGGCGAGGAACACCAGGGAGATGTTCGGCAGGTCCATGATTCGCGCCACCGCCGAGGCCAGCGCGGTGGCCAGCAGGGTCGCGGCCAGGGCCAGGGCGTAATGGCGCCAGACCCATTCGCGGGGCGCGGCCACGCGCGCCGGTTCCGGCTGCTCGTCACGGTCGAGGACGTTGATTTCCAGGCCATGGGCCTCGCGCAGCAGACGGGTCGCCACCCCGGCGCCGAACAGCCGCCGACGCAGGCGATCGCGCGATTGCCCCACCAACACCAGGCTGGCACGGCGCTCGGCGGCATGCTGGAGCAACGTGCGCGCCACCTCCCCGGCACGCAGCACCACCACCTCGCCGCCCAGACGCTCGGCCAGCTGCTGGGCCGCCTGCAAACGCTGGCGCGCGGTTTCGTCGCGCAGCTTGCCGTTGTCCACATGGACCAGGCTCCACGGCAGATGACGACGCTGGGCGACGCGGCTGGCATGGCGCACCAGGCGCTCGGCCTGGGCATCGCCGTCCACCCCGACCAGCAGGCGCCCTCGCAGGGCCGGCGCGTCCTGGCCGAGGCGCCGGTAACCATGGGCCAGGTCGGCATCGACCTGGGCCGCCGCGGTCTGCATCGCCAGCTCGCGCAGGGCGGTGAGGTTGGTCTGGGTGAAGAAGGCATCGATCGCCGCCCGCGCCTGCTCCGGCACGTAGACCTTGCCGTCGCGCAGGCGCTCCAGCAGTTCCCGCGGCGGCAGGTCGATCAGGACCAGCTCGAAGGCTTCCTGCAGGACCCAGTCCGGCAGGGTCTCGCGGACCTGCACGCCGGTGATGCCGCGCACATGGTCGTTGAGGCTTTCCAGGTGCTGGACGTTGACCGTGGTGTAGACGTCGATGCCCGCCGCCAGCAGTTCCTGCACGTCCTGCCAGCGCTTGGCGTGACGGCTGCCGGGGGCATTGCTGTGGGCCAGCTCGTCGACCAGGGCCAGTTCCGGGGCGGCCTTGAGCAGGCCGTCCAGGTCCATTTCCTCGAGCATCACGCCGCGGTATTCCGAGCGCACCAGCGGCTGCTGCGGGATACCGCCGAGCAAGGCCTCGGTCTCGCTGCGACCGTGGGTCTCGACCACCCCGGCCAGTACCTTCACGCCATGGCGCAGGCGGGTGTGGGCGGCCTGCAGCATCGCGTAGGTCTTGCCCACGCCCGGCGCCGCGCCGAGAAACACCTTGAGCCGGCCGCGCCCCTGGCGCGGCAGCTCGGCCAACAACGCATCGGCGCGCTGGGAATCACTCATGGTCTGGACGTTTCCTTATTTCGAGAGCGGTGCGAGGCGGTCAAGGGCCGCGTTCAGCATCAGGATATTCACCACCGGCGGGCCCACCAGCGGTTGCAGGGTGGACTGCTCGACCAGGCCTTGCAACGCCTGCGGCGAGATTTGTCGCGCCGCGGCCACCCGCGGCAGCTGGTAGGCCACCGCCGCCGGCGACAGGTGCGGATCGAGCCCGCTGCCCGAGGTGGTCAACAGCGCCAGCGGCACCGGCCCCCCGGCCTGCTCGTACACGGCCGCGGCACTGTCGCCGATGCGCTTGGCCAGGGCCGGGTTGCTCGGCGCCAGGTTGCTCGCGCCACTGGACACCGTGGCGTAGTCGCCGGCCGATGGCCGCGGCTGGAACCAGGCCGCGCCGCTGAACGGCTGGGCGATCAGGCGCGAGCCGCGCACCTGGCCCTGGTCGTCGCGCAGCAGGCTGCCATTGGCCTGGTCCGGGAAGGCCACCTGGGCGATGCCGGTGACCGCCAGCGGATAGGCCACGCCGGTCACCAGGGTCATCAGCAACAGCAGGCTCAGGGCCGGACGAAGATGGGTAGTCATGTGCAGGTTCTCCAGTTCACACCAGTTGCAGGGCGTTGAGCAGCAGGTCGATCAGCTTGATCCCGGCGAACGGCACCAGCAGGCCGCCGAGGCCGTAGATCAGCAGGTTGCGCCGCAGCAGATGGGCCGCGCTGGCGGCCTTGACCCGCACCCCGCGCAAGGCCAGGGGGATCAGTACGACGATGATCAGGGCGTTGAACACGATCGCCGAGACGATGGCGCTCTGCGGGCTGGCCAGTTGCATCAGGTTGAGCACGCCCAGTTGCGGATAGATCGCGGCGAACAGTGCCGGGAGGATGGCGAAGTACTTGGCCACGTCGTTGGCGATGGAGAAGGTGGTCAGCGCGCCACGGGTCACCAGCAGTTCCTTGCCGACCTGGACCACGTCCAGCAACTTGGTCGGGTCGCTGTCCAGATCGACCATGTTGGCCGCCTCGCGCGCCGCCTGGGTGCCGTCGTTCATGGCCATGCCGACATCGGCCTGGGCCAGTGCCGGGGCGTCGTTGGCGCCGTCGCCGCACATGGCGACCAGGCGGCCTTCGTCCTGTTCCTGGCGAATCCGCGCCAGTTTCTTCTCCGGCGTGGCCTCGGCCAGCACGTCGTCGACCCCGGCTTCGGCGGCGATGGCGGCGGCGGTCAGCGGGTTGTCGCCGGTGACCATGACCGTGCGGATGCCCAGCTTGCGCAGTTCGGCAAAACGTTCGCGGATGCCTGGCTTGACCACGTCCTTGAGGTGGATCACGCCAAGCAGGCGCTTGTCGACGCAGACCAGCAGGGGCGTGCCGCCGCTCTGGGCGATCCTGTCCACTTCGCGGGCCAGCGGCGCGGGCAGGTCGCTGCGCTGCATGCCGACGAAGGCCAGCAGTGAATCCACCGCGCCCTTGCGGTAGCGCCGCGGGCCGAAGTCGACGCCGGACAGGCGCGTCTCGGCGCTGAACGCCACCGGCACCAGCTGGCTGGCCTCCGGCTCGGCGAAGTCGTGCAACTGGCGGAGGAACTCGACGATGGACTTGCCTTCGGCGGTATCGTCGGCCAGCGAGGCGAGCAAGGCGCCCTCGCCCACTTCCCGGGCGGTGATGCCCGGCGCGGCATGCACTGCGCTGCAACGGCGGTTGCCGAAGGTGATGGTGCCGGTCTTGTCGAGCATCAGCACATGCACGTCGCCCGCGGCTTCCACCGCGCGGCCGGAACGGGCGATGACGTTGAGGCGCACCAGGCGATCCATGCCGGCGATGCCGATGGCCGAGAGCAGGCCGCCGATGGTGGTCGGGATCAGCGTCACCAGCAGGGCGACGAGGAACACCGTGGGGATCGCGCCGCCGGCGAAATGGGCGAACGGCTGCAGGGTCACCACCACCACCAGGAAGATCAGGGTCAGGCCGATCAGCAGGATGTCCAGGGCGATCTCGTTGGGCGTCTTCTGCCGCTTGGCGCCCTCCACCAGGGCGATCATGCGGTCCAGGGTCGACTCGCCGGGATTCGTGGTGATGCGCACCAGCAGCCAGTCGGAGACCAGCCGGGTACTGCCGGTGACCGCCGAACGATCGCCGCCGGACTCGCGGATCACCGGCGCCGATTCACCGGTGATGGCCGCTTCGTTGACCGCGGCGATGCCTTCGATCACCTCGCCGTCGCCAGGGATCATCTCGCCGGCATCGACGCGCACCACGTCACCCTTGCGCAGGGCGGTGGCCGCCACCGTCTCGAACGCCCCGGACGCCGTGCGCCGGCGTGCGGTGAGCCCCTGGTTGCCGGCCTTGAGGCTGTCGGCGCGGGCCTTGCCGCGGCCTTCGGCAAGGGCCTCGGCGAAGTTGGCGAAGAGCACGGTGAACCACAGCCACAGGGCGATCTGCACCGCGACGGCGGTGGGCACGCGGCTGTCGGGCAGCAGGCAGAGCACGGTGGTGAAGATCGCCGTCAGCTCCACCACCAGCATCACCGGGGCGCGCTTGAGCTGACGCGGGTCGAGCTTGACGAAGGCCTGTACCAGCGCCGGTTTCCACAGCGCGGCGAACGAGGTCTTGGCGGTAGTGCCGGTTGCCGTTTTCACATCGCGAATCGGCATGTTCATGGAGTGACTCCTTGCAGGACCAGGCTCAGGTGTTCGGCGATCGGGCCAAGGGCCAGGGCCGGGAGGAACGTCAGGCCACCCACCAGCAGGATGGTGACCACCAGCAGGCTGACGAACAGCGGCCCGTGGGTCGGGAAGCTGGCCTGGCCCACCGGTGCGCTCTTTTTCAGCGCCAGGCTGCCGGCCAGGGCCAGTACCGGGAGGATGTAGCCGAAGCGACCGATGAGCATGCCCAGACCGATCATCAGGTTGTGGAAGGTGGTGTTGGCGCCGAGGCCGGCGAACGCCGAACCGTTGTTGGCGCTGGCCGAGGTGTAGGCGTAGAGCAGTTGACTGAAACCGTGGGCGCCGGGGTTGCTCACGCTCGCCGCAGGACCCGGCAGGGCCGTGGCCAGGGCGCCGAGGATCAGCACGCCGACCGGCATCACCAGCAGGGTCGCCACCAGCAGTTGCACTTCCCGCGCCTGGAGTTTCTTGCCGAGGTATTCCGGCGTGCGGCCGATCATCAGGCCAGCGAGGAACACCGCGATCAGCACGTTCAGGAGCATGCCGTAGAGACCGGCGCCGACACCGCCGAAGATCACCTCGCCGACCATCATGTTGACCAGCGCCACCATGCCGGTGAGCGGGTTGAGGCTGTCGTGCATGGCGTTCACCGAGCCGTTGGAGGCGGCGGTGGTGGTCACCGTCCAGAGCACACTGCCGGTGGTGCCGAAGCGACTTTCCTTGCCTTCCAGCGGGGCACTCTGCTGCACCTGCGGGTTGTCCAGCGCCGGGTTGGGCTGGTGCTCGGACCACAGCGCCGTGGCACCGCCGACGAGGAACAGGGCGAGCATGCCGGCGATGATCGCGCGGCTCTGGCGCATGTCCTTGACGTAGTGGCCAAAGGTGAACACCAGGGCCACCGGGATCAGGATGATCGACGCCACTTCGAACAGGTTGCTCCAGGCCGTCGGGTTCTCGAACGGATGCGCCGAGTTGACGCCGAAGAAGCCACCGCCGTTGGTGCCCAGTTGCTTGATCGCAATCTGGCTGGCGGCCGGGCCGAGCGGGATCACCTGGTCGGCGCCCTGCAGGGTGACGGCGTGCACGTAGTCGCTGAGGGTCTGCGGAACGCCCTGCCAGACCAGCAGCAGCGCCAGCAGCAGGCACAGCGGCAGCAGGCCGTAGAGGGTGGCGCGGGTCATGTCGACCCAGAAGTTGCCCAGGGTCCCGGCGCTGCGCCGGGCGATGCCGCGGCACAGGGCGACCAGCACGGCCAGGCCGGTGGCGGCGCTGACGAAGTTCTGCACGGTCAGGCCGATCATCTGGCTCAGGTAGCTGAGCGAGGCTTCGCCGCTGTAGGACTGCCAGTTGGTGTTGGTCATGAAACTGACCGCGGTGTTGAACGCCAGCGACCATTCCTGGCCGGGCAGGTGCTGCGGGTTCAGCGGCAGGTAGGCCTGCAGTTGCAGCACGGTAAACAGGAAGAGGAAGCCGGCGAGGTTGAACACCAGCAGGGCCAGGGCGTACTGCTTCCAGTTCTGCTCCTTGTCGGCCTCGACCCCGGCGATGCGGTAGCAGCCGCGCTCCACCGGGCCGAGTACGGGGCTCAGCCAGGTGCGCTGGCCTTCCATCACCTTGTAGTAGAAGCGTCCTAGCCATGGCGCCGGCAACAGCACCAGGGCGAAGAACGCCAGCAGCAATGCGTAATCGTAACTGTGCATGGCCGCTCCTAGCCGCGATCGGCGCGCAGCAGCGCGACCATCAGGTACACGAACAACGCCACCGCCAGCAGCAGTGACACCCCGTCCAGAATGTTCATCAGAAATCTCCGTCCAGCGGCCGGTTGCCGCGTAGGAAAATTCTCCGACCGAGGGGCGTAAAGGGACGAGATCGGGGCAAAGCCCAAGGCATAAAGAAAGCGTAAAAATCGCCACGACCACGGCCCCCGTAGGAGCTGGCTTGCCTGCGAAAGGACCGCGCAGCGGTTCCATGGATCTTATTGGATGGCCCAGTTCGGGACCGCTGCGCGCTCCTTTCGCAGGCAAGCCAGCTCCTACGGGGCACCGACGCAAAAGGGTCGAGTCAGTGCGCTCGGCACATGAATAGCCCAGTCCCCGTGCATAGAAAGAATCGATATCGGTTATAAGCTAATTCGATACAAATATATTTGGGCATAAAAACATCCGTTATGCTGCGCCGGCCCCGTCGATCAAGAGCGTGTCAGGTAACGTATGGATGTAGGTTCGTTTGGCTTCACCATTGCTGGTCTGGTTGTAGGATTCATCGTCGGCATGACCGGCGTTGGCGGCGGCTCGCTGATGACCCCGATCCTGCTCTGGTTCGGCATCAACCCGGCGACCGCCGTGGGTACCGACCTGCTCTACGCGGCCATCACCAAGGCCAGTGGCGTCTGGGTCCACGGCAAGCAGAAGAACATCGACTGGGCCATCACTGGCTGGCTGGCCCTGGGCAGCGTGCCCGCGGCGGCGGCGACCCTGTGGTTCCTAAGCACCCTGCACACCGACACCGCGGCGCTCAACGCCATCATCAAGCAGGGCCTGGCGGTCGTGCTGATCCTCACGGCCCTGGCGATCCTGTTCAAATCGCGCCTGCAGGCCTTCGCCAGCAAGCATGCCGGCGACCGCTACCACCTCAGCGGGCGTAGCCTGAATGTGCTGACCGTGATCACCGGCGTGGTGCTCGGGGTAATGGTTTCGCTGACGTCCATCGGCGCGGGTGCGCTGGGCACCGTGGCGCTGTTCCTGCTCTATCCGTACCTGGTGACCCGCCGCCTGGTCGGCACCGAGATCGCCCACGCCGTACCGCTGACCCTGGTCGCAGGCCTCGGCCACGCGAGCATGGGCAACATGGACTGGTCGCTGCTGGGTTATCTGCTGCTGGGTTCGCTGCCGGGGATCTACATCGGCAGCCATTTGACCGGGAAGATTTCGGATTCGGTGTTGCGGCCATGCCTGGCGGCGATGCTCTTGCTGATTGGGTACAAGCTGGCGTTCTGATTCAGACGCGATGCGAACACAAAGGCCGTCGGGCGATCCCGGCGGCCTTTTTTCATTGCTGGCGAAGGCCCTTCAACAGCGACTCCAGCACAGCCTGGTCGATCTCCAGCGAATGCTGGGTGGCCCAGGCCAAGGTGGCGCCATCCACAACGTGACCAAGTGATTTGGGTGGCGACTGTACGTGGATTGGTCAACCGGGGATCCAGGAGCATTGCCCGGCGCACCCGAAGGCGCCCCACGCACAGCCGCCATGACAGCAGCAGATGCGCTCATGCTCCAGATATCTCAGGTGACCAAACCTGATCGCTGAGGTGCAGCGACCGGCGAAGACTAGGAGCGGATTTCCAGGAGCGCAACGACAAACGAGGCGCGGAAGTATGATTGGGAAATTGCCTACATAAAAGTCGGAAATAGAGGGAATTTCGTAGCTGTATGCAACATTCTCGGGCAACGCCTTCGGTGCAAAAGCGGACTTGCCGGGGCGATAGTCCGGCGCCCCTCATCAATCGCCCGGGCGCCAGGGGAGAGATTATTCCGCCAGTGGCACTCTGCGGCTGACCTCGAGTTCCTGCATCGCATCCAGTTGCGTCTCGATCTGCAGGAAGCGCATGGCACGCTTGGGCGAGACTTTATCGGCAAGGCGCCGCGTGTACTTTTCACGCAGCTCGATGTGATCTTCCTGAAGGACGTAGATGCGATTGAGCAAGTCGGTGGCGAGTTCGTCGGTCACATAGCCTTTGTCATACGCCTGGCCGTAATCGATCATCGCTTCCAGGGTCTTCTTGTTGATCTTCACGGCCTCTGCCCGGTACGTGTTGTAGATCGGCCAGAACGTCTCGTTCTCCGCACCTTCAAGACCCATGTTGTTCTTGACCACGACTTTGCGCTTGTAGTCCGCGTCATCCAGGTTGTTCTGAATCTGTGCCTGGTTTTTCTCCATGATTTCCTTGCCCGTGGGCAACTCGTTTGCAGAGGCCATCAGCGGCAGGCTGACAAACGCGAGAGCGGTGACGACGGTGCGTAAGAACATTTCCATTTCCTCGGTGATTGCTGTTCCCGGGCATATCCAATTGAGCGCAATGGTGCTTTCGAAGCCATGCTCAGGCATCTGTATGGATATGACCAATTGAGACTAATACTAATCAATTGAGTCAAAATTGACTCAATATGAGCAAAAAGCTATCAGCAAGCCGGCTCGCGATCAAGGATTCGATGGCGGCAAGACTGCGTCACCGCGACTCAGCCAGGCCAGGACCGCCAGCCAGGCGACGGCGATTCCGTAGTTGAGACGCTGGTAGAGGCCGAAGCCGTGGCCGCTTTCCAGCGCCTCCGCCATCAGCCCCACGGTGACCAGTGTCAGCCCCGTGCACAGCAGGCAAAACCAGGCGAAACCGGGCGATCCCAGCAGGCGCCGCGCGAGGAAGATCCACAGCGTGCTGGCCAGGGTCAAGGACAGGAACATGACCAGCCCCGAGAGGTTGTGCAGGCGCTGCGACAACGAGGGCTCGGCCGGCAGGCAGCCCTGGTCGCAGGGGAAGTAACCGGCACTGATACTGGCCAGCCCGTGCAGCATCACCAGCAAGGCACTGACGGCGGCCAGGCGCGCACCCTGGAAACGACGCCACACGCCCAGTCCGCAGAGCACGAACAGCACACCCAGCGGCAGGTTGTTCAGCCACGGCGAGACATCATGGGTCGGCGCCCCCACCGCGCCCAACTGGCTCATGGCCAGGTCGACATGGCTGTAGCCGGGAAACTGGCGGGCGGTCAGCAGCACGCCGAAAAACAGCCAGAACGGAATCAGCAGCCCGGCCCCCAGCAATACGCGATCGATCGTCCTCACAGGTTTCACCATTCCGTTGTTGTTCGATCCGACATGCTAGTAACCGCCTTCGCACAGTGGTTATCGAATTTTTTGCAAGGCAGCTTGCCACTGCGTCATCCTGTCGCCCCTCTCGGCAAGGAGCGCTTTTCGTGACACGACGTCTCCCCGGCACCACCGCCCTGCTCGCCCTCGAAGCCGCCGCCCGGCATCGGAGTTTCGCCCGCGCCGCGCAGGAACTGTCCCTCAGCGAAGGCGCCATCAGCCGGCAGATCGCCAAGCTGGAAAGCCTGCTCGACGTGCGCCTGTTCCATCGCGTCGGCAACCGCGTCGAACTGACCGAACCCGGCGCACGCTACGCCGCCGACATGCGCGAAGCCCTCGACCTGATCGAGCGCAAGACCCGCCAGTTGCAGGCCGAATCCCGGGTCGATGCGCCCCTGGAAATCGGCGTGATCCCGACCTTCGCCAGTCGCTGGCTGATTCCGCGGATGGCGCGTTTTCACCAGTGCCACCCGCAGATCCGGATCAACCTGCGCGAACGCACCGAACCCTTCGACCTGGCTGACAGCGGGTTGCATGCGGCGATCAATGTCGAGCATCCGGCCTGGGCCGGGATGCAGGTTGAGCCGCTGTTCCAGGCCCCGCTGCTTGCGGTGTGCCATCCCGATCTGGCCGGGCGCCCGCCCGCCGGGTTGCCGCTGTTGCACAAGCATGAGGATGGCGAGCAATGGGCCGACTACGCGCGGCACAGCGGCATTGACCTGCCAGCAACCCACGGCGGGCCGCGCTATGACCGTTTCTCCCTGCTGATCGACGCCGCCCGCGCCGGCATGGGCATGGCCCTGGTACCGCGCCTGTATGTCGAGGACGATCTGCGCGACGGCCGCCTGGTCGCACCCTGGCCGGAGGTGGCGCAATTGAGCGAGCGCTATGTGCTGGTGAGCCGACCGGGGGAGGATCCGACGGCACTGGGGGCATTGCGCAGATGGCTGCTCGAAGAGATCGGCGGCCGGCCTGCCGGCGCTACAACACCCGCTCCATGACCACGGTGCGTTCAGGCTGGCGGTGCCCACCACCCGGCCAACGGGTTGCCATTACCCCGCCATCAGCGCTACTGTTGGCCCCATGAACCTTTTCCGCAGCACCTCGACCACCACCACGACCACCGCCAACGGCGGGGTGCGCGGGTGTTCCTGAGCTGCTGAAGCCAGACCCGAAAGGCCCCGCCAGCGATGGACGGGGCCTTTTTCGTTGTCCCGTGTCGCTGGCTCATCACAAGGAGCGACACCCATGCATGCACTCTTGATTCTCGATCTGCAGGTCGGCCTGTTTCACGGCGCGGAGAAACCGTGGCGTGGCGACCTCATGCTGGACGCAGTGAATACCCTGCTGGACAAGGCCCATGCCGCTGGCGCGCCGGTGTTCCTGGCACGTCACGTGGGGCCGGAAGGCTCGCCGCTGGCGCCGGACAGTGCGCTCACGCGGTTGATCCCGGAACTGCGCCTGGACGGCAGCGAGCGAGTGTTCGAGAAGCGACGGCCGAATGCCTTCGTCGGCACCGGACTGGTGGAGATGCTTCACGAATGCGCGGCGACGGGGGTGGTGATCGCCGGGATGAAGACCCAGTACTGCGTGGACAGCACCTGTCGCGCGGCGGGCGACCTGGGGTTCCCGGCCGTGCTGGTGGCGGATGGGCATAGTTGCTCGGATACACCGGGGCTGAGCGCCGAGGCGATCGTGGCGCATCACAACGGGACGCTGGCGGGGGCATTCTGCCAGTTGGTCAAAGCACGGGATTGGCGGTTCTAAGCTCGAGCCAAATCCTGAAATCGCTGCAAAACCCTGTGGGAGCGGATTCATCCGCGAGCGGGCGCGAAGCGGCCGTAAAACCTGAGTCCTCGGTGTATCAGGAGCATTTGGAACTCAGGTTTACGACGGCTGCGCTGCCGATCGCGTGGTCCGCCATCGCGGATGAATCCGCTCCCACATGGACGGCGGCGATCTCTAAATTACAGCCCCTGTTCCAACGCCAGCAGATCCGCCAACGGCTGCGCCCGACGAATCAGCCGCACCTCGTCGCCATCCAGCAGCACCTCGGCCAGCAGCGGCCGGCTGTTGTAGTTGGACGACATCGACGCGCCATAGGCCCCGGTGTCATGCATCACCAGCAGATCGCCGACCCGCGGCTGCGGCAGCAGGCGCGGTACCAGGCCCTGGTCGTCCTGGGTGAACACATCGCCGGACTCGCACAGCGGCCCGCCCACCACGCATTCCACTGCGGCGCGATCCGCCGCATCCAGCAGGCTCATATGGTGATAGGCGCCATACATGGCCGGACGCATCAGGTCGTTGAAACCGGCATCCACCAGCACGAACTGCCGGCTGCCCGCGCGCTTCACCGCACGCACTTCGCTCACCAGGCGCCCGGACTCGGCCACCAGGAAACGCCCCGGCTCGATCTCCATGCGCACCGGATGGGCGAGGAACGCCTCGATCTCTTCCCGCGCCTGCTGCCAGGTGCTGGCGTAGCGCTGCACGTCCACCGCCACGTCGCCCTCGCGGTACGGCGTGGACAGGCCGCCACCGATGGAGAAGGCCTCGATATCGTGGTCCAGCGACTTGACGGTGGCGACCATCGCCCCGCCCACCTGGGCCAGGTGGCCGTAGTCGACGCCCGAGCCGATATGCATGTGGATACCCACCAGGTGCAAGCCGTACTGGCGGATCACGGCCAGGGCATCGCCGACTTCCTCGTGCCAGATCCCGTGCTTGCTGTTCTCGCCGCCGGTGTTGGTCTTGCGGCTATGGCCGTAGCCGAAGCCCGGGTTGATCCGCAGCCACACGCGATGGCCCGGCGAGTGCTCGCCCAGCTGGCGCAGCATGTCGATGGAGCCGCAGTTGACCTCGACCTTCAGTTCCACCACCCGGCGCAGGGTCGGCTGGTCCAGCAGGTCACAGGTCAGGACCACCCCGGCCGGATCGCCTTCCGGGCTGTAGCCGGCCAGCAGCGCGCGCTCCAGCTCACCCAGGGACACCGCGTCGACGCGCACGCCGTGCTCGCGCATCAGGCGCAGGATATGCAGGTTGGAGCAGGCTTTCTGGGCGAAACGGACCACGTCGAAGCAGCTCAGGCGCTGGATACGGTCGCGGATGATGGCGGCGTCGTAGGTCCAGAACGGGGTCGGGAACTGCTGCGCGGCGGCGGCCAGGGCGGAAGGCGTGGTCATGGCGGGAAAAGGTCCTGCGGAAAGTGGGAAGAGCACCATGATGCCGAAGGGCGATCATTCAGAAAAATATCTATTCTTTGTCAGTCCATTCAGTTCTGATATGCCACCCCTCCCCGCTCAGGTTGCTGCCGATGAGTCTCTCCGTCCGCCATATCGAAGTGTTTCGCGCCATCATGCTGGCCGGCAGCGTCACCGGCGCGGCGCGCCTGCTGTTCACCTCGCAGCCGACCCTGAGCCGCGAGCTGGCGCGCCTGGAAAGCCTCACTGGCCTGAAGCTGTTCGACCGCCAGGGCGGACGCCTGCTGCCCACCGCCCAGGCGCTGATGCTGCTGGAGGAAGTGGAGCGTTCCTACGTCGGCCTGGAACGGATCAACAGCCTGGTGGAGTCGATCCGTCGTTTTGAACATGGCCAGCTCGACCTGACCTGCCTGCCGCTGTTCTCCCAGACCCTGCTGCCGCGGGTGTGCAAGCGCTTCCAGCACCAGCAGAGCGGCATCGGCCTGTGCATCAGCGCCCAGGAATCGCCGCTGCTGGAGGAATCCCTCAGCGCCCAGCGGCATGACCTCGGCCTGACCGAGGGTGAACAGGTCCCACGCGGCACCCGCGGCGAACTGCTGTTCAGCGCCGACATGCGCTGCGTGCTGCCGGACGGCCACCCGTTGCTGCAGCACGAGCGCCTGGCGATGGCGGATTTCCAGGGCGTGGCCTTCATCAACCTGGCCGGGCGCGATATCTATCGCCAGCGCCTCGACGAACATTTCCGCGAGGCCGGCGTGGAGCGGCATACGGTGATCGAAACCACCAACGCCGCCTCGGTCTGCGCCATGGTCCGCGAAGGCCTGGGGGTGGCGATCATCAACCCGCTCAGCGCCCTGCAGGAGAACGGGCGCGGACTGCAGGTGCGGCGGCTGGCGGTGTCGATTCCATATCGGGTGATGCTGATTCGGCCGGAGTTTCGGGCGTCTTCGGTGTTCGTCGAGGCGTTTTGCGGGGCGTTGCATGAAGAGGCAGAGGGATTGATGACGCGCTTGGCACAGCTCGGTTGAATCGCCGGGGCCGCTTTGCGGCCCTTCGCGAGCAAGCTCGCTCCCACAATGTCCGCGTCGACTGGAACCTTGTGGGAGCGAGCTTGCTCGCGAAGGACCGCAAAGCGGTCCCATCTGGTAACTAATCCATTAAGCAACCCGAAACCGAGCAGAACCCTCAAAAAACAACCGAACAAATATAGTATAAATACTATATTAAGCAGGTATTACTTCCATACCAACTCAGGACTGTTATATAAAGCCCCCGGAGCCATCTGCGCCGCTTCCTCTCGACAAGGACGCGGCAAACATCAAGAGCTAACAATCAGCCGCCGGGTGCCACACATGTCGATACCAGTCCTCACCGCCAGCAGTCCGTCCGCGCGTCCTTCGCGGATTCGCCCACGCCATCGCCGCAGCCTCTTGCGAACACCGATCCCCGCCCCGTCGCCTTATCGCGACTGAGCACACGCACATCCCGCTGTTGTTCCGGTGACGGGCCGCGCCCGCCGCCATGGCGCCCTGCACGCCGAAATCCTGCAGGCCCCCAAAAAACACAAGAAAACCCAAGGAGCCCCACCCATGAACACCCCCGACCTGGCCCACGCCCAGCGCTGTGCGCGGATCCGTGCCAATCCGAAATTCCACGCGCTGGTGCGCAGCCGCGCCCGCCTGTCCTGGTCCCTCAGCGCCACGGTGCTGGGCGCCTATTACCTGTTCATGGCGGTGGTGGCGTTCCAGCCGCACTGGCTGCACGCACCGCTGACCGAAGGTCGCCAACTGACCGTGGGTATTCCGGTGGCGGCGGCGCTGATCGTGCTGTCCTGGCTGCTCACCGGCTGGTACGTGCGCAACGCCAACACGCGCTTCGACGCCATGAGCGCCGACCTGCTGGAGGAACTGAAATGAGCCGTCGCATCCTGGGCCTCGGTGCCCTGCTGCTGGCCCCGGCGCTGGCCTTCGCCGCGCCGATCGTGGCCGAGAAGCAACCCGTCAACCTGCATGCGATCGGCATGTTCTTCGTCTTCGTCCTCGGCACCCTGGGCATCACCTGGTGGGCCGCGCGGCAGACCCAATCGACCTCGGACTTCTACACCGCCGGCGGCGGCATCAGCGGCTTCCAGAACGGCCTGGCGATCGCCGGCGACTACATGTCCGCGGCAACCCTGCTGGGCCTGTCCAGCCTGGTCTTCGCCAAGGGCTACGACGGTTTCATCTATACCGTGGCGTTCTTCGTCGGCTGGCCGATCATCACCTTCCTGATGGCTGAGCGCCTGCGCAACCTCGGGCGCTTCACCTTCGCCGACATCGTCTCCTACCGCCTCGACCAGACCCGCATCCGCACCTTCGCCGCCTTCGGCTCGCTGACCGTGGTGTGCTGCTACCTGGTGGTGCAGATGGTCGGCGCCGGCCAGCTGATCAAGCTGCTGTTCGGCCTCGACTACCGCACCGCGGTGATGGTGGTCGGCGTGCTGATGCTGGTCTACGTGATCTTCGGCGGCATGATCGCCACCACCTGGGTGCAGATCATCAAGGCCGTGCTGCTGCTCGTCGGCGGCAGCACCCTGGCCCTGCTGGCCATGGCCGAGTTCGGATTCAGCTTCGAGACCCTGGCCGCGCGGGCGGTCGAGGCCCATGCCAACGGTTTCAACATCATGGGCCCGGGCGCGATGCTGGCCGACCCGGTCAACGCCGCGTCGCTGTCTCTCGGCCTGGTCTTCGGCATCGCCGGCCTGCCGCATATCCTGATGCGCTTCTTCACCGTGCCGAACGCCAGGGAAGCCCGCAAATCGGTGTTCTACGCCACCGGCTTCATCGGTTTCTTCTTCCTTGTGGTGATGGTGCTGGGCTATGCCGCCATCGTCATCGTCGGCACCGATCCGCAGTTCTTCGTCGGTGGCGATGTGAAAGCGGCGCTGATCGGCGGCGGCAACATGGTCGCGATGCACCTGGCCAAGGCGGTGGGCGGCAACCTGTTCCTCGGTTTCCTCTCGGCGGTGGCCTTCGCCACCATTCTCGCGGTGGTCTCCGGCCTGGCCCTGGCCGGCGCCTCGGCGATTTCCCACGACCTCTACGCCACCGTGCTGAAGAAAGGCACCGCCACGGAACAGCAGGAAATGCGCGTGACCCGCTTCGCCACCGTCGGCCTCGGCCTGGTGGCGATCTTCCTCGGCTTCCTGTTCGAGAACCAGAACATCGCCTTCCTCGTCGGCCTGACCTTCGGCATCGCCGCCTCGACCAACTTCCCGGTGCTGATCATGGCCATGTACTGGAAAGGCCTGACCACCCGCGGCGCACTGGCCGGTGGCTTCGCCGGCCTGGTCAGCGCTCTGGTGCTGGTGATCCTGTCGCCGGCGGTATGGGTCACGGTGCTGGGCAACGCCAAGGCCCTCTACCCCTACGACCACCCGGCGCTGTTCTCCATGCCGCTGGCATTCCTGGTCACCGTGGTGGTCTCGCTGCTCGACCGCAGCGCGCGCGCCAACCGTGAACGCGAGGCCTTCGACGACCAGTTCGTCCGCGCCCAGACCGGCCTCGGCGCCGCCGCCGCGTCCGCCCACTGAGCCGTTAGCCGTACCAGAGGCCCGCAACGCGGGCCCAACCAATAACAACAAGAGACCCCGACATGTACCGCACCCTCACCCCACTGGCCCTGGCCCTCCTCTGCCCGACCACCCAGGCCGCCTTCCTCGACGACAGCAAGGCCAGCGTGGAAACCCGCAACTTCTACTTCAACCGCGACTTCCGCCAGGACGGCGCCGCGCAGTCGAAGATCGACGAATGGGCCCAGGGCTTCCTGCTGCGCTACGAGTCCGGCTTCACCGATGGCACCCTCGGCTTCGGCGTCGATGCCATCGGCCTGCTCGGCCTCAAGCTCGACTCCAGCCCCGAGCGCGCCGGCAGCGGCCTGCTGCAACGCGACCGCGAAGCGCCGAAACGCGCCCAGGACAGCTACAGCGACATCGGCCTGACCGCCAAGGTCCGTGCCTCCAACAGCGTGCTCAGGCTCGGCACGCTGATTCCCAAGCTGCCGGTACTCATGCCCAATGACTCGCGCCTGCTGCCGCAGGTGTTCGAGGGCGGCCAGCTGAGCGTGCAGGAAATCCGCAACCTGGGCATCGAGCTCGGCCAACTGCGCCAGGTCAACCAGCGTGACTCCCAGGACTACGAGGACATCGGCCTGACCACCGGCGCGGCGAAGCAGATCGTGGTCCGCCAGACCGGCAGCGACCGCTTCGACTTCGGCCATCTCAACTACAAGTGGAGCGACAGCCTGAACACCAGCTACAGCTACGGCGGCCTGGAGCACTTCTACCGCCAGCACATGCTCGGCCTCGGCCACAGCTGGGCACTGGGCAGCGGCCAGACGCTGAAAAGCGACCTGCGCTTCGCCCGCTCGCTGGATGACGGCGGCAGCAACGTGGACAACAAGGCGCTGGGGGCGATGTTCACCTACGGCATCAACGGCCATGCCTTCGGCCTCGGCTACCAGCGCATGAGCGGCGACACCGGCTTCGCCTACATCAACGGCGCCGATGCGTACCTGGTGAACTTCGTGCAGATCGGCGACTTCGCCAACAAGGACGAGCGCTCCTGGCAAGCGCGCTACGACTTCAACTTCGCCAGCGTGGGGATTCCCGGCCTGACCTTCATGACCCGCTACCTGCGCGGCGACAACATCGACCTTGGCGCAGGGCGAGCGGAAGGTCGGGAGTGGGAGCGGGACATGGATATCGGCTACGTGATCCAGAGCGGACCGCTGAAGAACCTGGGGGTGAAGTGGCGGAACGCGACGGTACGCTCGACGAACTTCGGCAATGACCTGGACGAGAACCGGTTGATCGTGAGCTACACCCTGGCCCTCTGGTAATCGGCGGCGCCGCTACCCCCTGTAGGAGCTGGCTTGCCTGCGAAGGACCGCGTAGCGGTCCCGGTTCCCGATCCAAAGCCGGGTAGACACCGCATTGGCCTGACTGTAGATCAGGAACCGGGACCGCTGCGCGGTCCTTCGCAGGCAAGCCAGCTCCTACAGGGGTTAGCGGCGCCTTCAAATCACCCGGCAATTTCTCCCATCGCCACCACCCGCTCCGCCAACCACTGCGCCAGCGCCTCCGGCGCCAGCGGCGGCGAGTACAGGTAGCCCTGCGCCACCGGATAACCCTGCTGCTTGAGCCAGACACTCTGGGTATCGGTCTCGATGCCCTCCGCGACCACGGTCAGGTGCAGGCTCTTGCCGATCCCCAGGATCGCGCTGCTCAAGGCCCGCGCGGCCTCGTCATGCTCGATGTCGGCGACGAAACTGCGATCCAGCTTCAACTCCGACACCGGCAGGCGACGCAGGTAGCTCAGGCTGGAATAGCCCGTGCCGAAATCGTCCATGGACAGGCGAATGCCCTGGGCATGCACTTCCTCGATGGTCTTCATGGTGCTGGGGTTGGTGTCCAGCAGGATGTTCTCGGTCAGCTCCAGGGTCAGGTCGGCCGGCAGCAGGTCATTGTGGCGCAGGGTGTCGGCGATCATCCGCGGCAGGTCGAGGTTGTGGAAGCTGGTCGGCGACAGGTTCACCGCCACCGCCGGCACCACCAGCCCCCGCGCACGCCATTCGGACAGCTGCCGGCAGGCTTCGCGCAGGGCCCAGCGTCCCAGCTCGGCGATCAGCCCGCACTCCTCCGCCAGGGGAATGAAGCGCGCCGGGGACACCTCGCCCAGTTGCGGATGGGTCCAGCGCGCCAGGGCCTCGACGCCATACAGGCGGCCGCTGGACATCTCCACCTGCGGTTGATAATGCAGACGCAACTGCCCCTGCTGCAGCGCCTCGCGCAAGGCGTTTTCCAGGGCCAGGCGCTCCTGGGCCAGCTTGTTCATCTCGCTGCTGAAGAAGCTGAAGCAGCCGCGGCCGCTGTTCTTCGCCTGGTACATGGCCATGTCGGCGCGGTGCAGCAGGGTTTCCACGTCGCAGCCATCGGAGGGGTACATGGCCACGCCGACGCTGGCGGAAATGGCGAACTGGGTACTGGCGATGGTCATCGGTTCGCTGAGCAGGATCTGGATGCGCTCCACCGCATCGGCGGCATGGTCGCCGTCGCACTGCGGCAGGATCACCACGAACTCGTCACCGGACAGGCGCCCGGCGATATCGGCGGCGCGCAGTTCGCTGCGCATGCGGGTCGCCACCTGGCGCAACAGCTCGTCGCCAGCCGGATGGCCGAGGGAATCGTTGACCTGCTTGAAGCGATCGAGGTCGATGAACAGCACCGCCACCTGTTCGTTGTTGCGCGCTGCACTGGCAATCGCCTGGTCGGCCTTGGCCTGCAGCAGGCTGCGGTTGGGCAGTCCGGTGAGGGCATCGTAATAGGCCAGCTGGCGAATGCGCTGGCGCGAGTTCTCCCGCTCCAGGGCCAAGGCGCAGAGGTGCGCGCAGGCATCCACCAGGCGCTGGTGGAACAGCGCCGAGGCGACGTTGCGCGGCTGGCGGAAATAGAAGGCAAAGGTGCCGATGGCCGCGCCCTGGCTGTTGCGGATCGGCGTCGACCAGCAACTGCGAAAGCCCAGCTGGCTGGCCAGGTCCTGGTAGTCGGCCCAGAGCGGATCGGTGGTGATGTCGTCCACCAGCACCGATTCGTTGCGCCATGCCGAGGTACCGCAGGAACCCACGGTGGGACCGATGCGCACACCATTGAGCTGGCGGCTGTAGTCCACCGGCAGGCTCGGCGCGGCCAGGGAATGCAGCTGCCCGTCCTCGTCGACGCGCAGGATCGACGCCGCCAGTTCCGGGGCAATGCGCTCCACCTCCAGGCAGATCAGCTCCAGCACCTCGGTCAGCGGCTGCTCCCGGGCCATGGCCTCCAGCACCCGGTGCTGCAGGGCCTCGTGCATCTTGGCCTGGGTGATATCGGTGAACAGGGTGACAGTGTGCTGCAACTGCCCGGCGTCGAAGATCGGATTGCTCACCACCTTGGCCCAGTAGCGCTGGCCGTGCTTGCCGCTGACGATTTCCTCGCGCTGCATGGAGCCGGCGGCGTACATCTCGGCGTAGTACTCGGCGATGCTCTGCTCGTCCCGGTCCGGCACCAGCAGGGCCATCGGGCTGCGTCCGACGATCTCCTCGCCAGACCAGCCGAACATGCGGCTGAAACCGGCATTGGTGTAGGCGATGCGGCGCTGGCTGTCGCTGATCATCACCGCCGTGTCGCTGGCATCGGCCACCAGCGACAGCACCCGCAGGCGTTGCTGCTGGGCCTGTTCCCGGGCCAGGCGGGCGGTGACGTCGGTGGCGATCTTGAGGATCTGCGCCACCTCGCCACGCGCGTCGTGCACCGCCGCGTAGGTCGCCTCCAGCCAGCGCCGGCTGCCGTCGCGGTGGACCCGCTCGACGATCCCGGAGCGGGCATCGCCATCGCGCAGGCGTACCCAGAAATCGGCGTATTCGGCACTCTGCGCCAGGGCCGGCGGACAGAGCATACGGTGGTGACGCCCACGCAGTTGTTCCAGCGTGTAGCCCATCAGCACCAGGAAGTTTTCGTTGGCCCGCAGCAGGGTGCCGTCCGGGGTGAACTCGGCGATGGCCATCACCCGGTCGAGGGCGGCCAGTTGAGCCAGCGACAATTCGGTGGAACGGTTGTCCTGAGACGTCATGTTCTACTCAAAAGATTCCGGCTCTTAACGGCCGGTCGGACCTGGAGAAGCCGTTGCCCAGCGACGTCCCGGGATCACCGGACACCGCCTCCTTGGCACACGATCTGATATCAGCATGATATTACCGCCACGGGCGGCCGGTCCATCACTGCGCCTGCTGCGCCAGTGCCGGTGGCTGCCGCAGGACCCGCGAAATCACAATAACGCGCTGAAATATCGAGACTTTTCAGCCATTCAGTGACCATTCGGTCGAAGCAATTACCGTGTTGGCGTTGTGGCTATTCGACCAAAGTCTCATTACCCTTGGCGCGACAATATCGGGCCACGAGCGCAGTATGCCGCGCTTCCCGCGCAGCGGCATGGCAATCAGCCATCTATTTTCCACGCAGGTTTACTGATTCAAGATCGAGGCAAGGGGGCTTCGGGTGCCGTTCAAGACTTTTTTCCGCTGGGATCTGCGCAGCCTGATCCTCCTGCTTACCCTGGTCACCGCCCTGGTCACACTGCTCAACAGCTTCCATGCCAGCTACCGCGTGCAATACCAGTTGCTGATCGACAACGCGCTGGAAGCCAACCACGCCTACGCCTCGAAACTGGCCTCCAGCACCGAAACCTACCTGCAGGCATCGCAGCAGCAACTGGCCTACGCGGCCAATCTGCTGGCCGAGCGTTTCGACGCCATCGACTACCTGCACCAGGAGGCCACCCGTCTGCGCCGACAGACCAACACCTTCAATTCCATCGTCATCACCGATGCCCGCGGCAAGGTCCTGACCACCTCGCCGGACACCCTGCAGATCGTCGGCAAGACACTGGAGTCGGAAGGTGCCGCGGCCGCCCTGCGCGAGCGCAAACCGATGATCTCCAGCCCCTACATGTCGGCGGCGAACAACCTGATCATCTTCATTTCCCAACCCGTGTTCGACCGCGACGGCAACTATCTCGGCCTGATCGGCGGGAGCATCTACCTCAAGCACAAGAGCATCCTCAACGAGCTGCTCGGCGAGCACTACTACAACAACGGCTCCTACCTCTACGTGGTCGACGCCAACCGGCGCCTGCTCTATCACCCGGACGCCGACCGGGTCGGCACCATCGTCGGCGCCAACAGCCTGATCGACAATATCGCCAGCCTCGACAACGGCATGCAGCGGGTCACCAACAGCCAGGGCATGGACATGCTCGCCGGCTTCGCCACGGTGCCCTCGGCGCACTGGGGCATCGTCGCCCAGCGCTCCACCGAATCGACCCTCGAAGGCCTCAACGAGCTGCTGCTGAGCGTGATCTTCAAGACCATCCCGCTGGTCGTCGCCAGCTTCATCCTGATCTGGTGGTTCTCGCGGATCATCGCCCAGCCGCTCAAGCAGCTGGCCGCCGGCGCGCACAAGATCAGCGAGCCGGGCACCGCACTGCAGATCGAGAATGTGCGCTCCTGGTATTTCGAGTCCTCGGAACTCAAGCGTGCCCTGCTGATCGGTCTGAACCTTCTGCACGAGCGCCTGGGCAAGCTCAACCACGATATCCAGACCGATCCGCTCACCGGCCTGCGCAACCGCCGCGGGCTGGACCTGGCGGTGACCCTGTGGCAGGCGGAAAAACGTCCGTTCTCGGTGGTGGCCATCGATATCGACCACTTCAAGCGGGTCAACGACAGCTACGGGCATGCCGTCGGCGACGAGGTGCTGCAGGCCCTGGCCGAACTGATGCGCGGCTGCTCGCGGGACAACGATGTGATCTGCCGCTCCGGCGGCGAGGAGTTCTTCATGCTCCTGCCCGGGGCCAGCCCGGAGGTCGCGGCGAGGGTGGCCGAACGCCTGCGCGCGGTGGTGGAACAGACGCCGTTCGAGACCATCGGCCACATGACCGTGTCCATGGGCGTGGCGGCCTGGCCGTTGCACTCGGAGAATGCCGCGCGGGTGTTCGAGGTGGCGGACGAGCAGTTGTACCAGGCCAAGCAACAAGGGCGGAACCGGATCAGCGTGGCCCTGGAGCCCGAGGTGAAAACCCCGCTTTGAGGAGACTGCCGGCAAAGGCAGCCAAGCGACTCACGCCGCCACATCCCTGCCGACCGCCGCCTTGGGCTTGCCCGGCTTCAACCGCGACACCCCGAACAGCACCAGCGCCAGCCCGGCGATCTGGTACGCGGAAATCTCCTCGCTGAGCACGGCCCAGGAGGCGAAGACCGTCAGCACCGGGCCAAGATTGCCCACCGCCGCGGTCTGCGTCGCGCCCAGGCGCTGGATCGCCAACGCCACCCACCAGATCGGCAGCACAGTGGAGAACACCGCCATCAGCAGCGCATTGAGCCACACCGCGGGCGGCAACTGGCCAAGCAGGGTGAAATCCCCGGTCAGCAGGTAGTGCCCCAGCACCATGAGCGACGAGGCGGTGCCCGCCAGGCCGGCAAGGCGCATGGAGCTCATGGTCCTCAGCATCATCCCGGTGCCGGAGTAGTACAGCGCGTAGGTCACCGCGCTGGCGAAGACCCACAGCGAACCGAGCATCACCTGGTTGCCCATCCCGGAAATGCTCAGGTCATGGGCAAAAGCGATACCCAGCCCCAGGTAGCACAGGCCCATGGCCGCCAGCACGCGCGGCGTCGGCCGCTCGCGCAGGGCCACGGCCTGGAAGATCAGCACCAGGGTCGGATAGGTGAACAGGATCAGGCGCTCCAGCCCCGCACTGATGTATTGCAGCCCGTAGAAGTCGAACAGGCTGGCCAGGTAATAGCCGAACAGGCCGAGCAGCAGCACGCGCCCGGCGCTGCCCCAGGTCAGCGGCGCGTTGGCGTGATGGCGGCTGAACCACACCAGCCAGACGAACAGCGGCAGGGAAATGCCCATGCGCAGCGCCAGCAGGGTAATGGCGTCCACCGTGCCGGCCGCGTAGGCCAGCTTGACGAAGATCGCCTTGAGGCTGAAACCGAGGGCGGCGAGCACGGCGAACAGGCTGCCGTTGTCGAGGTAACGCTGGATCCGGGAAGGCAAGGTGATCATTGGAGGTCCGCAGCAGAATGTGACAGGCTTATTCTGAACAGAACGCCATCGCGCCAGAATCGCTTTTTTCCGAACAGGGCGTTCTGAATTGGAGAAAGCCCCATGCACTTCGATCTGCCCGACCTGCGCCTGATCGCCGCCATCGCCGAAAGCGGCAGCCTGAGCAAGGCCGCGGCGGGATTTCCGGTGGCGGTGTCGGCGGCCAGTACGCGCCTGCGCCAGTTCGAGGAGCGCAGCGGCCTGACCCTGTTCACCCGCAAGGCCGACGGCATGCAACTGACGCCGGCCGGGCGCCTGGTCCTGGAAGCCGCGCGCAGCGTGCTCGGCGAGGCACGCAAGCTGGAAGACACCCTCGAGGAGCTTGCCGGACAGAAGCGCATCATCCTCCACCTGGCCGCCTCTACCGTGAGCAACAGCACCATCCTGCCCAGCGTGCTCGGGCCGTTCCTGTTCGACTACCCGGAAATCGACCTGCACCTGGTGGAACACAAGAGCGTCGATATCCTGCGCATGGTCCGCGGTGGCGAATGCGAGATCGGCGTCTACGACGGCAACCTGGTCAACGAAGGGGTGATTTCCGTGCCGTTTCGCAGCGAGCGCCTGGCCCTGCTGGTGCCGGCCGACCATGCGCTGGCGGAGCGTGGCCAGGTGCACCTGCCTGATGCCCTGGCCTACCCCTTCGTCTGCCTGCCGCCGGAGCGGGCCATGCAGCGTTTCGTCGAGGAAAAGGCGATGAACCTGTCGATGCCCCTGAAAATCCGCGTGCGCGCCCCTGGCTTCGAAGCCATCGCGCAACTGGTGGCACAGCGCGCCGGTATCGCGATGCTGCCCGAGACCACGGCACGGCGCCTGGAGCAGGAACTGCCGGTGCGTTGCCTGACCCTCGAGGAGCGCTGGGCGGCGCTGGAATTGCGCATCTGCTTCAGGGAATGGGAGGCGTTGAGCTCACATGGGCGGCAACTGGTGACCTTTCTTTCCGGACATCGCTGATACGGGAAGAACTGGCATGCCTGCCAGGTGTCAGCCGGTGGGCCTGCCCCCGCGGCGGTTTCAAGCCGTAATGGCACGGCATCTGGTAGACTTGCAGCCTTTTCCTCGATTCCAGATCCCTCGCGCATGGCCGCCACCTGGCCACGCGGGAGCCTTCTGACGAGCTCCACGCTACGTAGTCGAAAAATGCTCCCAGACGCCGCCACAACCCCAGACACCCAACCAGCCGCCCTGTCCCGCCGCTTTTCCGTTGCGCCGATGATGGACTGGACCGATCGCCGCTGCCGCTACTTCCTGCGCCTGCTGTCCCGCCATGCCCTGCTCTATACCGAGATGGTCACCACCGGTGCGCTGCTGCACGGCGATGCCGCGCGCTTCCTCGGCCATGACGCCGCCGAGTACCCGCTGGCCCTGCAACTGGGCGGCAGCGTACCGGCGGACCTCGCAGCCTGCGCCAGGCTGGCCGAGGCGGCGGGCTACAACGAGGTCAACCTGAACGTCGGCTGCCCCAGCGACCGGGTGCAGAACAACATGATCGGCGCCTGCCTGATGGGCCATCCGGCACTGGTGGCCGACAGCGTCAAGGCGATGATCGACGCGGTGGACATCCCGGTCACGGTCAAGCACCGCATCGGCATCAACGGCCGCGACAGCTACGCCGAACTGTGCGATTTCGTCGGCCAGGTCCGCGATGCCGGCTGCCGCAGCTTCACCGTGCATGCACGGATTGCCATCCTCGAAGGCCTGTCGCCCAAGGAAAACCGCGAGATTCCGCCGCTGCGCTACGACGTCGCGGCCCAGTTGAAGCGGGATTTCCCCGATCTGGAAATCATTCTCAACGGCGGCATCAAGACCCTGGAAGAGTGCCATGAGCACCTGCAGACCTTCGACGGCGTGATGCTGGGGCGCGAGGCCTACCACAACCCGTATCTGCTGGCGCAGGTGGACCAGCAGCTGTTCGGCAGCAGCGCGCCGGTGGTCAGCCGCAGCGAAGCGCTGGAACGGCTCAAGCCGTATATCGCCGCGCACCTGGCCGCGGGCGGCGCCATGCACCACGTGACCCGCCACGTCCTCGGCCTGGCCCAGGGCTTCAAGGGCGCGCGGCGCTTCCGCCAGTTGCTCTCGGTGGACGTGCACAAGACCAACGACCCGCTCGGACTGCTCGATCAGGCCGCGGAGTTGCTAAAAGGCCACTAGGAACCCGCGCGCCCTGGGCGACTCCAAGGCATACCCGGAAAAAGCCCGCCGAGCTGGCCTTGAGCCACCGGCGGGGCTCGGGTAATGTCGTTGCACCGCACAGGACAGAGCACGCCCATGACTTCCAAGCTGGAACAACTCAAGCAGTTCACCACCGTCGTCGCCGATACCGGCGACATCGACGCGATCAGCCGCCTCAAGCCGGTCGATGCCACCACCAACCCGTCGCTCCTGCTCAAGGCCGCCGCCATGCCTGGCTACGCCGACCTGCTGGATCAGGCGATCCGCGGCAGCAAGGGCGATGTCGACCTGGCCTGCGATACCTTCGCCGTGGCGGTGGGCAGCGGCATCCTGAAAGCGATCCCCGGGCGTATCTCCACCGAAGTGGACGCGCGCCTGTCCTTCGACGAGCCGGCCCTGCTGGCCAAGGCGCGCAAGCTGATCGAACTGTACGACCAGGCCGGCGTCGGCCGAGATCGCGTGCTGATCAAGCTGGCCTCGACCTGGGAAGGCATCCGCGCCGCCGAGACCCTGGAGAAGGAAGGCATCCAGACCAACCTGACCCTGCTGTTCTCCTTCGCCCAGGCGGCCGCCTGCGCCGATGCCGGGGTGTTCCTGATTTCGCCGTTCGTCGGTCGCATCTACGACTGGTACAAGAAGTCCACCGGCAAGGAATACGTGGGCGCCGAGGACCCGGGCGTGCAGTCGGTGACGCGCATCTACGACTACTACAAGGCCAACGGCTACGACACCGTGGTCATGGGCGCCAGCTTCCGCAATATCGGCCAGATCGAACAATTGGCCGGCTGCGACCGCCTGACCATCAGCCCCGAGCTGCTGCAGCAGCTGAGCGACGACCAGGGCCACCTGGAGCGCCGACTGAAGCCGGGCGCCGCCGGTGAACCGCGCCTGGAGCTGAATGAAAGCCGCTTCCGCTGGGCCTTCAACGAAGACGCCATGGCCACCGAGAAACTGGCCGAAGGCATTCGCCTGTTCGCCCGCGACCAGGAAAAACTCGAAGCCCTGCTTTCCGCAAAAGCTTGATACAAATATCGGTTTGCCAGTAGCGGCGACAGCGCGGAAAGTCCCGCCTCTTCGCAACTACTGGCAGACGATTTCCCGTCCAGATGTCCGACTCCCCTTCATTGCCACTGGTGCTCGCCGGGCCGCTGCTGCGCCGCCTGGAAGATCGCCGCATCGTGCTGTGGCTGGTCGCCACGCGGCCGCTGAGCGCCGAACTGCAACTGTACCCTGCCGAGCGCGAGACCCTGCGCCTGCCCCTGGACAGCCAGCGCTGCCAGGTCCTGCCGGTAGGCCGCCAGGCCTTCGTGCACCTGGTCGATGTGCAACTGGACACCCCGCTGCCCTGCGATGAGCGCATCGGCTACGACCTGCTGCTGGACGGTATCGGCATCGCCGGCTGGGCGCCACACCTGTTGTACGACGGAGCGACACACCCGGATTTCGTGGTGCGATCGCGCCTGGACCAGTTGCTGCATGGTTCCTGCCGCAAGCCGCACCACCCCGCCACCGACGGCCTGCTCTGCGCCGACCGCCTGCTGGCCAGCCCGCACGCCGCCCGGGAGCGGCCGGCGTTGCTGATGATGAGCGGCGACCAGGTCTACGCCGACGACGTCGCCGGCCCGATGCTGCGCGCCATCCATCAACTGATCCAGCGCCTGGGCCTGTTCGAGGAATGCCTCGAAGGCGCAGTGATCCGCGACAGCGCCGAGCTGTACGGGCATCCGGCCAGCTACTACCAGCGCGGCGACCTGCTGCCGGCCCTGAAAAGCAACGAAACCCTGCGCGAGCGCTTCTTCGGCGGCGTGCGCAAGCCGATCTTCACCAGCAGCAGCGCCGACAACCACCTGGTGACCTTCGGCGAAACCCTGGCGATGTACCTGCTGGTCTGGTCGCCACTGCCGTGGACGCTGATCACCGCGGACATGCCGCCCCTGAACGCCGAGCACCAGGCCCGCTATCGCCTCGAACAGGACTGCCTGGCGGGCTTCATCGACGGACTCGGCGGCGCCGCCCGCGCCCTCGCGCACCTGCCGACGCTGATGATCTTCGATGATCACGACATCACCGATGACTGGAACCTCTCGGCGCAATGGGAAGAAACCGCCTACGGCCACCCCTTCTCGCGGCGCATCATCGGCAACGCCCTGCTCGCCTACCTGCTCTGCCAGGCCTGGGGCAACGATCCCGATGCGTTTCCCGAGCTGCTGGGCAAATGCCGGGAGCTGTTCAGCAGGACCGGCGAGGACCGCCACCTGAGCAGCCCGCTGCAGGATGCCCTGATCAGCGATCTGCTGCGCTTTCAGCAGTGGCACTACGTCCTGCCGACCAGCCCCGCCCTGCTGGTACTGGACACCCGCACCCGGCGCTGGCGCAGCGAAAGCAATCTAGCCAAGCCGTCCGGCCTGCTCGACTGGGAGGCCCTCTGCGAGCTGCAGCAGGCCCTGCTGGACCATCCTTCGGCGATCATCGTCTCGCCAGCGCCGATCTTCGGCGTGAAGCTGATAGAAACGGTGCAGAAGATCTTCAGCTGGTGCGGCTACCCGCTGCTGGTGGACGCGGAAAACTGGATGGCCCACCGCGGCGCGGCGCAGGTGATCCTCAACATCTTCCGCCACTCCCGCACGCCGGGGCATTACGTGGTGCTCTCCGGCGACGTGCACTACTCGTTCGTCTACGAAGTGCTGATCCGCCATCGACAGAACAGCCCGCACCTGTGGCAGGTCACCAGCAGCGGGATCAAGAACCAGTTTCCGGCGCGCCTGCTGGAGGTCTTCGACCGGCTCAACCGCTGGCTGTACTCGCCCCGTTCGCCGTTGAACTGGTTTACCCGGCGGCGCTTGATGGAGGTGGTGCCACGGGTGCCGAGCCGTGCCGAGTCCGGGGAACGGCTATGGAACAGCGCGGGACTGGGGCAGGTGTTCTTCAATGAGGCGGGGCAACCGCAGCGGGTGTTCCAGCTGAATGCGGATGGGTCGGAAAAAACCGAGTTTCTGCGGCGGGATTGACGGCCTCATCGCGGGCAACGCCCGCTCCCACAAGGTTCGGCGGCGCACATGGACCTTGTGGGAGCGGGCGTTGCCCGCGATGGGGCCCTGAAAGTCTCAACTACGTTCGAGCGCACTCACCAGGTCATGGAACGCCTCGCGGTTGGAGTCGTTCAGGCCCATGAGGATCTTGTGCGCCTCCAGCACCTTGGAACGCACCACCTCCTCGTCCTGGTCCTGCGATGGCAGGTCGGTCAGGCACTCGGGGCAGGGAATCGGCCGATCGACGATGTTGAACACCTGATCGAAGCCCATCGACTGCAACAGACGAGTGATGTCGGCGTGGGTGGTGACCACCGTCGGCAGCAGGCCGACCTTCTGCCGCGACAGGATCGACAGCTTGGCCAGCAGGCCCAGGGTGGTGCTGTCGATGCTCTGGGTTTCCGTCAGATCGATGACGATCGCCGAGAAATTCAGGGCGGTGAAGATCTTTTCAATAGTTGCATCCAGCGCCGAACACAGGGTCAGGCGCACTTCACCGACAAATTTCAGAACAAAGGTGCCGTTCTGTTCGGCGAACTGGATTCTACCGGTACTCATTGAAGGTTCCTGCTCAACACCAATAGGGCGATATCATCCGGCATCTCCCCAAGCGTAGCCAATTCGAATCGTTGCCGCAGGCCATCCAGGCTGCCGCCCGCGTCCCTGATGATTTCAGGCAGGGCCGCTTCTTTATCTTTGAGTGTCTCGCCGGGCAAAAGGTCAAGGATGCCGTCCGAGAGCAGGGTCAGGCTGAACTGCTCCGGCAGTTCCAGCACATGATCCTGGTAGGTGGCCTCGTCGAACAGGCCGACCGGCAGGCCACGCCCCTCCAGGTAACGACCCTGGCCCGGGGTGAACAATACCGGCAGCGGCAGGTGGCCACCGATGGAATAGGTCAGCAGGCCGGTGTCCTCGTCGATGACGCCACCGACCATGGTCACGTGCTTGCCCAGCTTGCAGTTGATCAGGCCGCGGTTGATGTGCCCGAGCACTTCCGACGGTTTGAAGTCGCGCAACGACCCGGCGCGCTTGAATTCGAAAAGCAGCCGGGTGGTCATGAACTTCAGCAGCACCGTGACGAACGCCGACGAGGCGCCGTGACCGGAGACATCCGCCAGGTAGAAGGCGATACGCCGCTCGTCGACACGGAAGTAGTCGGCGAAATCGCCGGACAGGTACAGCGACGGGATGATCTGGTGCTCGAAGGAAAAACCGCCGCACTGCCACGGGCTTTCCGGCAGCATGTTCATCTGCACCTGGCGACCGGCGGTCTGGTCCTCCTGCAGCAGGTGCAGGCTGGCTTCCAGTTCGCGGTTGGCGGTCTCGAGCTTTTCCCGGTAACGCTGGTTTTCCAGGACCAGGCGCGCGCGATCCAGCGCACGGCGCACCGAGTGCTCCAGCACCGCGAGGTCTTCCAGGGGCTTGATCAGGTAATCGGCGGCACCGAGACGCAGGGCTTCGACGGCATCGTTCATCACGCCCGCGCCGGAAACCACGATCACCGGCAAGTCGGGGGCGCGCTCGGTGACCTGGCGAATCAGTTCCAGCCCGCCCATTTGCGGCATGCGCAAATCGCAGATCACGAGGTCGGGTCGATCCTGTTCGAACACTTCGAGACCCTGCTGGCCATTGCTCGCCTGCAGGACGCTGAAACCGCTGTCTTCCAGGTAGGCGGCGAGGCTCTCGCGCACCACGTCGTCGTCATCGATTATCAGCAGCGTTGCACTGGTTTTCTGCATGTGGGCAAACGGCGCCAGAAATAGGTTGGCGTAAGTGGCTCGACAGGCTAAAGCACACGTACTGGATTCTCTTCTAGCCACTCTGTCTATCTGAGTTGTAGGTCAGAAAAAGCTGACCGACAACCCGCAGAGGTGCCCTGTAAGGCGCAGACGGTACTCCCATCCGTCAGGCGTTTCAAGCATGCGGCAACGCTCATCCGCCGCTCTTTACAGCGCAAATCACCGGGAGTTATAAAAACCCGGTTTGTGGCAACTCAATGTAAGGATGAAGGTATGAGCCAGACGTTCGACGGCTACAGCGAGAAGCGTGATTTCATCCGGATGCGGGTCGACGCCGACGTCACCCTCATCCATGCCGACCAGGTGGTCGCGGCGGTCTGCCTGGACCTCTCCAGCAGCGGCATGCAGATCCAGGCGCCGCGCACCTTCCAGGTCGGTGACCAACTGCAGGTACGCATCGAGTCCGATCACCCGGCACTCAAGGGCCTGGAGGCCACCACCCAGGTGGTGTGGATCGCCGACCAGGCGGACAACCAGCAGAAACTCGGCCTGCGCATCCTGGCGATGCACTGAACCCCTCTCCCCCACAAAAAAAGGCGACCCGAAGGTCGCCTTTTGCATGGCCCGAAGCACCGATCAGAAATCGTCTTCGACCTGACCGTCCTTGACCTTGAACTCGCGGTTCTGCAGGTAGGCATTGCGGATGAAGATGTACTTGTCGCCCTGGATCATCTTCTCCGCCGACAGCAGGCTGGCGCGGGTGTCCACCACATCGACGGCGCGCAGGGTGTTGCGGGTCGGTACGTGGTCGATGTACTGGTAGGGCTCGGTGTAGGTGTCCGGGTACTTGCCGATGGCATCGCGCACGGTGCTCGGGCCGAGCAGCGGCAGCATCACGTACGGACCGCTACCGATCCCCCAGTAGCCGAGGGTCTGGCCGAAGTCTTCGTCGTTGCGCTGCAGGCCCATCCTGGTGCCGACGTCGAAGAAGCCGCCGAGACCGAAGGTGGTGTTGACGATCAGCCGCGCGGTATCGACACCCGCCGCGTGCGGCTTGAGCTGGAGGATGTTGTTGGCCAGGTTGGTCACGTCCCCCAGGTTGAGGAACATGTTGTGGATACCGTCTTCCAGGAACTGCGGGGTGATCCACTGGTAGCCCTGGGCGATGGGTTTCAGCGCGTAGGTATCGACCGTGTCGTTGAAACGGAAGATTGGCCGGTTGACCGCTTCCCAAGGGTCCTCCTCGGTGGCCGCCTGGGCCGCGAAAGGCGCCAGCAGCGCGGTCGCGCAGACACTGGCCCGGAACCAACGATCGAGCACTCCCGTACCGATCCCACGCATAACTATCTCTCCTGGATGAACACTGAACGGGGCGCTGCGGCCCCGCGCGAAATTGAACGAGTATAAAGCCTCGCAGCGCCGGCGTCGCAAATAGTTGACGCCCAGGCCTTCACCCAGGCGTCACCAAACCGTCATCGAGGCCCGGTAACGTCCCTGCTATTTCAGGGATGTCTGCCAATGCCACACGCTCCCGCGTTCACTGCGCTGCTGTTCGGACTCCGTGGCTGCCTGGTCGATTTCGGCGGGCGCAGCCTGGAGGCTGCCGAGCATGCTCCGGTCCAGCCCACCCCCGGCGCCCTCGAGGTGCTCGACTGGCTGCGCCGCCACGACGTGCCCTGTGCCTGGCTGGACGATGTCGCGCCTGCGCACGGCGAGCACCTGAGCAGGCCCCTGCCCGACTGGCTGCGGGCGGTCCATCACGGTGCGGCGAAACCCTGGCCGGCACCGGACGCCTGCTGGCAAGCGCTGATGCAGATCGAAGCCGGACGCCTCGACGGTTGCGTGCTGATCAGCGGCGAGCCGCGGCTGCTCCAGGCGGGGCTCAACGCCGGCCTGTGGACCATCGGCCTGGCCGCCTGCGGGCCGTTGTGCGGCCTGTCGGAAACGCAGTGGCAGGCCCTGGACGACAAGCAGCGCGAACACAAGCGCGGCAAGGCCACCCTGCAACTGTTCGGCCTGGGCGTGCATTCGGTGATCGATCATCTGCAGGAGCTGGCGGACTGCCTGGCGGATATCGGCCAGCGCCGGCTCAAGGGGGAAAAGCCCTGACGGGGCGCTTGATCCGGATCATGCAAAGCGCCAGCGGGTGGATTACTCTGTGAAGCGGGACATGGACCTTTCGCCCTCGGCCGGGGTCCATGGCTGTGCCTATCGAGATAAGGGAGATCACCATGCCTGCCCGCGACCTGCAACAGCAACTCGACACCCTGCGCGAGCAACTGGAGCAAAACCCGCCGCTGTCCCTGGAAGAGCGTGAACACCTGCAGCAGCTGATGCAGCAGATCGACGCCCAGATCAAACTGGAGGCCGCGATCCAGGACAACAACCTGGTGGATGGCGTCAACCTCGCCGTCGAACGCTTCGAAGTCGATCACCCCGGGCTGACCGCCACCTTGCGCAATATCGTTCAGAGCCTGCAGAGCATGGGGATCTGAGACTCGCCTGAAACGACAAAGCCCGTCAAATGACGGGCTTTGTCGTTCTGCAGCCTTACTGGCGCACCAGACGCCGGTTATCCACATCCACCGGCCCGGTGCTGCGGTACGGATTGATATCCAGCCCACCCCGCCGCACATAGCGCGCATACACCGTCAGATACTGCGGATCCAGCAGACGCTTGAGATCCAGCCAGATCCGCTCCACGCATTGCTCATGGAAGTCCGCATGCTGGCGGAAGCTGATCAGGTAGCTGAGCAGGCTCGCGGCATCCAGCTCCGGCCCGCGATACTCCACCACCACACTGCCCCAGTCCGGCTGGCCGGTGACCGGACAGTTGGACTTGAGCAGATGGCTGTGCAGCACCTGGTCAACTTGTTTCTCTTTATTGCAGCGCAGCAGTTCAGGCTGCGGCTGCTCGTAGTTGCTGATGCTGACATCGAGGTCGTCGATGCACTGGCCCGGCAGACTGATCACACCCTCGCCCGCCACTTCGTCCAGGCTGCGAATGCGCACGCCCACCGGCCTGCCGGCAGCGGCGCTCAAATCCTTCTCCAGGCAGGCCTGCAACGCGACCGGCGACTCGAACACGGTCTGGTTCAGGGAGTTGAGATAGAGCTTGAACGACTTGGATTCGATGATGTTCGGCGAATCCGCGGGAATGGCGAACTCGCCGATGGCTACCACCGGCTTGCCCGACGGCAGCAGCCAGGACAGCTCGAAGCAGTTCCAGAAGTCGATGCCGTGCCATGGCAGGCTGTCACCGATGACGCCCAGTTCGGCCCATTTCGCCAGGCGCGGGATGGGGAACAGCAGGGACGGCGTGTAGGTGGAAACGTATTCGCTGGATTTACCCAGCGGTGAATGTTCTGCAGCAGGGTGCATGGCTCAAACCTGAAGGACGAAATGCCCCTAGTCTATCGGGTTTGCGCCTCGCGTTGGTCACTGGGCGATGTTCAGCTTGCCGACCATGCCCGCCTGGTAGTGCCCCGGCACATTGCAGGCGAACTCGATGGGCGCGGACGTGCGGAAGGTCCAGGTCAGCTCGCCGCGCTGGCCGGGCTGGACCATGACCATGTTCGGATCGGCGTGGGTCATGCCGTGGTCCATGCCGCCATGCCCCATCTTCGAATGATCCATCTGCGCCATGGCGAGCATCTGCTTCTGGTGCTCGGCATGCATGGCAGCATCGCCCAGGTTGAATTCGTGAGCCACCTGGCCCTTGTTGATCACCACGAAACGCACGGTTTCGCCGGCCTTGACCTCGATGTTGCGGGGTTCGAAGTACATGTCGCCCAGCGTCACTTCGATGGTGCGCGTGGCCTTGGCCGCCGCGGCCGGCTGGCCGAAGGAGAAGCCGTGCTCGGGCGCGGCCATGACCGGCAGGCTGAGCAGGGCGAGAACGGCGGCGGCAAGTGCGGATTTCATGGGGGTACCTCGTGTCGATCGATTCATGACGCCATTGTGCGCGGTCCGCGCTGGCGTCGACCTGACGAAAAGATTACAACTTTGTCAGCTTTGCCCTGCCCGTCCGCCGGACAGGTATAACGTCACCGTCGCCCACCTCCGAGAGCCCCATGAAACTGCTGATCGTCGAAGACCAGGCCAAGACCGGCCAGTACCTGCGCCAGGGCCTCAGCGAGGCCGGATTCAGTACCGAGCTGGCCAACGATGGCGAGACCGGCCAGTTCATGGCCCTGACCGGCGACTACGACCTGCTGATTCTCGATGTGATGCTGCCCGGCCGCGACGGCTGGCAGATCCTCCAGGCGGTGCGCGAAGCCGGGCAGAATGTGCCAGTGCTGTTCCTGACCGCCCGTGACGCCGTCGAGGATCGGGTCCACGGCCTGGAACTGGGCGCCGACGATTACCTGGTGAAGCCCTTCGCCTTCTCCGAACTGCTGGCCCGGGTGCGCACCCTGCTGCGCCGCGGCACCGCGCCAACCCAGGAAACCACCCTGGGCCTGGCCGACCTGCGTCTGGACCTGATCCGCCGCCGCGTCGAACGCGCCGGCCAGCGCCTCGATCTCACCGCCAAGGAGTTCGCCCTGCTGGAGCTGCTGCTTCGCCGCCAGGGCGAGGTGCTGCCCAAGTCGCTGATCGCCTCGCAGGTCTGGGACATGAATTTCGACAGCGACACCAACGTCATCGAGGTAGCGATCCGCCGCCTGCGCCTGAAGATCGACGACGCCCACGACAACAAGCTGATTCATACGGTGCGCGGCATGGGCTACGTGCTCGAAGAGCGGCCGGCCTGATGCCGCGCCTGTCCCTCGGTGCGCGCCTGGCCCTGCTGTTCGCCGCCTGTACCGCCGTGGTCTCGCTGCTGGCGGGGATTCTCTTCAGCCGCGCCAGCGAGAAACACTTCATCGAACTGGACCAGCAACTGCTCGGCAGTCGCCTGCCGGTGCTGCAGCGCATGCTCGCCGGGGTCGACAGCCCGAGCAGCCTGGCGCCACGCCTGGGCGAACTGAAGGAAGAACTGGCTCACCAGACCGACCTGGCCCTGCGCCTGCGCGGCAATGATGGCCAGATCTGGTTCGACAGCCGCGCGAACCTCCCCGCCAGCGCCAGCACGGCGGGGCTGACCACCCTGCACGACGGGCAGATCGCCTGGCGCGGGCTCGCCGTGCAGCTGCCGGCGCTGCAACTGACCCTGTTTCTCGATATCACCCACCACCAGCATTTCCTCCAGCGCATGCAGCACCTGATCTGGCTGACCGTCGGCCTCAGCGCCCTGGCCACCGCGCTGCTCGGCATCTGGGCCGCGCGCAGCGGCTTGCGTCCGCTGCGGCGGATGGGCGAGGTCGCCGCCAGTGTCTCGGCGCGCTCGCTGACCACGCGCCTGCCCGCGGAACAGATGCCGGTGGAACTGGCGGAACTGGCCGCCACGGTCAACGCCATGCTCGAACGCCTCGACGACGCCTTCCAGCGCCTCTCGGCGTTTTCCGCGGACATTGCCCATGAATTGCGCACCCCCTTGTCGAACCTGCTGACCCACACCCAGGTCACCCTGACCCGCCCCCGCAGTCTCGACGAATACCGCGAGGCCCTGCACGGCAACCTCGAAGAGCTGCAATGGATGGCGCAGATGGTCAACGACATGCTCTACCTGGCCAAGGCCGACCATGGTCTGCTGATGCCCAATCGCGAGCCGCTGGCGCTGGATCAGGAAGTGGATGCCTTGCTGGAGTACTACGCGCCGCTGGCCGAGGACGCCGGGGTCGCGCTGCAGCGCAGTGGCCAGGCCACGCTGGGCGGCGACCGCCATATGCTGCGCCGGGCCCTGTCCAACCTGCTGGACAACGCGCTGCGCTTCACCCCGCCGAACGGGGAAATCGGGGTAGGCATCGAGGAAAGCGACGGAACAATCCGCCTGGAAGTGGCCAATCGCGGCGAACCGATCGATGCGGCGCAACTGCCACGTCTCTTTGACCGCTTCTACCGCGCCGATCCCGCGCGCCGGGCCGGCAGCAGCGAACACGCCGGACTGGGCCTGGCGATCACCCAATCCATCGTCCGCGCCCATGGCGGGACCATTCGCGCCGAATCGACGGCGGGCTGGACCCGATTCATCATCGAGCTGCCCACCGCCTGAGCCGGCTTATTCGTAACGCAGGGCCAGCGCCGGCTCCACCTGCGAAGCGCGCCAGGCCGGATACAGGGTGGCGAGGAAGCTCATCACCAGGCCGGCCGTGCAGATCAACGCCACATCGCCCCATTGCAGCTCCGACGGCAGCGAGCTGATGAAGTACACGTCGGAGGTGAAGATGTGCTGGCCGCTGACCCGCTCGATCCAGCTGACCACGTCACTGACGTTCAGCGCCAGCGCCACGCCGAGCACGCCGCCGATCAACGTGCCGACCACGCCGATCAGGCTGCCCTGGACCATGAAGGTGCCCATGATCTGCCCCGGCGTCGCACCGATGGTGCGCAGGATGGCGATGTCCGCGCCCTTGTCGTTCACCACCATGATCAGGGTGGCGATGATGTTGAACGCGGCCACGGCGATGATCATCAGCAGCAACAGGCCGATCATGGTCTTTTCCATCTTCATCGCGCTGAACAGACTGCCCTGGGTGTGGGTCCAGTCATCGGCGCGATAGCGCTCGCCCAGGCTCGCGGCAATGGACGCCGACACCGCCGGCGCCGCGTACAGGTCCTTGAGCTTGAGGCGCACGCTCTGCACCTGGTTCGGCGCCCAGCGCTGCATTTCCGCGGCGTCGGCGACGTGGATCATGGCCATGGAGCCGTCCAGCTCGGCACCGACCTTGAAGATGCCGACCACGTTCAGGCGCTGCATGCGCGGAGTGATGCCGCCCGGCTCGCTGCTCACTTCCGGGACGATCAGGGTCAGCTTGTCGCCGACGTTGAGGCGGAAGCGCCGCGCGGTGATCTCGCCGATGACCACACCGAACTCACCGGGCTTGAGGTCTTCCAGACGGCCCTGGACGATGTGTTCGGTGACGATGGAGACCTTGCCTTCCTGCGCCGGGTCGATACCGCTGACCTGGATCGGCTGCATCGAGCCCTTGTAGGAGAGCATGCCTTCCATCTCGGTGAAGGGCACCGCGGCGATCACCTCGGGATTCTTCAGCGCGGCAGCGGCCACCGGCTGCCAGTCGTCCAGCGGGTTGACCCCGACGATCATGGCATGGGGCACCATGCCGAGGATCCGCGAACTCATTTCGCGCTGGAAACCGTTCATCACCGACAACACCGTGATCATCGCCAGCACGCCCAGGGACAGGCCGATCATCGAGGTCATGGAAATGAACGAGATGAAATGGTTGCGGCGCTTGGCGCGGGTGTAGCGCGCGCCGATGAAGATTGACAGGGGTCTGAACATGAAGTGATGCACCCAGGCAAGGAAAACGACCAGGGCGCCCGGCAACGGCACGGGCGCCCGCCACACGTCAGATCGGGACCAGCTGGCCCTCTTCCAGACGCAGCACGCGGTCCATCTGCCGCGCCAGGTTCAGATCGTGGGTCACGACCAGGAAGGCGGTCTGCGACGAAGTGCTCAGCTCGCGCATCAGATCCTGGATGCCCTGGGCAGTGTGCTGGTCGAGGTTGCCGGTGGGCTCGTCGAGCATCACCAGTCCCGGCCGGTTGACCAGCGCCCGGGCGATCGCCACGCGCTGGCGTTCGCCGCCGGACAGCTCCGCCGGCTTGTGGTTGAGGCGATGGCCGAGGCCGACACGCTTGAGCAATGCCTCGGCGCGCTCGCGGGCCTCCGGAATCGCGGTGCGGCCGATCAGCAGCGGCATGCACACGTTCTCCAGGGCGGTGAACTCCGGCAGCAGGTGGTGGAACTGGTAGACGAAGCCCAGCGCACGGTTGCGCAGCAGGCCGCGGGCGCGCTCGCCGAGGGCCGAGAGTTCCTCGCCGGCCAGCCAGACGCTGCCTTCGCTCGGCGTATCGAGACCGCCCAGCAGGTTGAGCAAGGTACTCTTGCCCGACCCCGAGCTACCGACGATGGCCACCCGCTCTCCGGCGAACAGTTCCAGTTGCAGGTTCGACAGCACCTGCACCTTCTCCGGGCCTTCTTCATAAGACTTGCCCAGGCTGCGGCAACTCAGTACGGCTTTATCACTCATGCCCAACTCACTCATAACGTAGCGCCTCCGCGGGCTGGGTGCGTGCCGCACGCCAGGCCGGATACAGGGTGGCGAGGAAACTCAGGACCAACGCCGCGCCGCAGACCATCCAGACGTCCTCGGCCATGATCCGGGACGGCAGGTAGTCGATGAAATAGACGTCGGCGTTGAGGAATTTGTGCCCGATCAGGCGCTCCAGGCCGGCGATGGCGGCGCTGACATTGAGCGCCGCGGCGATCCCGACAGCGGCACCGATGGCCGTGCCGACCACGCCGATGATGGTGCCCTGGACCATGAAGATCGCCATGATCTGCCGCGGCGTCGAACCCAGGGTACGGAGGATGGCGATGTCGCCGCGCTTGTCGTTGACCACCATGACCAGGGTAGAAATGATGTTGAACGCCGCCACCGCGACGATCAGCAGCAGGAGCAGGCCGATCATCGCCTTCTCCATGCGGATCGCCTGGTACAGGTTGCCGTAGCTGCGGGTCCAGTCGCGCGCGTAGAACTCGCGGTCGCCCAGCTGGCGGGCGATGTTGTAGGCATTGCGCGGGGCCTGGAACAGGTCATCGAACTTCAGGCGCAGGCCCTGGACCTGGTCGGCCTTCCAGCGGTGCAGGCGCGACAGGTCGGAGAGATTGGTCAGGCCGAGGTAGCCGTCGATCTCGCCGGCGCCGACGTGGAAGGTGCCGACCACGGTGAAGCGCTTCATGCGCGGGAACATCCCGGCCGGGGTCACGGTGACTTCCGGGGCGACGAAGGTCAGCTTGTCGCCGATGCCCACACCCAGCTTGGCCGCGGCCTTGTCGCCGATGAGGATGCCGAAGCCGCCCGGCTCCAGGTCTTCAAGACGGCCCTGCTGGATGAAGTTGCCGATGATCGAAACCTTGCGCTCCTGCGCCGGGTCAATACCGTTGAGCAGGACTTTCTGTACCTTGCCCTCGTGGGTCAGCAAACCCTGCATCTGGGTGAACGGCGCCACGTCCAGCACCGACGGATTCTGCTTTACTTCAGCAGCGAGGGCCGGCCAGTCGTTGAGCGGCTGCCCGGTCTCCAGCGTGGCATGCGGGACCATGCCGAGGACGCGGGTACGCATCTCGTGGTCGAAGCCATTCATGACCGAGAGCACCACGATCATCACCACCACGCCCAGGGCGAGGCCGATCATCGAGGTCAGGGAAATGAACGAGACGAAGTGGTTGCGGCGCTTGGCACGGGTGTAGCGCGTACCGATGAATACGAAGAGAGGTCTGAACATGTCGGGGCTTGTTCGGATGAAAGAGGAACGTCCTTGTGGCGGGGGCAGGACAGCGGATTTACACTCAGACCACCGCCGTAACCATGGGTTCGCCATGTCGACATTAGATGAAGAAGATCGCCGCGAATACTATCGTATCGAGGACCGGATCGCACTGGAAATTAGCCCGCTGAGCGCGGCGGACGCCCTTGGCACAGACTTGTTGCAGGATGATTCACCGCTCTTCAACCTGCTCAGCGAACTGCACCTGAGCGAGTTCGAATCGCAGCACCTGCTGCGCCAGCTCAGCGAGAAGGACCGGACCCTGGCGGCCTTCCTCAAGGCCCAGAACAAGCGCATCGACCTGCTCAGCGCGGTGCTCGCGCAGACCCTGATCGGGCAGATCGGCGCCCCGCAGGCGGTGACCCTGTCCGAAGGCGGGGTCGAGTTCAGCAATCCCGAGGCCTTCGCCCCCGGCACTCGCGTGGCGGTGAAGATGGTCCTGATGCCCCGTGCCTCCGGCCTCCTGCTGCGCGCCCGAGTCACCCATTGCGACAAGCTGGCCGACGGTCACTATGACATCGGCACCGAATTCGTCGATATCAGCGATGCCCAGCGCCAGCTGCTGGCCCGCTATATCCTGCAGCGCCAGCAACAGCAACGCCGCCAGGCCCTGGAACAGAACGACCCGCCAGTTTCCTGAGTTTCAGTTCTCAGTCTTACTTGAAGGAACAAACGTGACGCAGATTTACGGCCATCGTGGCGCCAAGGGCGAAGCCCCGGAAAACACCCTGACCAGCTTCCAGCAGTGCCTGAAACACGGCGTGCGGCGCTGCGAACTCGACCTGCACCTGTCGGCCGACAACGAGCTGATGGTGATCCATGACCCGACGCTCAAGCGCACCACCGGCCGCCGCGGCAAGGTGGTGGAGCACAGCGCCGCCGAGCTGGTGACCTACGACGCGCGCAAGGGCGGCCCGGGCTGGGTACAGCCCTGCCCCGTCCCGCGCCTTGAGGAACTGTTCGAGAAGTGCGACTTCGAGCACTGGCAACTGGAAGTGAAGAGCGCCTCGCGTACCCGCGCCGCCACCACGGTGCTGGCGATCCGCGAGATGGCCCAGCGCTTCGGCCTGCTGGACAAGGTGACCATCACCTCCAGCTCGCGGGAAGTGCTCGGCGCGGCCCAGGAGCTGGTACCGGACATTTCCCGTGGACTGGTGGCGGAATACGCCTGGCTCGACCCGCTGAAGGTCGCGCAGAACTACGGCTGTGAATTGCTGGCGCTGAACTGGACGCACTGCAGCCCCGAGCGCCTGGTCAAGGCCCAGCGCCAGGGACTGCACGTGTCGGTGTGGACGGTCAACGAACCGGCGCTGATGCGCCGGCTCGCCGACTTCGGCGTAGACAGCCTGATTACAGACTTTCCCGGTTTGGCCAGCGCCACCCTCGAGAATCGCTGAAATCGGTCTCCCCGGCTGGCTCAGGCCACCGGCCGGAGCCGCTCAAAAAAGCCGGTTGAGGCCATCGTAGGCAGCTACCCGATAGGCCTCGGCCATGGTCGGGTAGTTGAAGGTGGTGTTGACGAAATACTTCAGCGTATTGCGCTCACCCGGCTGGTCCATGATGGCCTGGCCGATATGGACGATCTCCGAAGCCTGGTAGCCGAAGCAGTGCACGCCAAGGATCTCCAGGGTCTCGCGGTGGAACAGGATCTTCAGCATGCCTTGCGGCTCGCCGGCGATCTGCGCGCGGGCCATGCTCTTGAAGAAGGCCTTGCCCACTTCGTAGGGCACCTTGGCCTGGGTCAGTTCCTGCTCGTTCTTGCCGATCGAGCTGATCTCCGGAATGGTGTAGATGCCGGTCGGCACATCGTTGACGAAGCGCCAACTGCCGTTGTCGACGATGCTGCCGGCGGCCGAACGGCCCTGGTCGTGGGCGGCACTGGCCAGGCTCGGCCAGCCGATCACGTCACCGGCGCCGTAGATGTTCGGCACCTGGGTCCGATAGGCTTCGTCGACTTCGATCTGGCCACGGCTGTTGACCTTGACGCCGATGTTCTCCAGCCCCAGCCGGTCGGTGTTGCCGGTACGGCCGTTGCACCACAGCAAGGCGTCGGCCTTGATCTTCTTGCCCGACTTCAGGTGCAGGATCACTCCGTTGTCCAGGCCTTCGACGCGCTCGTACTCTTCGTTGTGGCGCACGGTGATGTTGTTGTTGCTGAAGTGGTAGCTCAGGGCCTGGGAGATTTCCGAGTCGAGGAAGCTGAGCAACTGACCACGGTTGTCCACCAGTTCCACCAGCACGCCGAGGCCGCTGAAGATCGAGGCGTATTCGCAACCGATCACACCGGCGCCGTAGACGATCAGTTTGCGCGGGGTGTGCCCGAGGCTGAGGATGGTGTCGCTGTCGTAGATGCGCGGGTGGTGGAAATCGATATCGGCCGGGCGATACGGACGCGAACCGGTGGCGATGATGATGTGCTTGGCCACCAGCTTCTCGACCACGCCGTTGGCGCAGACCACTTCCACGGTCTGCTCGTCGGCGAAGCTGCCGGTACCGAAGAACACGTCGACGCGGTTGCGCGCGTAGTAGCCGGTGCGCGAGGCGACCTGCTTGGAAATGACCTTCTCGGCGCTCTTCAGTACATCGGGGAACGAGAACCAGCGCGGCTCACCAATGGCCCGGAACATCGGGTTGGTGTTGAACTGCATGATCTGGCGCACCGAGTGACGCAGGGCCTTGGACGGGATGGTGCCCAGATGGGTGCAGTTGCCGCCGACCTGACGACGGCTATCGACCATCGCAACCTTGCGTCCTGCTTTGGCGGCATTCATTGCCGCCCCTTCTCCTGCGGGGCCGGAACCCAGCACCACTACGTCGTAGTTGTAGACAGCCATGCGTACTCCTTCAGAACAGGCCCGGGCGCCTGGCCGGCGTCCCGGGGCTAGATCATGTGCCCGGCGGGCCCCATGAAAAAATTCGGGTGCAGTCTAATCAAGCTTCAGTGGCGCGCACATTAACCCTTGGTCGCGTCGTAGGCTATTTTTCTCTGCACTACATGCAAGACATCATTGTTTGTTTTCAGCCGCGCCTGTAGCGACGACCCGCGCGAAGGCCGGGGTCACACGGACACTGAAACCGCTATCGGCACGCAGCACGAAAACCGCGGCCAGGTCCTGCGCCACGGCGAACTCCCAGCCCTGTTCCGGGCCGAGAATCAGCAACAGCGTGGAATACCCGTCGGCCACCAGCGCCGACGAATCGAACACCGTCACCGCCGCCAGTGCATGCGCCACCGGCCGGCCGAGACGGGCATCGAAGGTGTGGGAAAAACGCTGGCCATTTTCCTCGAAATAGTTGCGGTAGTCACCTGACGTCGACACGCCGAGACCATCGACGCTGAGGATCTGCTCGGCAATCTGGCGATCTTCCCTGGGCAGCTCCAGGGCCACGCGCCAGGCGCTGCCGTCGGGCTTGCGACCCAGCGCCTTGAGCTCGCCGGTGACCTCCACCAGCTGGTTGTCGATACCCAGCGCGCGCAGGCGCGCGGCGATCAGGTCGACAGCGTAGCCGGCGACGACGCTGTCGAAGTCCAGTTCCAGGGCGATGTCCTTGCACAGCTGGTCGCCGTCGATGCGCAGATACCCCTGTCCGACGCGCTGGCGCGTCTCGGCCAGGCGTTGTGGATCGGGGACCTTCTGTTCACGGGATTGCGGACCGAAGCCCCAGAGGTTCATCAGCGGCTCGACGCTCAGGTCGAAGGCGCCACCGCTTTCGCGCCACAGGGTGTCGCCGAAGCGGACTAGCTCGAGCACGTCTTGCGGCATGGCCTGGCAGCTACCGGCAGGCAACTGGTTGAAGGTGCTGACCAGGGAATCGCCGCGGTAGGTGGAGAAGTGCTGGTCGAGGGTGGCGAGGATGCTTTCGATTTCCTGTTTGACCTGGCTGGCATCCGGGCCGTTGGCCGGCGGCACGTATTGCACGGTGTAGGTGCTGCCCATGGTCGGGCCGCTGATGCGCTCGACCGGGTCAGATTCTCCACAACCGGTCAGGGCAAGGGCACAGAAGACACTCAGGATTGTTTTCAAATCGGTCCACCTTTGACTCGAAGGCCGCTTTGCGACCTTTCGCGGGCTTGCGCGGACGCCCGTAGGAGCGTGGCTTGCCCGCGAAGGACCGCAGAGCGGTCCCGGAATTCACCGCAAAAAAAACGGGAACCCGAAGGCTCCCGTTCTTTTCAACACACCAGCAAGCTTAGCGTGGGAATGCAGGCGGGTTCACACCAGCCATGTCTTCCATCACGCGCACAACCTGGCAGCTGTAACCGAATTCGTTGTCGTACCAGACGTACAGGACAACACGGTTTTCGTTGCAGATGGTGGCTTCGGCGTCGACCACACCGGCGTGGCGCGAACCGACGAAGTCGGTGGAGACCACTTCCTGGGAGCTCACGTAGTCGATCTGCTTGTGCAGCTCGGAATGCATGGCGGTCTGGCGCAGGTACTCGTTCAACTCTTCGCGAGTGGTGGCCTTTTCCAGGTTCAGGTTGAGGATCGCCATGGAGACGTTCGGCGTCGGAACGCGGATGGCGTTGCCGGTCAGCTTGCCCTTCAGCACCGGCAGTGCCTTGGCGGCTGCGGTGGCGGCGCCGGTCTCGGTGATGACCATGTTCAGCGGCGCGGCGCGACCGCGACGGCTGCCCTTGTGGAAGTTGTCGATCAGGTTCTGGTCGTTGGTGAACGAGTGAACGGTTTCGACGTGGCCGTTGACGATGCCGTACTGGTCATTCAGCGCCTTCAGCACCGGCACGATGGCGTTGGTGGTGCAGGAAGCGGCAGAGATGATCTTGTCGTCGGCGGTGATGTCGCCGTGGTTGATGCCGTGAACGATGTTCTTCAGCGCGCCCTTGCCAGGTGCGGTGAGGATCACGCGAGCGGCGCCCGGGCAGGCCAGGTGCTGACCCAGACCCTCGGCATCACGCCATACGCCGGTATTGTCGACGATCAGGGCGTTCTCGATGCCGTACTGGGTGTAGTCGACTTCGCTCGGCGCCTTGGCGTAGATCACCTGGATCAGGTTGCCGTTGGCGGTGATGGTGTTGTTCTCTTCGTCGACGGTGATGGTGCCGTCGAACGGGCCGTGAACCGAGTCACGACGCAGCAGGCTGGCACGCTTGATCAGGTCGTTGGTCGCACCCTTGCGCACGACGATGGCACGCAGGCGCAGGCCGTCGCCGCCACCGGTCTTCTCGATCAGGATGCGCGCCAGCAGGCGGCCGATGCGACCGAAGCCGTACAGGACGACGTCGGTGCCTTTGCGTGCGGAAGCGTTCTGCTGACCGACGACGTCAGCCAGCTCTTCGCGAACGAACTGCTCGACGCTGCGGCCATTGCCTTCCAGCTTGAACTTGTTGGCCAGCTTGCCTAGGTCGACCGAAGCGGCGCCCAGTTTCAGCTCGCTCATGGCCTTGAGCAGTGGGAATGTCTCGTGGACGGACAGTTCGGTTTCGTCGGTCTGGCGATGGCGAGCAAAGCGGTGGGCCTTGAGGATCGCGATCACCGAACGGTTGATCAGGCTACGGCCATAGATCGAGCTCACCACGTTGTTGTTGCGGTAGAGCTGACCGATAAGCGGGATCATCGCTTCGGCAAGTGCTTCACGATCGATCCACTCACCAAGACACTGGTCGGGCTTCTGAGTCACGGGAACCTTCCACATGTAGGGACAGAAAAAAGGGGCTACATTATGACGCCGTGCCGCGCTTCGAGCAATGCGCGCCTGTCGTCACCGTCCTTCCACGCCAATTAGCCCGGCACAAGCCTTACGGCACGGGCCTTCGCCCGGTACAATCGGTGTCTTTGTCGCAACGCTTGGAGCTCGACCTCCCGTGCCTGTTCTGCGTCTACCGCACCTGCCGGCCACCGCCGGCAAACAAACCTGGGGCAACCTGCCCGGCGCCGCCCTGAGCCTGGCCATCGCCGAGGCCGCCAGCGCCGCCAAACGCTTCACCCTGCTGCTCACCGCCGACAGCCAGAGCGCCGACCGGCTGGAGCAGGAGCTGCGCTTCTTCGCGCCGGAGCTGGCGGTACTGCCCTTCCCCGACTGGGAAACCCTGCCCTACGACCTGTTCTCGCCGCACCAGGACATCATCTCGCAGCGCATCGCCAGCCTGTACCGCCTGCCGGAGCTGGACCACGGCATCCTCGTCGTGCCGGTCACCACCGCCCTGCACCGCCTGGCGCCGACCAGTTTCCTGCTCGGCAGCAGCCTGGTCCTCGATGTCGGCCAGAAGCTCGATGTCGAACAGATGCGCACGCGCCTGGAAGCCAGCGGCTACCGCTGCGTCGACACGGTCTACGAGCACGGCGAGTTCGCCGTGCGTGGCGCCCTGATCGACCTGTTCCCCATGGGCAGCAAGCTGCCCTACCGCATCGACCTGTTCGACGACGAGATCGAGACGCTGCGCACCTTCGATCCGGAAACCCAGCGCTCGATCGACAAGGTCGACTCGGTGCGCCTGCTGCCGGCACGGGAATTCCCCCTGCAGAAGGAGGCGGTGACCCGCTTCAAGGCGCGTTTCCGCGAACGTTTCGACGTGGATTTCCGCCGCAGTCCGATCTTCCAGGACCTCACCAGCGGCATCATCCCCGCCGGCATCGAGTACTACCTGCCGCTGTTCTTCGAGGAAACCTCGACCCTGTTCGACTACCTGCCGCAGGACACCCAGGTGTTCTCCCTGCCCGGCGTGGAGCAGGCCGCCGAGCATTTCTGGAACGATGTGCGCGGGCGCTACGAAGAACGCCGCATCGATCCGAACCGGCCGTTGCTGCCGCCCGCCGAGCTGTTCCTGCCGGTGGAAGACTGCTTCGCCAGGCTGAAGGGCTGGCCGCGGATCGTGGTCAGCAGCGATGACCTCGACGCAGGCGTCGGCCGCGAACGCTTCCCGGCGCACAAGCTGCCGAACCTGGCGATCGAGGCCAAGGCCAGCCAGCCGCTGGCGGCGCTCGCCGAGTTCCTCGACCAGTTCCCCGGTCGCGTGCTGTTCACCGCCGAATCGGCGGGCCGCCGCGAAGTCCTCCTGGAACTGCTGGAACGCCTGAAGCTGCGCCCGCAGACGGTGGACAGCTGGCTCGACTTCGTCACCGGCAAGGCGCGCCTGGCGATCACCATCGCCCCGCTCGACGACGGCCTGGTACTGGAAGACCCGGCCCTGGCCCTGGTCGCCGAGAGCCCGCTGTTCGGCCAGCGCGTGATGCAGCGCCGACGCCGGGAGAAACGCAGCGACGCCAGCAACGACGCGGTCATCAAGAACCTCACCGAACTGCGCGAAGGCGCCCCGGTGGTGCATATCGACCATGGCGTCGGGCGCTACCTGGGCCTGGCGACCCTGGAGATCGACCACCAGGCCGCCGAGTTCCTCACCCTCGAATACGCCGAGGGCGCCAAGCTCTACGTGCCGGTGGCCAACCTGCACCTGATTGCCCGCTACACCGGCAGCGACGACGCCCTTGCCCCGCTGCACCGGCTCGGCTCCGAGGCCTGGCAGAAGGCCAAGCGCAAGGCCGCCGAGCAGGTCCGCGACGTCGCCGCCGAGCTCCTCGACATCTATGCGCGTCGCGCCGCACGCAAGGGCTACGCCTTTGCCGACCCGGCCGCCGACTACGCCGCCTTCAGCGCCGGCTTCCCCTTCGAGGAAACCCCGGACCAGCAGAACGCCATCGAAGCGGTGCGCGAGGACATGCTGGCGGCCAAGCCGATGGATCGCCTGGTCTGCGGCGACGTCGGCTTCGGCAAGACCGAGGTGGCCATGCGCGCCGCCTTCATCGCCGTGCACAGCGGCCGCCAGGTAGCGATCCTGGTGCCCACCACCCTGCTCGCCCAGCAGCACTACAACAGCTTCCGCGACCGCTTCGCCGACTGGCCGGTGAGCGTCGAAGTGATGAGTCGCTTCAAGTCGGCCAAGGAAGTCGGCACGGCCATGACCGAGCTGAGCGAAGGCAAGATCGACATCGTCATCGGCACCCACAAGCTGTTGCAGGACGACGTCAAGTTCAAGGACCTGGGCCTGGTCATCATCGACGAGGAACACCGTTTCGGCGTGCGCCAGAAGGAGCAGTTGAAGGCGCTGCGCAGCGAAGTGGACATCCTCACCCTGACCGCCACGCCGATCCCGCGCACCCTGAACATGGCGGTGTCGGGCATGCGCGACCTGTCGATCATCGCCACCCCGCCGGCGCGACGCCTGTCGGTGCGCACCTTCGTCATGGAGCAGAACAAGAGCACGATCAAGGAAGCACTGCTGCGCGAGCTGCTGCGCGGCGGCCAGGTCTACTACCTGCACAACGATGTGAAGAGCATCGAGAAGTGCGCCAGCGACCTCGCCGAACTGGTGCCCGAAGCGCGCATCGGCATCGGCCACGGGCAGATGCGCGAACGCGAACTCGAACAGGTGATGAGCGACTTCTACCACAAGCGCTTCAACGTGCTGATCGCCTCGACCATCATCGAGACCGGCATCGACGTGCCGAGCGCCAACACCATCATCATCGAGCGCGCCGACAAGTTCGGCCTGGCCCAGTTGCACCAGTTGCGCGGCCGGGTCGGACGCAGCCACCACCAGGCCTACGCCTACCTGCTGACGCCGCCGCGGCAGCAGATCACCGCCGATGCGGAAAAGCGCCTGGAAGCCATCGCCAACACCCAGGACCTCGGTGCCGGCTTCGTCCTCGCCACCAACGACCTGGAAATCCGCGGCGCCGGCGAACTGCTCGGCGAAGGCCAGAGCGGCCAGATCCAGGCCGTGGGCTTCACCCTGTACATGGAAATGCTCGAGCGCGCGGTCAAGGCCATTCGCAAGGGCACCCAGCCGAACCTCGACCAGCCGCTGGGCGGCGGCCCGGAAATCAACCTGCGCCTGCCGGCGCTGATTCCCGAGGACTACCTGCCCGACGTGCATGCCCGGCTGATCCTGTACAAGCGCATCGCCTCGGCGCTCGACGAGGACGGCCTGAACGACCTGCAGGTCGAGATGATCGACCGCTTCGGCCTGCTGCCCGAGCCGACCAAGAACCTGATCCGCCTGACCCTGCTCAAGCTGCAGGCGGAGAAACTCGGGATCAAGAAGGTCGACGCCGGCCCGCAAGGCGGCAAGATCGAATTCGAAAGCGAGACCCCGGTGGACCCGCTGGTCCTCATCAAGCTGATCCAGGGCCAGCCCAAGCGCTACAAGTTCGAAGGCGCGACTCAATTCAGGTTCATGGTGCCCATGGAGCGCGCCGATGAACGTTTCTCGACACTGGAAGCGCTGCTCGAGCGCCTTACCCCGCAAACCGCTTAAGGAAGACCCATGCGTGCCATTCGCAACCTGACCCTGCTGCTGGCGCTGATCGCCCCGGCCGCCTTAGCCGACACCCAGTACCTGGTGGAAATGATCCTGGTGCGGCAGAACAGCGTACCGGCCATCACCAGCCAGTTCGCCCCGGAAGACTGGAAAGGCGGCGGCGCGCCGATCGCCGAGTACGATGTGCGCCAGCCGATCCTCGACGACGAAGTCGAGCGCCTGTCCGCCGACAGCCAGTACACCGTGCTGCTGCGCAAGGCCTGGCAGCAGAACGTCAGCAGCGAAGCCTCCCGGGTCGCCTTCAGCGACGGCCAGGAGCAGTTCGGCCACTTTCCCATCGAAGGCAACCTGAGCCTGAAAGAGGGGCGCTTCCTCGATGTCGAGGCCAACCTGTGGGTCAACCAGTTCGACGGCAATGGCGCGGTGATGCAGAGCGAACAGTTCCGCCAGGGCAACAGCAATGTGAAGAATGCCGAGCTGACCTTCCTCGATGGCGGGCATCTGGCCCTGCTGCTGAAGATTCGCAAGGCGGGAGCGCCGGCGAGTGCGGCGCCTGATCCTGCTCTGATGGAGCAATAGCGGATGTCTGTCGTAATCGACCTGCTGTTGGACGATAACCGCTGGGAACGTCACTTCAGTCGCATGATTCTCGGTCGAGGTCGCGAATACGCAGCACAGCAGCGCGTCACTATCCAGAACATCGAGGACGCCGACGACATCGACGCCGGCGAGGTCAGCGAAATCGTTCACGCCACCTGCCAGGGCTCGGAAGGCAACCTCTACCGGCAGACCATAACGATCAGCCCGGGCCACCGCTGGATCTCCCTCGATTGCCAGTGCACCTGCCCGGTGCGCTCCGACTGCAAGCATTGCGCCGCGGTGATCTACCACCTGCAAGCCAATCAGGGCGCGGCTGCGAAGCCGCCCCCGGAACGGATGCCCACCGACCTGCAGACCTGGCTGGACGGGCTGGAAAAACCGCCTGCCAGCGAAATCAAGCCTGACCGCCAGGGCCGCGGGCTCTACTACTTCATCCATTTCGACGAAGACATTTTCTGCCTCAAGCTCAAGAAAGGCACCCGGCAGGCCGACGACAGAATCCAGTTTGCCAAGCTGCAATCCGTTCCCGAGTTGCTGTATCAACCGCCAAAGTACATCACCGCGGAAGACCGCCAGATCCTCCTGCGCCTCAACCGCAAGCAGAACACCTGGTTGATGACCTTCCCGCTGGATGAGACGCACGACAGTGAAATCTTCCAGCAGGCCCTGGCCACAGGCCGCCTGATGTTCATGGAAGGCATGCCCGCGGTACAGCAAGGTCCCGCGCGCCATGCCGACTTCCGCTGGGTCCGCCTCGACAATGGCAACTATCGCGGCGACTGGTACGCCGGCGACGCGCGGCTGGGCATGATCCTGCCGCTGCAACCGCTCTATTACTTCAATGGCGAAACCCAGCAGGCCGGCCTGGTCGAGCATGACCTCGATCCCCATGTCGCCCAGCAACTGAGCCGCGCCCCGGATGTCCCGGAGCCGCTGGTGGCGCAGCTCAGCCACCGCCTCAGCGCCCTGGGCAAGCAGGTGCCGACCCCGACCCGGCTGCAGGAAGAAACCCTCGACCATCTGCGCCCGGTCGCCCACCTGATCCTCGCCAGCCACGAATTCAGTGCCTACGCCCCGAAAACCGGGCGCATGCAGCGCCAACTGCAACACCGCGCCGCCCTCTCCTTCAGCTACGAGGGCCTGCGCACCAGCGGCGCGGACAACAAGCCGCTGACCCGCCTCGCCGGCAGCACCCGCCAGACCATCCAGCGCGACAAGGCGGCGGAGCAGGCGCTGCGCAAGCCCCTGCAGCGCTGGGGCTTCAAGGTCGCCACCCGGCAGAGCAAGGCGCTGCCGGAAAGCGCCGGGGAAATGCTTCTGCTGGACACCGACCAGGAATGGCTGGCCTTCGCCCGCGAAGGCATTCCGGCACTGCGCGAGGCGGGCTGGGAAATCGAGATTCGTCCGGACTTCGCCTTCAACCTGCAGAACATCGACGCCTGGTACGCCGATATCGAAGAAGCCCCGGGGCACCAGTGGTTCGACCTGGAACTGGGCATCGAGGTCAATGGCGAGCGCCACAGCCTGCTGCCGATCCTCCTGCAGTTGCTGCGCAGCAACCCTGAACTGCTGCGCGCCAGCGAGCTGGCCAGGCGTGGCGACGACGAGCACCTGCTGGTCGATCTCAATCGCCACCGCCATGACCTCGCCGCCGCGCGGGTGGCCCTGCCCTACGGACGAATCAAGCCGTTGATGGCGACCCTCGGCGAGCTCTATCTGCACGAAAGCGATGGCCGCTCGCTACGCCTGGCCGCACCCGACGCGGCACGCCTGAGCCACCTCGACGATCTCCCGCTGACCTGGCAGGGCGGCGAGCGCCTGCGCCATTTCGCGGCGCGCCTGAAAACCGCCCAGTACAGCGAAGTACAGGCGCCGGCGGGCCTGAACGCGACGCTGCGCCCCTATCAGCTCGAAGGCCTGAGCTGGCTGCAGACCCTGCGCGACCTCGATGCCGGCGGCCTGCTCGGCGACGACATGGGCCTGGGCAAGACCCTGCAGACCCTCAGCCACCTGCTCGCCGAAAAGAACGCCGGACGCCTGAAAACGCCGGCCCTGGCGGTCATGCCCACCAGCCTGATCCCCAACTGGCTGGACGAGGCCGAGCGCTTCACCCCGCAGTTGCGGGTAGTCGCCCTGCATGGCGGCGGGCGCAGCAAGCATTTCGCCAACCTGCTCGACTACGACCTGGTGCTGACCACCTACGCCCTGCTGCCCCGCGATCTCGAGCACTTCACCCGGCATACCTGGCACGTCCTGGTGCTCGACGAAGCACAGAACGTCAAGAACGCCACCAGCAAGGCCGCCCAGGCCGCCCGCGAGATCCAGGCCAACCAGCGGCTGTGCCTCACCGGTACGCCGATGGAAAACAACCTGGGCGAGCTGTGGTCGATCTTCCATTTCCTCATGCCCGGCTGGCTTGGTGACAGCAAGAGCTTCAGCCGCGACTACCGCACCCCGATCGAACGCCACGGCGACAGCGAGCGCATGAGCCATCTGGCAGCGCGGATCCGTCCGTTCCTGCTGCGCCGGACCAAGGAACAGGTGGCCACCGAACTGCCGGCCAAGAGCGAAATCGTCCACTGGGTCGACCTCAGCGACGCCCAACGCGACACCTATGAAACCGTGCGGGTGGCCATGGACAGCAAGGTCCGCGCGGAAATCACCCGCAACGGCGCGGCGCGCAGCCAGATCGTCATCCTCGACGCCCTGCTCAAGCTGCGCCAGGTCTGCTGCGACCTGCGCCTGGTGGCCAACGCCAAGGTGAAAGGCTCGCAATCCGACAAGGGCAAGCTCGGCAGCCTGATGGACATGCTCGACGACCTGCTCAGCGAAGGGCGCCGGATCCTGCTGTTTTCCCAGTTCACCTCGATGCTCGCCCTGATCGAGGAAGAGCTGGAAAAACGCAAGATCCGCTACAGCCTGCTGACCGGCGACACCAAGGACCGGCGCGCACCGGTGCAGGCATTCCAGAACGGCGAAACGCCGCTGTTCCTGATCAGCCTGAAAGCCGGCGGAACCGGCCTGAACCTGACGGCGGCGGACACGGTGATCCACTACGACCCGTGGTGGAACCCGGCCACCGAGAGCCAGGCCACCGACCGCGCGTACCGCATCGGCCAGGACAAGCCGGTGTTCGTCTACAAGCTGATCACGCGGGGAACGGTGGAAGAAAAGATCCAGCAGTTGCAGAAAGACAAGGCAGCGCTGGCGGCCGGGTTGCTGGCAGGCAATGAAGGTGGCCAGTGGAAGCTGGCATCGGATGATATCGAGGCGCTGTTTGCGCCGTTGCCGGAGCAGCAGAAGACACGTTGAGTCGGGTTGCCTTCAACGGCCTCATCGCTGCGATGAGGCCGTTGAAACCAGCAAATCAATCCACCAGTTGCGCCTGCTTCAACGCCCCCAGCGCCTCCAGCCAGCGTGGCTGCTGACGATAATCGGTACGTGCGAAGCCACGCCCCCGCATCGCCGCGATCCGCGGCGAAGGCTTCACCTTCAGGCGCTGCGCCGCGCTCAGGGCCAGCTCCGCCGCCGCCCGGTCGTTGCACACCAGCCCCATGTCGCAGCCGGCACTCAGTGCCGCCTCGATACGACTGGCCGCGTCGCCGACCACATGAGCGCCAGCCATGGACAGGTCGTCGCTGAAGATCACCCCGGAGAAGCCCAGCTCGCCGCGCAGGATGTCCTGCAGCCAGCGCCGCGAGAAACCCGCAGGCTGGTTGTCGATCTGGGGATAGATGACGTGGGCCGGCATCACCGCGGCCAGTTGACCACTCAAGCGCGTGAACGGCACCAGGTCGGCAGCGCGGATCTGCTCGAGACTGCGCTCGTCGGTGGGAATGGCCACATGGGAATCGGCCTCGGCCCAGCCATGCCCCGGGAAGTGCTTGCCGCACGCGGCCATGCCGGCTGCGTTCATGCCGCGAATGAAGGCCCCGGCCAATGCCGTGGCGCGCTGCGGGTCGCCTTCGAAGGCGCGGCTGCCGACCACCGCGCTGCGCTGGTGATCGAGGTCGAGCACCGGGGCGAAACTCAGGTCCAGGCCCACCGCCAGCACCTCGCTCGCCATCAGCCAGCCACACTGCTCGGCGAGGTATTCGGCATTCTCGTTGTCGGCGATGGCGCGCATCGCCGGCAGGCGCACGAAACCCTGGCGCAGACGCTGCACGCGCCCGCCTTCCTGGTCGACAGCAAGAATCAGATCCGGGCGAATGGCGCGGATCGACGCGCTCAGCTCGCGCACCTGGCGCGGGCTGTCGATATTGCGGGCAAAGATGATCAGGCCGGCCACTTCGGGCTGGCGCAGGAGATGGCGGTCTTCGGCGGTCAGCCAGGTACCGGCGATGTCTACCATCAGGGAGCCTTGCAGGCTGGAGCTCATAAATGATCCTTCAGTTGAGGGGGGCACCGGCCCACTGTGGGCAAGCCGCCTCTTCGATACGTACCGGGCAATGAAGCGGAATCTGGTCGAACAGCCCCGGCAGATCGGCATTGCGCAGGCGGATGCAGCCATGGGACAGCGGAATGCCCATGGGTTCACTGTCCGGCGTGCCGTGCAGATAGATGTAGCGACGGAAGGTATCTACCTGCCCCAGGCGATTGCGCCCGGGTTCGCAGCCGCTGAGCCAGAGGATGCGGGTGAGGATCCAGTCGCGACCGGGGAATTGGTCATGCAGCTCGGGCGTCCAGGTCTCGCCGGTCCAGCGCCTGCCACGCAGCACCGCGCCCCGGGGCAGGCCAGCACCGATCTTCGCGCGCACCTGATGCAGGCCACGCGGCGTGCAGCCGGAACCGTTGCGTTCACCTGGACCATTGAGCGCCGTGGAAACCGGCAGACGCACGACCAGACGACCCTGGGAAAACCCGTAGAGGCATTGATCGGCAAGGGAAATGTGCAGCAGATCGAGAATAGACATGGGGCGCTAGCTTAGCCGAAGCCAGGCGCCGCGCCCAGTCGTCAGTCAGGCCTTGGCCGGCACCGGCGCGCTGCTCGACTTGCTCCGCGGGCGCAGTTGCGCAGCTGCCATCGCCTCATCGGTGACACCGCTGTCGGCACGCATGCCCGCGGCCAGGAACGGCACCATCAGGCGCATCACCTGCTCGATCGAGGTATTGATGCCGAAGTCGGTCTCGGCGATCGCCCGCAGTGCCTTGATACCAGACATGCTGAACGCCGCGGCGCCAAGCATGAAGTGCACGCGCCAGAACAGCTCGATGGGGGGAATGCGCGGCGCGGCTTCGTTGACCAGCAGCATGTAGCGACGGAATACCTTGCCGTACATGTCTTCCAGGTAACGCCGCAGATGCCCCTGGCTCTGACTGAAGGCCAGGCCCAGCAGACGCATGAAGATGGACAGGTCGTTGCCGCTGCGTGGCTGTACCACCAGGGCCTGCTCGACCAGCATCTCGAGGAGTTCCTCGAGGTTCGGCTTGTGCTCCGGACGCGCCTGGCGGCGGTCCAGCTCACGCTCGAGGCTCTGGCAGAACGGTCCGAGGAAGCGCGAGAAAACGGCCTGGATCAGGGCCTTTTTCGAACCGAAGTGATAGTTGACGGCTGCCAGGTTGACCCCAGCCTTGCTGGTGATCAGCCGCAGCGAGGTTTCCGCGAAACCTTTTTCCGCGAACAGCTGCTCGGCAGCATCGAGGATGCGTTCGACGGTTTCCGATTGGGCCATGAGTAATCTACCTGACAAACAGTTGTTTGAAACATACGTTTCATCCTCATGACTGTCAAGTCAGGGGCGCTATTAGATCACAGCCGCCGGCTTCAGGCTGCAGGCGACAAGACAGACCGCAGTGCTTTTTCGTGCCGCCTGGAGCTTGAGGCTTGCAGCTCGCCATGCACTGTATATAATTCCAGTCACTGTATAAAAAGACAGAGCCATCGACATGCTAAAACTGACGCCACGCCAAGCTGAGATTCTGGCTTTTATCAAGCGCTGCCTGGAAGAGAACGGCTTCCCCCCGACCCGGGCCGAAATCGCTCAGGAGCTGGGCTTCAAGTCCCCCAACGCCGCCGAGGAGCACCTCAAGGCGCTGGCGCGCAAGGGCGCGATCGAGATGACCCCAGGCGCATCCCGCGGCATCCGCATTCCCGGCTTCGAAGCCAAGCCCCAGGATGAAAACTCGCTGCCGATCATCGGTCGGGTCGCCGCCGGTGCACCGATTCTCGCCGAGCAGCACATCGAGGAATCCTGCGCCATCAACCCGACCTTCTTCCATCCCCCCGCCGACTACCTGTTGCGCGTGCACGGCATGAGCATGAAGGACGTCGGCATCTTCGACGGCGATCTGCTGGCCGTACACACCTGCCGCGAGGCGCGCAATGGTCAGATCGTCGTAGCCCGCCTGGGTGACGAAGTGACGGTCAAGCGCTTCAAACGTGAAGGCAGCAAGGTCTGGCTGATTGCGGAAAACCCCGAATTCGCACCCATCGAGGTCAACCTGAAAGAACAGGATCTGGTGATCGAGGGCTTGAGCGTCGGCGTCATTCGCCGGTAAACCAGGAGGCGTCATGCAGTATTCCCATGCACCACAGCAAGCACAGTTACCCCTGTTCGAGGCTTTTCTGGCCCAGCCGGTCCTGCCCAAGCTGAAAGCCGAAAAGCCCGCGCGCGTCGGCAATGAACCGCAGGTGTTCAGCGAATTGTCTTTCCGTGGTGCCCTGGAGCACTGCCACAACCTGCTGGCGCCGGTCCTGCGTGAACTCAGCGAAGAAGAAGACGCCCGCTGGCTGACCCTGATCGCACCACCGGAAACCCTGACCCAGGCCTGGCTGCGCGATGCCGGCCTCAACCGCGAACGCATCCTGATCCTGCAACCGCGAGGCAACCAGAGTGCCCTGCAACTGGCCTGCGACGCCCTGCGCCTGGGCCGCAGCCATACGGTAGTGAGCTGGTTGAATCCGGTCAGCAATACCGGGCGGCAACAACTGATCCGTGCTGCAAGCGCAGGAAGCGCGCAGAGCCTGAATATTCGTCTGGGCTGATACCGCGATAACGCCGGGAATCCGGCTTCCTCATTGCGAGGAAGCCCGGCCACTATCAATGCAGTACGCGCGGTCCTTCGTCTTCCCGTTCAATCTCGCCTTCCACCAGGCGACCCGCCATCTGTACACCAACGCTGAGCATGGCCTTGGCTACTTCGACGTGCTGACCCTGCAGGAACGCCTTGGCGTCTTCGGAGAAGTTCAGGGTTACCAGGGAACCCTCGTCCTCGGCACGGCGCAGCTCGATGCGACCGTCTGGCAATTCGACAATTTCTAGAAAGGACGTGGGCATATCAGGATTGTTCTCCAGGAAAGGCCGGCATTGTAACAGCGCAGGTCACGATCAGCACTCACTCAAGCCTTCACGGAAACGAACGGTCAGTTTCTTCAGGTTCTGCCGCCATTCCTCCAGTTCTTCCCGGGACAGAGGGGCTGCTTCAGGCTCATCGAGGCTGACAGCGTGGATCAGCGGCTGGGTGACATCACCCTTGGGCGCCTTGATGGCGACCGGCGGTTTGAACAAATCGGAATAAGCTTTCAACAGACGCGCCAGCCAGGTCTCGGACTGCTGCGCCAGTTCCACCAGTTCAGCCATTTCCGGAATAGCGATGCTTTCCAGCACTTCAGGGGTCAGCAACAGCTCGGCACGGGATGCGGTGGCCTGCGGCAAGCGGTAGAAGCCGGCAATCTCATGACACAGCCCCAGCAATGCCCCATAAAGATGGAACAGTGCCGACTCGCGCTCGGCCTGGACCAGCGCCTGGGCGTTCATCGCCCGACTGTCCTGCGCCTTGCCAAGACCTTCGAGAGCCAGGCCAGCGAAGAAAATTTTCTGATTGGTGCGGGTATAGAGTTCCTGGGCCATGAGGGCGCTCTCCGATAAGGCTGCGGGGGCAAGTCTGTCAGTTTCGGGGAAGCCTCGGCCCGCTGCAAGGATCGATCACTGATTTTGTTCCCGAGAGCCTCATCGCGGGCCGGGTGGCGTTCCGCCTGCCAGCGATGAGCACCTCAAAGACAAACAAAAAGGCCGCACCTGACATCGTCAGACGCGGCCCTGGCTCAGCCCTTCAACGACTCAGCTCTTGTCCTCGACCTTCCACGCCTTGCCGTCATAGAACGCACGCCAGCCGGTGGGCTTGCCGTCCACTTCGGTCTGCACGTACTGCTCCTTGGTCTTGCGGCTGTAGCGAATCACCGCCGGACGACCTTCCGGATCCTTCTGCGGCGCGTCGCAAAGGAAATGGTACTTAGGATCGATCTCGTGCTTGTGCGGGATGATCTCCTGCACCAGCGGCGCACGGGTCTCACGATTTTTCGGGAACTGGCTGGCAGCCAGGAACAGGCCCGAAGCACCGTCACGCAGCACGTAGGTGTCGTTGACCTTCTCGCACTTGAGTTCGGGCATGTCCACCTTGTCCATCTTCGGTGGCGCCGCCTCGCCGCTCTTCAGCAGTTTGCGGGTGTTCTTGCACTCGGCGTTGGTGCAGCCGAAGAACTTGCCGAAACGGCCCGTCTTGAGCTGCATCTCGCTGCCGCACTTGTCGCATTCCAGGCTCGGACCTTCGTAGCCCTTGATCCGGTAGTTGCCTTCCTCGATCTCGTAGCCCGCGCAATCCGGGTTGTTGCCACAAATGTGCAGCTTGCGCTTCTCGTCCAGCAGGTAGGCATCCATCGCCGTCGCGCAGATCGGGCAACGGTGCTTGCCACGCAGCACGCGAGACTCGGACTCACCCTCGTCGTCCGCGGCGATCTCATCGCCCGGCACCAGGTTCACCGTGGCCTTGCAGCGCTCTTTCGGCGGCAGGCTGTAGCCCGAGCAGCCCAGGAAGACACCGGTGGAAGCGGTGCGGATCATCATGGGCCGGCCGCATTCCTTGCACGGGATGTCGGTCGGGGTCGGCTGGTTGGCACGCATGCCGTCTTCGCTGGACTCCGCGACCTGCAGCTTCTTGCTGAAATCGCCGTAGAACTCGTCGAGAACGTTCTTCCAGTCACGCTCGCCCTGGGCCACGTCGTCGAGATTCTCCTCCATGCCGGCGGTGAAGCCGTAGTCCATCAGGTTGGAGAAGCTCTCGGACAGGCGCTCGGTGACGATGTCGCCCATCTTCTCGGAATAGAAGCGACGGTTGTGCAGCGTCACATAGCCGCGGTCCTGGATGGTGGAAATGATCGCCGCGTAGGTCGACGGACGGCCAATCCCGCGTTTCTCCATTTCCTTGACCAGGCTGGCTTCGGAGTAGCGCGCCGGCGGCTTGGTGAAGTGCTGGCTCGGATCTAGCTGAATCAGCTTGAGCACTTCACCCTGGTTCATTTCCGGCAAGACATCGTCTTCGCCCGGCTTGCTCTGCTGCGGCAGCACCCGAGTGTAGCCGTCGAACTTGAGGATGCGGCCCTTGGCACGCAGTTCGAAATCGCCGGCGGCGACGCTGACGGTGGTCGACAGGTACTGCGCCGGTGGCATCTGGCAGGCGAGGAACTGGCGCCAGATCAGTTCGTACAGGCGCTCGGCGTCACGCTCCATGCCGCTGAGCTTGCTCGGATGGGTGTTGACGTCGGACGGGCGGATCGCTTCGTGCGCTTCCTGAGCCCCTTCCTTGCTGCCGTAGACGATCGGTGCCTCGGGCAGGTACTTCTTGCCGAACTCGTTCTCGATGTAGCTGCGCGCCATCTCGAGGGCGTCGCTCGACAGGTTGGTCGAGTCGGTACGCATGTAGGTGATGTAGCCAGCTTCGTAGAGCCGCTGCGCCATCATCATGGTCTTCTTCACGCCGAAGCCGAGACGATTGCTCGCCGCCTGCTGCAGGGTCGAAGTGATGAAGGGTGCCGACGGCTTGGAACTGGTCGGACGGTCCTCACGCTTGGCCACGCTGTAGCTGGAGGCCTTGAGCTTCTCCAGCGCCGCCATGGCCTGGGCTTCGTTCAGCGGCTTGAAGGCCTCGCCGTTCTCGCGGGCGACCTCGAAACGCACCTTGGCGTCCTTGGCGGTACCCAGGTCGGCGTGGACTTCCCAGTACTCTTCCGGAATGAAGGCACGGATCTCGCGCTCGCGCTCGACCACCAGCTTGACCGCCACCGACTGCACCCGGCCGGCCGACAGGCCACGGGCGATCTTCGACCACAGCAGCGGCGAGACCATGTAGCCGACCACGCGGTCGAGGAAACGCCGGGCCTGCTGCGCGTTGACCCGGTCGATATCCAGGTCGCCCGGCTGGGAGAAGGCTTCCTGGATGGCTTTCTTGGTGATTTCGTTGAACACCACGCGCTTGTAGCGGCTGTCGTCACCCCCGATGGCTTCCCGCAGGTGCCAGGCAATGGCCTCCCCTTCGCGGTCCAAGTCGGTTGCGAGATAGATGGTGTCGGCATCCTTGGCCAGACGACGCAGTTCGTCGATGACCTTCTCCTTGCCCGGGAGAATTTCGTACTTGGCTTTCCAGCCGTGATCCGGATCGACGCCCATGCGCGCGACCAGCTGCTTGCGCGCCTTTTCCTTGGGCGACAGGGCCGGCGCTTCGCCAGCAGTCTTGCCGCGCTTGGCAGCGGGTTCCTTGGAGGCACTGGCCGAACCGCTGGTAGGCAGGTCTCGGATATGGCCGATACTCGACTTCACCACGTACTGGTTGCCCAGGTACTTGTTGATGGTCTTGGCCTTAGCCGGGGATTCCACAATGACCAGCGATTTGCCCATGGATCGGAAAATTCCTGAATATCGAAAATAAAAACGCGACAGGTACCTGACGCGGCACCGCTATATATAGTGGCTATAGAATGAGGTCAAGCGCGGGAGTTCAGACGCCGTCGCCATCCGGACGCGAAAACAGCGTCGCCTCGGCCTCGACCAAAGCAAAGCGTGGGACCTGCTCGCCGTCAACTTCCACCGACTCCAGAAACATCGACAGCGGCCGTACCCACAGGCCGTATTCGCCGTACAGGGCCTGGTAGAACACCACCCACTCCTCGCTTTCGGAATGCCGCGCAGTGCCAAAGACACGGTACTCAGGCCCTTTGTAGTGCCGGTAGACGCCTGGTTGTATCTGCATGTCGCTGGCCCTCTGAAAAAAAATCCAAAAAAACAAAAACCGGGGCACCAGGCCCCGGTTTGGTCAACAACGCGATCAGACGCGCTCGAAGACCGTGGTGATCCCCTGGCCGAGGCCGACGCACATGGTCGACACACCGAAAGTACCACCGTTCTGCTTCATCACGTTGAGCAGCGTGCCGGAGATCCGCGCGCCCGAGCAACCGAACGGGTGACCCAGGGCGATCGCGCCGCCGTGAAGGTTAACCTTCTCGTCCATCTTGTCGAGCACTTTCAGATCCTTCAGCACTGGCAGGGCCTGTGCGGCGAAGGCTTCGTTGAGCTCGAAGAAGTCGATGTCGGCAATGCTCAGGCCAGCGCGCTTGAGCGCTTTCTGGGTCGCGGGGACCGGACCGTAGCCCATGATCGCCGGATCGACGCCAGCCACGGCCATGGAGCGGATAACCGCCAGCGGCTGGATGCCCAGGTCCTGGGCGCGCTGCGCCGACATCACGATCATGCACGAGGCACCATCGGTGATCTGCGAGGAAGTGCCCGCGGTCACGGTACCGCCTTTCGGGTTGAACGCAGGTCGCAACGCCGCCAGGCTTTCCAGGGTGGTGTCCGGACGAATGGTTTCATCGTAGTCGAAGACCTTGAGGAAACCGTTCTCGTCGTAGCCCTGCATCGGGATGATCTCGTCCTTGAACTTGCCTTCCACGGTCGCCTTGTGGGCGAGCTGGTGCGAACGCAGGCCGAACAGGTCCTGCTGCTCGCGGCTGATGCCGTGCATCTTGCCGAGCATTTCCGCAGTCAGGCCCATCATGCCGGAAGCCTTGGCGGCGTACAGGGACATGTGCGGGTTCGGGTCGACGCCGTGCATCATGCTGACGTGCCCCATGTGCTCGACACCACCGACGACGAAGACGTCGCCGTTGCCGGTCATGATTGCCTGGGCAGCGGTGTGCAGCGCGCTCATCGACGAGCCGCACAGGCGGCTGACGGTCTGGCCGGCGGCGGTGTGCGGGATCTGGGTCATCAGCGACGCCATGCGCGCGATGTTCCAGCCCTGCTCCAGGGTCTGGTTGACGCAGCCCCAGATCACGTCCTCGACTTCCGCCGGATCGATCTTGGCGTTGCGCTCCAGGACCTTGCTGATCAGGTGCGCGGACATGTCTTCGGCGCGGGTATTGCGGTGCATGCCACCCTTGGAGCGGCCCATCGGCGTGCGACCGAAGTCGACAATCACCACGTCTCTTGGATTCAGGCTCATATATTTACTCTCGCTCTATACCGTTGGGCGCTTAACCGAAGAAGCGCTGGCCGTTCTTGGCCATCTCACGCAGCTTCGCGGTGGGGTGGTACAGCGGGCCCAGATCGGCGTACTTGTCTGCCAGGGCAACGAACTCGGCCACACCGATCGAATCGATGTAGCGCAGCGCGCCGCCGCGGAAGGGAGGGAAACCGATGCCGTAGACCAGGCCCATGTCGGCCTCGGCCGCGGTCTCGACGATGCCGTCTTCCAGACAGCGCACGGTTTCCAGGCACAGCGGCACCATCATCCAGTTGATGATGTCCTCGTCGCTGACCTCGCGTTGTTCGTAGACGACCGGCTTGAGCACTTCCAGGACCGAGGCGTCGGCGACTTTCTTCGGCTTGCCGCGCTTGTCGGTTTCGTAGGCATAGAAGCCCTTGCCGTTCTTCTGGCCCAGGCGATTGGCTTCGTAGAGCGCGTCGATGGCAGAACGACGATCGTCCTTCATGCGATCCGGGAAGCCTTCAGCCATCACGTCGCGACCGTGGTGGCCGGTGTCAATGCCGACCACGTCCATCAGGTACGCCGGGCCCATCGGCCAGCCGAACTTCTCCATGACCTTGTCGATGCGGACGAAGTCGACACCGGCGCTGACCAGCCTGGCGAAGCCGCCGAAATACGGGAACAGCACGCGGTTGACCAAGAAGCCCGGGCAGTCGTTGACCACGATCGGGTTCTTGCCCATCTTCTTGGCGTAGGCAACGGTGGTGGCGACTGCCACGTCGCTGGACTTCTCGCCACGGATCACTTCCACCAGCGGCATCATGTGCACCGGGTTGAAGAAGTGCATGCCGACGAAGTTTTCCGGACGCTTCAGCGCCTTGGCCAGCAGGTTGATGGAGATGGTCGAGGTGTTGGAGGCGAGAATCGCGTTCTCCTTGACCTGGCCTTCCACTTCGGCCAGCACGGCCTGCTTGACTTTCGGGTTCTCGACCACGGCTTCGACGACGATGTCGACATTGCCGAAATCACCGTAGGACAAGGCCGGACGAATCGCATTCAGTGCCTCGGCCATCTTCGCCGGGGTCAGGCGACCTTTCTCGACACGCTTGCCGAGCAGCTTGGAGGCTTCGTTCAGGCCGAGCTGGATGGCTTCCTCGCGGATGTCCTTCATCAGGATCGGAGTGCCCTTGACCGCGGACTGGTAGGCGATGCCGCCACCCATGATGCCGGCGCCGAGAACGGCGGCCTGCTTCACGTCGTGGGCGATTTCATCGTGGGCCTTGGCCTTGCGCTTCAGTTCCTGGTCGTTGAGGAACAGGCCGATGAGGCTTTCCGCAACCGAGGTCTTGGCCAGCTTGGCGAAGCCGGCGGCTTCGACGTCCAGGGCCTTGTCACGGGTGAAGTTGGCGGCTTTCTGGATGGTCTTGATCGCTTCCACCGGTGCCGGGTAGTTCGGACCGGCCTGGCCGGCGACGAAGCCCTTGGCGGTCTCGAAGGCCATCATCTGCTCGATGGCGTTCAGCTTGAGCTTTTCCAGCTTAGGCTGACGCTTGGCCTTGTGGTCGAACTCGCCGCTGATGGCGCGCTTGACCAGGTCCAGCGCGGCTTCATGCAGCTTGGCGGGAGCAACCACGGCATCGACGGCGCCGACCTTCAGGGCATCTTCGGCACGGTTTTCCTTGCCCGAGGCGATCCACTCGATCGCGTTGTCGGCACCGATCAGGCGTGGCAGACGCACGGTACCGCCGAAGCCCGGGTAGATACCCAGCTTGACTTCCGGCAGACCGATCTTGGCGCTGCTGGACATGACCCGGTAGTCGGCCGCCAGGCACATCTCCAGGCCGCCACCCAGGGCGATGCCGTTGATGGCGACGACGGTCGGCACTTCGAGGTCTTCGAAGGCATTGAAAATGCGGTTGGCTTCCAGGTTGCCGGCGACCAGTTCGGCCTCGGGCAGCTTGAAGTTGTCGACGAATTCGGTGATGTCCGCGCCGACGATGAAGACGTCCTTGCCACTGCTGACAATCACGCCCTTGATCGATGCGTCGGCCTTGATGGTGTCCACCGCCTGACGCAGTTCGTTCAGGGTAAGACGGTTGAATTTGTTGACGGACTCACCCTTGAGGTCGAACTTCAGTTCGACGATGCCGCTTTCAAGAGCCTTAACCGTGATGGCTTTACCTTCGTAAATCATCAACTGATCTCCACGATATGGAAGCTGAACTGTACACGCTGATCGCTGTTGCGCTGGCCGGCGCCTGCCGGACCCTCGCTTCAGACATACCCGTCAGCGCGATAGTCGGGGTTATGTACGAGCTTTCTGACAATACAAACGCTCAATTCATACGCCCGTTTGATTGGGGTGTGCACACATTCACTGAAAAGAATGCCTTTGTCAAACCCCCTCAAGCACGGGAAAAATGCGACTTTCCGGTCAGTTCTGCTCGGCTTTTGAGCAATACGGCATGACAGTGATCGACCATCATTCACGTAAGCGATAGCCCTCGGCATCGGCAAAAGGCGCCAACCGCCTAAACATCGTGGAGGAGAAAAAAGAAGGAAGTTTGACGCGCGGAAAAATCGTTTGCGCTCTACACTTCGAGCGATTGAAGCACTTCCCGGCCTGCCTGGCCTTTTTTCCAGTGTATGCAGTGCATTGCAGCCCAGCGTGTTCGCGCTGGGCTTTTTTCATTCCGCGTCCGCCAGCAACCAGCCCACCACGACGCCTGCGCCAAGGGTGACGACGAGCAGAAAGCGGACCAGCCAGCGGAAGGCGTCCCCATAGATGCCGAGCAGCGTATCGAGCCCGAGGTGCGAGAACCGCTGCGCCGCGGCCAGATCACCCATCGCCAGATCCCGGGCCGCCGCGCTGTGGCTCGGTAGATGAAGTTCGATCGACAAGGTCAGCAACGCGCCGACGATGGCAATCGCCACGCCCTCGCCCGCCACCCGGGTCGTGCTGAAGATCCCCGCCGCCATGCCGGCACGCTCCTTGGGCACGACGCTCACCGCCAGGCCGTCCATGAGCCCCCAGGGCAACCCCGTGCCGATGCCGACGACCAGCAGCGGCCAGAGGAGCGACGTCCGGGAATCCGTCGGCTCGATCTCGCCGAGCCAGTAGAGTCCGGCCGCCGCGACGAAAAGCCCGAAGGCCGAGATTCTGCCTGGCGAAATCCAGCGACTCAGGCCAGCCGCGAGACCAGGCACGATCAGCATGGGGATCGACAAGGCGATCATCTGCAAGCCGGCGTCGACCTCATCCAGCCCCTCCAGGCCGATAAAGCGCAACGGCAGCAACACCAGCAGAACCACATAGCAGTAACAGGTCGCCACGGGCAACAGTTGCACGCCGAGGAAACGCGGGTAGCGAAACAGCGACAGATCCAGCATGGGCCGCGCCACGCGCCTCTCCACGTGCAGGAACACCGCGCCCGACACCGCAGCACCCAGCAACACGGTCCAGGCCTGCCAGGCACCCCAGCCACTGACCGGCAGGAGCAGAACGCCCCAGGTGAACAGACCGAGCGTACTGGTGAACGTCGCGGCCCCGGTCCAATCGAAGCCTGTCGCGTTGGGGTCGCGTGATTCGGGCATCCTCGACACCGCCAGGAGCAAGGCCAGCGCTCCCAGTATCGCGCTGGAGAAAAACACCGAGCGCCAGCCCAGGTGCGCGATGATCGCCCCCGCGAGCACCGGGCCAAAGGCCAGGCCCGCGCCGAAACAGGTGCCCAGCAGACTGAACGCCCGGGTCCGCGCCACACCGTCGAAAGCCTGGGCCAGCGCCGCCGAACCGCCCGCCAGAGCCGCTGCCGCGGCGCCACCCTGCACTGCGCGCAACACATCGAGCCAGAGGATGTCCGGCACCCAGGCGATGACGATGGAGGCGAAGGCGAACAGCGACACACCGCACATGAACACACGCTTGCGACCGAAAGCATCCGCCGCCGCCCCGGCGGCCATCAGCAGGCTTCCGAAGCTCAGCATGAACGCATTGGTGATCCAGCTGGAGGCCAGTGCGCCAGCGCCCAGGTCCCGGCTGATCACGGGAGTGGCGACAACCGCGCCGGTAAAGCTCAGGGGCAGTATCAGCGCCGCCAGGCAGACCGCGGCGAGCAGCGCCAGCCAGGGTTGGCGGCGTATGGGCAAGGAAGCAGCGATAGTGGTGATTTCCACAGGCATCTCTCGTTCCGTCTGACTTCATCGACGGTTTGGGGGTGATCGGATGCCAGACATGCTAGATAATCATCAATCATTGAAAAATACCGATTCAATCCTCTATAAAACGACAAAAACTCACCAATCAAGGCAGCAATGGACAGTCTGAGTGGCTTGATGGCCTTCGTCAGCGCCGCGCAAACCAACAGCTTCGTGGCAGCGAGCGAGCGCCTGGGCGTCTCTCCTTCGGCGATCAGCAAGAGCGTGGCGCGTCTTGAAAGCGAACTGGGCGTGCGCCTGTTCAACCGCAGCACGCGACACCTGAGCCTGACAGAAGAAGGCGCGCTGTTCTTCGAGCGCGGCCGGCGCATCGTCGAGGAAATCGCGGAGGCGCAGGCCGAGCTGGCGCGTTTGGCCGGCAGTCCCAGCGGCACCTTGCGCGTCAGTGTTCCCGCGATCGGCTACCGCCTGCTGATGCCGGTGCTGGACGAGTTCACGGCACGCTACCCGGACATCCGGCTGGATCTCGACTTCAACGACCGGCTGGTGGACGTCATCGCCGATGGCGTGGATGCGGCCATCCGCAGCGGCGACATGGGCAATTCGCAACTCAAGGTGCGCAGCCTGGGCACGTACCGTTTCGCGCTGGTCGGTGCGCCCGCCTACTTCGCCCGCCGGGGCACCCCGCGAACCGCTGCGGACCTGACGGAACACAGCTGCCTGCGCTACCGATTCCCCGCGACAGGCCAGTTGCAGGCGTGGAAACTCGACACACCGCACGCCTTTACCACTCCCAATGGCCACACGTTCAACAGCGTGGAGGCACTGATCCAGGCGGCCACGGGCGGTCTGGGCATCGCCTGGCTGCCGGACTTCGCTGTCCGCGAGGCACTGCAGGCAGGCACGCTGGTGACCGTGCTGGATGATCTGGTGGCGGAAACCGGGCGTTTTTCCATCCTCTGGCCGGAGCATCGCGGCATGGCGCCCAGGCTCAGGGCCTTCATCGATTTCCTGGTGGACAAGCAGGTGCTGGGCAACTGAGCGAGGTCAGCGCCGGGAGGGTGTCAGGCCAGCGCCTTGAGCACAGCGGCGACATCCTGCAATGCCGCGCTGTCCTCGCGCTCGCCCCAGCACAGGGCGATCATCTGCGCGCCGGCCTCGACCTTGTATACGCTTTGCGGCAGGCGCTTGAGCTGTTCCAGCACCCGCTCGTCCGCGCATGACTCACGCCACTGGTTGAGCCAGACACCCGCCTCGGTCTGCCAATAGCACCAGTTGTCCGTACTGCCCTTGCGCCGCGCCTGGTGATACTGCGCACAGGTGGCTGGCGGTTCTTCCGGCAGCCAGTGCGGCCAGGTCTGCGGTGCCAGTTGCATCGCCAGGCCCATGCGCCGGGCCTCCAGGCGCAGGGCCATGCGCCCGCTCATGCGCCGCGACGGCAGCAGCCAGGCCAGAGGGCTGAGGATCAGCGCGAGGATTGACACTACTACCCAGACCGTCATATCTGTTATTCCTATCAAGACTTTACAAATGAGCTGGTTAGCCGCAACCGGATGCGATCAGCCTGAAACGGACCATACTTCTACTATTGCGATTGTCAGGAGAACCTCTCATGCCCTACGAACACATTCTGGTTGCCGTCGACCTGACCGAAGAATGCGACCCGGTCATCAAGCGCGCCCGCGAGCTGGCGGGACCGAGCAACGCCAAGGTCTCGCTGGTGCATATCGTCGAGCCGATGGCCATGGCCTTCGGCGGCGACGTGCCGATGGACCTGTCGCAACTGCAACAGCAGCAGTTCGACCAGGCCAAGGAACGCATGGACCGCCTGTTTAACAAATATCCGGAAATCAACCGCGGCGATTCGCACCTGACCTACGGCCAGCCACGCCAGGAAATCCACCAGTTGGCCAAGGACCAGCAATGCGACCTGATCGTGGTCGGCAGCCATGGCCGCCACGGCCTGGCCCTGCTCCTGGGCTCCACGGCCAACGACGTGCTGCACGGTGCGCCGTGCGATGTGCTGGCAGTGCGCCTACAGAAGAAAGCTGAGTAAATCGTCCGACAGAGGGGCCGCTTAGCGGCCCCTTCTTATTGATCAGCCATCCAGTTCCGCCCAGCGTTCCACCAAGGTGTCCAGCTCGACCTGCATCGCTTCCAGATCGGCCAGGACCTTGCTGGTGTGGGCAGCCGGCTTCTGATAGAAGCCGACATCGGAAATTTCCTGCTGCACCGCAGCGATCTTCCCTTCCAGCACCTCGATCTGCCCCGGCAGGGCCTCCAGCTCGCGCTGCAGCTTGTAGCTGAGTTTCTTCTTCGCTTCCGGCGCCGCGGCAACCGCAGCGGCTGCGGGTTCGGCAGCGACGGGCGCGGCAACCACGGCGCTGTTCAGCTCGGACTTGCCCGACTTGCTCTCGCTCACGCCGAGCAGGCGCGGTGAGCCGCCCTGGCGAATCCAGTCCTGATAACCACCGACATACTCGCGTACCCGCCCCTCGCCTTCGAAGACCAGGGTGCTGGTCACCACGTTGTCGAGGAAGGCCCGGTCGTGGCTGACCATCAGCACGGTGCCCTTGTAGCCGGACAGGACTTCCTCCAGCAGCTCGAGCGTTTCCACGTCGAGGTCGTTGGTCGGTTCGTCGAGCACCAGCAGGTTGGCCGGCTTGCTGAACAGCTTGGCCAGCAGCAGGCGTGCGCGCTCACCACCGGACAGCGCCTTGACCGGCGTCCGCGCGCGTTGCGGGCTGAACAGGAAGTCGCCGAGGTAGCTCAGGACATGCCGGCTCTGCCCGTCGATCTCGATGAAGTCACGGCCTTCGGCGAGGTTGTCGATCACGGTCTTTTCCAGATCGAGCTGGTTGCGCAACTGGTCGAAGTAGGCCACTTCCAGGCGGGTGCCGGACTCCACCTTGCCGCTGGACGGCTGCAGATCGCCGAGCATCAGCTTGAGCAGGGTGGTCTTGCCGGTACCGTTGGCACCGAGCAGGCCGATGCGGTCCTCGCGCTGCAGGACCATGGAGAAATCCTTGACCAGGGTCGGGCCGCCCGGATGAGCGAAGCTGACGTTGTCGAGAACCATGACCTGCTTGCCGGACTTCTCCGCCGCCTCGATCTGGATATTCGCCTTGCCCTGGCGCTCGCGGCGCTCGCTGCGTTCCACCCGCAGCGCCTTCAGCGCCCGCACGCGGCCTTCGTTGCGGGTCCGGCGAGCCTTGATGCCCTGGCGAATCCACACCTCTTCCTGGGCCAGGCGCTTGTCGAACAGCGCGTTGGCGGTTTCCTCGGCGGCCAGCTCCGCCTCCTTGTGCACCAGGAAGCTGGCGTAGTCGCCGTTCCAGTCGATCAGGCCGCCGCGATCCAGTTCGAGGATGCGCGTGGCCAGGTTCTGCAGGAAGGAACGGTCGTGGGTGATGAACAGCACCGCGCCGTTGAAACCGCTCAAGGCGTCTTCCAGCCAGGCGATGGCGCCGATGTCGAGGTGGTTGGTCGGTTCGTCGAGCAGCAGCAGATCCGGCTCCGACACCAGGGCCTGGGCCAGCAGCACGCGGCGGCGCCAGCCACCGGAAAGCTCGGCGAGGGTCTTGTCGGCCGGCAGTTGCAGGCGGCTCAGGGTGCTGTCCACCAGTTGCTGCAGGCGCCAGCCGTCACGGGCCTCGAGGTCATGCTGGACGTGCATGAGTTTTTCCAGATCGGCATCGCTGTGGATGTTCTGGCTCAGGTGGTGGTACTCGGCGAGCAGGCGGCCGACCCCTTGCAGGCCTTCGGCGACCACGTCGAACACGGTACGCTCGTCGGCTACCGGCAGTTCCTGCGGCAGCTCGCCGATCTTCAGCCCGGGGGCACGCCAGATCTCGCCGTCGTCAGGTTTCTGGTCGCCCTTGACCAGGCGCAGCATGCTCGATTTGCCGGTGCCGTTGCGACCGATGATGCAGACCCGCTCACCACGGGCGATCTGCCAGGACACCTTGTCCAACAGGGGCATGGCGCCGAAGGCGAGGCAGACATCGCTGAATTTGAGCAGGCTCATGTTCTTCTCCAGAAAGCGGGCGCGCATTCTACCCGACTTGGCTGGACGACACAGCCCGCATCCCATCCGCCCGGCGGCACGGCATTACGTCCGGATGCAAGCACAATGCTTTCATCCGCGGCGGGCAAACGGCTAAGCTTAGGTTCGTGAACCCACAGTGCTGGCGACGCCGACACTCGTTTTGGTCAACTGTTCTGGAAGTATCATGCGCCGCCTGCTCAACCTCGTTTCCTGCCTGCTGCTCTCGGCCTCCGTGGCCGGTGTCGCGCAGGCCGCCGATCTCGCCCAACAACGCCAGATGTACGACGAAGCCAAGCGCGCGCTGGCCAAGGGCGACAGCGGCCCGTATCAACGTTACGCCGCGGCCCTGCAGGACTACCCGCTGGAACCGTATCTGGCCTACGACGAACTCACCGCCCGCCTGAAGAGCGCGAGCAATGCCGAGATCGAAGCCTTCCTGGCGAAGAACGGCGATCTGCCCCAGGCCAACTGGATGAAACTGCGCTGGTTGCGCTGGCTGGCCGAGCGCGGCGACTGGAAGCCCTTCGTCAAGTACTACGATCCCAAGCTGAATTTCACCGAGCTGGACTGCCTCAATGGCCAGTACCAGCTGGTTCACGGCCTGCGCGCCGAGGGCTATGCCACCGCCGACAAGCTCTGGGCGGTAGGCAAGTCGCAACCGGCCGCCTGCGATGCGCTGTTCGAGCGCTGGGCCGCGGAAGGCCAACTGACCGAGCAGAAGCGCTGGCTGCGCACCAAGCTGGCCGCCCAGGCGCGCAATTACGCGCTGGCCAACACGCTGGTGAAGACCCTGCCGACCCTGGGTAACGAAGGCCGCCTGCTGCTGGACGTGGCGCAGAAGCCGGAGCTGCTCAACCAGCCGTCGCGCTTCAGCCCGACCAACGAGGCCATGTCCGACGTGGTCAGCCTCGGCCTGCGCCGCCTCGCTCGCCAGGACCCGGAGCGGGCCATGGCGCTGCTCGACGACTACGCCAACCGCATGCATTTCTCGGTCGAGGAGAAGGTCGCCATCGCCCGCGAGATCGGCCTGACCCTGGCCCGCCGTTACGACCCGCGGGCGCTGGACCTGATGACCCGCTACGATCCGCAACTGCGCGACAACACCGTCAGCGAATGGCGCATGCGCCTGCTCCTGCGGCTCGGCCGCTGGGAAGAAGCCTACGAGCTGAGCAAGCGTCTGCCGCAGGACCTGGCCAGTACCAACCGCTGGCGCTACTGGCAGGCGCGCAGCCTGGAACTGGCGCAACCGCAGAACCCGCAGATCCCGCTGCTGTACAAGACCGTCGCCCGCGAGCGTGACTTCTATGGTTTCCTCGCCGCCGACCGGACGCAGACGCCCTACCAGCTGAACAACAAGCCGCTGGTGATCAGCCAGCAACTGATGAACAAGGTGCGCAACGCCCCGGGCGTGCGCCGTGCCCTGGAATTCCATGCCCGCGGGCAGATCGTCGAAGGTCGTCGCGAGTGGTACCACGTCAGCCGCCACTTCAGCCGTGACGAAATGGTCGCCCAGGCGCGTATCGCCTATGACCTGCGCTGGTACTTCCCGGCCATTCGCACCATCAGCCAGGCGCAGTACTGGGATGACCTGGATATCCGCTTCCCGATGGCCCACCGCGACACCCTGGTGCGTGAAGCCAAGGTCCGCGGCCTGCATTCGAGCTGGGTGTTCGCTATCACTCGCCAGGAAAGCGCATTCATGGACGACGCCCGTTCCAGCGTCGGCGCCTCCGGCCTGATGCAACTGATGCCGGCCACCGCCAAGGAAACCGCGCGCAAGTTCAGCATTCCCCTGGCCTCGCCGGCCCAGGTGCTGAATCCGGACAAGAACATCCAGCTGGGCGCGGCCTATCTGAGCCAGGTGCACGGGCAGTTCAACGGCAACCGCGTGCTCGCCTCGGCGGCCTACAACGCAGGCCCCGGTCGGGTACGCCAGTGGTTGCGCGGCGCCGACCACCTGAGTTTCGACGTCTGGGTCGAGTCGATCCCGTTCGACGAAACCCGCCAGTACGTACAGAACGTGCTGTCTTATGCGGTGATCTACGGGCAGAAGCTCAATTCACCGCAGCCGCTGGTGGATTGGCATGAGCGTTATTTCGACGATCAGTGAGGTGTCGCCGCTGATGGCCTCATCGCTGCGATGAGGCCATCGGCACCACCTGAAGAACTACTCCAGCACCTCTACCGCCATCCCCACCTCCAGCACACCCTCACCGTCCGCCACCAGGTTCTGCCCGAACATGGCCTCGCCTTCCTTCTTCCGATAGTTCATCAGCGTCGCGAACGGCTCGCGGTCCGGGCTGCGCTCGCCGCTGGCCGGGTCGATGGTGGTGAGGATGCAACGCCCGCACGGCTTGACCACGCGGAAGGTCTGCTGGCCAATGCGGATGCGTTTCCAGCCATCCTCGGCAAAGGGTTCGGCGCCCTCGATCACCAGGTTGGGACGAAAGCGCATCATCTCCATGGGCCGTCCGACCTTCTGCGTCAGGTCATCCAGCGACGCCTGGCCGATCAGCAGCAGCGGGAAGCCATCGGCGAAGGCCACCCGGTCGCTGTTCTCGCCATAGCCCGAAGGCAGGTAGCGCGTGCGCGATTGCGGCACATGCACCAGGCGCACATCACGCCCCATGAAGGTGCTCAACCACTGCGCCGCGGCATCGCCGGCATCCGGTACGCGCAGGGTGTCGCTCCAGATGGTCACGCCACGCAGCGCATCGTCGGGCTCGGGGATCGGCACATGAAAGGTCGACAGGCCCGGCGCATCGAGCAGCAGTCCGCCATCGGCGGCGTACAGCGCCGACAGCTGGCTCATCTGCGGGAATGCGCGCTGGGTGAGAAAACGGTTGTTGCCGGCATCCACCAGCATCCAGCGACGATCGCCGTCCAGCCCCAGCAGGCCCGACGGCGAGCGTTGCAAGGCCTCGCCTTGCGCCGATTTGAGCGGGTAACGATAAAGCGCACTCAGACGCATACGACATGCTCCCTGGGAAAAGCCAGCAGCTTACACCCGTTGCCCGGCAAACGCTGCCGGGCGAACGACGACGGCTCAGGCGGTGGCCTGATCCAGCTCCAGGCGCTGCCGCACCACTTCCACCAGGCGATCGGGCTGGAACTTGGAAAGGAAGTTGTCGCAACCGACCTTCTTCACCATGGACTCGTTGAAGCTGCCGGAGAGCGAGGTGTGCAGCACCACGTACAAGCCACGCAGGCGGGCATCGCTGCGAATCTCGGTGGTCAGGCGGTAACCGTCCATTTCCGGCATTTCCGCGTCGGTGAAGACCATCAGCAGTTTCTCGCAGACATCCTCGCCGGCATCCGCCCAGCCCTTGAGCAGGCGCAGGGCCTTGAGTCCGTCGCTGGCCACGTGCAGCTTCATGCCCAACTGCGACAGGGTCTCGCGCAACTGCGCCAGGGCCACGGTGGAGTCGTCCACCAGCAGTACTTCACGCCCCTGGGCACGTCGCAGAAGCGGATCGTCGAGTTTTTCCCGGGAAACTTTCGCGTTGTAGGGAACGATTTCCGCCAGGACCTTCTCTACATCGATGATCTCCACCAGTTGCTCGTCGACCTTGCTGATGGCGGTCAGGTAGTGCTGGCGGCCGGCGCTGGTCGGCGGCGGCATGATGGCTTCCCAGTTCATGTTGACGATGCGGTCGACCCCGCCGACCAGAAACGCCTGCACGGACCGGTTGTACTCGGTGACGATGATGGTACTGTTCGGCCCCGGCTCCAGCGGGCGCATGCCGATCGCCTGGGACAGGTCGATCACCGGCAGGGTCTGGCCACGCAGGTTGACCACGCCGCAGACGAAGCTGTGGCGCTGCGGCATCAGGGTCAGTTTCGGCAGTTGCAGGACTTCCTGCACCTTGAAGACGTTGATCGCGAACAGCTGGCGGCCCGCGAGGCGGAACATGAGGATTTCCAGGCGGTTCTCACCTACCAGCTGTGTTCTTTGGTCTACCGTGTCGAGAATGCCAGCCATTGAATCCCCCGGGGTTGTTGCAAAAGGTAAAAAGCATCGGCCTTGTATCGGCCGCTTGCGGCACAGCTTGACCCCTGGAAGAAAAAGCCACCCGGGGCATTGATGTCACTTTAGCATCATGCTTTACTGCACTGGCAACCCCTTCCCCTACCCCGCAACGGGGTGACACCGGAAAAACCTCATCAGGGAAACCCTTATCAACAATCGGGTTGGACCTGATATTCGTGATATCCGTTAGCCATTAATGTGACGCCATTCTCAATGCATGAATGGAGTCAGGCCTTTGTTCGCTATCACTTCGCTGTGGCCAGCCTCCGTTCCTGACCGTTCGTCCGCTTGCGTCCGCGCTTTCCGCTGGTGTTCAGGAGGAACCGACTGATGCCGAAGGACTTGCCGGATATGAGCGCCCTGCAGGATTTTCTGGGTGATGCCCACCAGTTGCTGAACCGGGCGCAGGAATGCCTGCAGCATTTTCGCCTGATCGGCGAGGACGCCGATGCCAGCCATTGCCTGATCGATACCCTCGCCACCCTGAGGGACCGAGCCCAGGCCCAGGAGCAGGTGCAGATCGCCGATTTCTGCCGGCAGCTGTGCAGCGTGCTCGACACGATCGAGCGACGCAAACATTTGCATGGCCCGGCATTGGTCATTCTGGAGGCAAGTATCTGCCTGCTGGCCTGGCAACTGGAACTGGTCGACCCCTACGACGGCACGCTCAACCTCGACGCCGAGGAAGAGAATGAATTGCTGGGCAGCCTGGAAAGTACCTTGCAAGCCGCCGCGCAGACACACGAACAATCGGCCTGACGTCAGCACCGCCACTCTCGCCGATGCCGTGGCAACCCTTATGGCAGAGCATCCGTCTGGGCAATCGCCTACAACTAAAGTCAAACTAGAAACTGCCTTGAAAAATACCAGGCCTACATATAGGTGTGTTTTCAGCGCACTCTAATCGGCAACTAAGCAGCTTCTTTCCATACAACTCCATCAATACGGAAACAGCACATGCGCCCTTTAAATGAAAGTTCAAGTTCGCCAACCGTAGTGGCATGGTGCTAGAATCCGCGCCCGACGGAACGCGCGTAGCACCCCGTAAAACCTGACTCCGCCAACCATCGACAGCCCCGACGACCGATCGGGTCTGAAGTGATACCATGCGCCGCCCGAGCCGGCTGCCGATTGTTTCCCCTGTTGGAACATGGCGTTTTCAGCGCACTGAAAAAGTGCCCGGCTGCCCGCTGCGACACGATGACAAAAGTTGTTGAAGGCCTTCCGGAAAAGCCTTTCAATCAACCCCGGACCGGCTTTGAAAAGTGATCTTTCAGTGGCTTCATTTCCCGTGTACTCAAGCCTCAAGACTTTCACGCGATGCCCGCGCGGCCTGGCCCTGCTGCATCGGTCCATGCTGCTGCTGTGCCTGGCGTCGCTGCTGCTCGCCCTGTTCTGTTATCTGAATGCCCGCCCGCTGCCCGCGCCCCTGGTGCTGCTGCAGGGTCTCACCCTGCTGGGCCTGCTGTGCCTGCCGCAGCGGCGCAAGGACAACATCCTGATGTCGCCACAGGAACTCGCCGACCGCCTGCTCAAGGTCCAGGAAGCCGAGCGCCAGCGCCTGAGCCGCGAGCTGCATGACGACATCGGCCAGTTGCTCACCGCCGCCAAGCTGCAGGGCGAGTGGCTGCAGCGACGTCTCCCGGAAGACCTGCAGGCCCACTGCGATACCCTGCGCAGCACCCTGGACGAAACCCTGTCCCACGTACGCAACCTGGCCAGCAGCCTGGCCCCGCGCCAGCTTGCCAGCCTGGGCCTGGAGGCCAGTCTGCGCACCCACCTGCTGCGCACCCTGGACAACACCGAGGTGCGCTGGAGCCTGGAATGCCGGAGCCGCCTCGACGGTCTGCCGGAAGACATGGCCATGGCCGCCTTCCGCATCACCCAGGAAGCGGTGACCAACGTGTTGCGCCATGCCCGGGCGCACAACCTGATCGTGCGTTTCCAGCGCCAGCCCGAGGGCCTGTCGCTGTCGATCAGCGACGACGGCCAGGGTTTCCTGCCCTCTTCCAACCCTGGCGAGGAAGGCCAGTGCGGCATGGCCGGCATGGCCGAACGCGCGCACCTGCTCAACGGCAGCCTCACGGTCCACAGCGAACCCGGCAAGGGCACGCGGATCGATGCGCTCTTCCCCTGGCCTCCCCGCACGCGCGAGCGCGCCAATTCAAGTAAGACTTCATGACCTGTAAATTGCTGCTGGTTGACGACCATTCCCTGATTCGCGCCGGCGTGCGCGCCCTGGTATCCGACATCCCCGGCTATACCGTGGTGGGCGAAGCCTGCGATGGCAGCCAGTTGGTGGAGTTGGTCCGGCAACTCGACCCGGACATCGTCCTGCTCGACCTGTCGATGCGCTCCATGGGCGGCCTGGAAGCCCTGAGCCGCCTGCAGGCCGAAGGCAGCCGCTGCAAGGTTTTGATCCTGTCGATGCACACCGACCCGCAACTGATCATGCAGGCCCTGGAAAGCGGGGCCCACGGCTACCTGCTCAAGGACACCACCGCCACCGAACTGGAGCAGGCCCTGGCCGCGCTGAGCGCCGACGAGCGCTACCTGAGCCCGGCCATCGCCCACACGGTGATCAACCAGGCGCTGCTGCGCGGGCACAAGGCGGAGCCGGTGGAAACCCACAACCTCACCGCCCGCCAACTGGAAATCCTGCGCCTGATCGTGCGCGGCAAATCCACTCGGGAAATCGCCAACGGCCTGGGCCTCAGCGTCAAGACCGTGGAAACCCACCGCTCGCAGATCATGAAACGCCTGCAGATCTACGACGTGGCCGGCCTGGTGCTGTTCGCCGTGCGCGAGCAGATCATCAGCCTCGACGACTGAGCAGCGCCGACTGCGCCGGCAGGTGCAGGCGCAACGCCGAGGGCAGCACGCGAAAGCGCAGGCTGTCACCCTGCAGCGGTTCGCCATCGAGGTTGATGTCCAGCCCTTGCGAGCCCTTGATCTCGACCCACGGCAGGCGCGCGCGCACGAACATGCTGTCCAGGCCCAGGCCATCGCTGAGCAGGTCGCGCAGGGTGCCGACCACTTCCTGCGGCGCCGGCAGGATGCTGATGTCGAGCAAGCCGTCGTCCACCACCGCCTCCGGGCACAGCACATGCCCGCCGCCGGCCTGCCGCCCGTTGCCGATGCCCAGCGCCAGCAGCTCGCCCTGCCAGTGGAAATCCGGGCCGTGCAGGCTGACCGAGGCTGCGCTCAGCTCGCTGAAACGGGACAGGCCGGTGAACAGATAGGCCGCAGCACCCAGCACCTTCTTCAGCTCTTCCGAAGTCTGCGCGGTGACCTGGCTGCCGAAGCCACCGGTGGCCATGTTGAGGAACACCTCGCCATCGACCTCACCCAGATCGATCGGCCGCGCCTCGCTGTCGAGCAACGCCAGGGCCGCCTCCGGCTCCAGTGGAATGCCCGCGGCCCGGGCGAAGTCGTTGGCGGTGCCCAGCGGCAGCAGCGCCAGGCTGGCCTGCGCACCGGCCTGCGCCATGGCATGGGCGACATCACGCAGGGTGCCATCGCCGCCGCCGGCGATCAGCCGTGGATAACCGGCCGCCAGCGCCTCCTCCACCAGACGCTGGGCATCGCCCCCCTCCCAGGTCAGGCGCACGTCCAGTTGCCAGCCACGCTCGCGCAGGCCCTGCACCGCGCCGCGCACCTCCTCGTTCATCGCCTGCTTGCCATGCAGAATCAGCAGCGCTTTGCGTTCGCCCATCGAAGCTCCCCTCTCGCCTGGTTGCGACCTCCTATCTCGACCACGGCCGAAGGCGATTTGCTGCACTTCCCACGAGCAAGTTTGCGCAATCTTACGAATGACATTGAAAGATCCCGCATCCGCGACCATGCTTCGACAAATAATTGGCAAGAAGTGAAGAGCCGAACGACAGAGTCACTTTATTGACGAAATACCCGCGACGGCTTCCTGCCCGGCGCACCGAGGCGGCATGACAATGAGTGTATTGATTCCCTGCATCATCGCCGGCGGCGCCGGCACCCGACTCTGGCCAGTGTCCCGCGAGGCGCTGCCCACGCCGTTCATGTCGCTGCCCGACGGCCAGAGCCTGCTGCACAAGACATTCGTGCGCTTTACCGATCTGTACGGCCGCGCCCGGGAGTCAGCCACCGACTGACGCCGCGGGCGCTTTTCGTTCCACCGCTCACGCCCTACGGCAAGCGAGGAAGTGTCATGCGTGTACTCTGGACACTGCCCTATCTGCCCTGGCCAACCACCAGTGGCAGCAAGACCCGCCAGTTCAACCTGTTGCGCGGCCTGGCGCAGCGGGGTCATCGCATTACCCTGCTGACCCAGTCCAAGGTGCCCCTCTGCGAGGCCGCGCGAGAGGCCCTGGCGCCACTGGTGGAGCGCCTGATCGTCATCCCGCGCCGCGCCGCGCACAGCCCGCTGAACATGGTCGCCGCGGTGTCCGCCGGCTACCCCATGCGCACCTGCATCAACGGCCTGGCGCCGCATCTGCGTCATCATTTCGAAAACCTGCTGCAAGAGCAGTGGGACGTGATCCAGATCGAACACAGCTACAGCTTCCAGCCCTTCGAACGGGCCCTGCAGGCCAGCGGCCGACCGTTCATCGTCAGCGAACACCACGTCGAATGGTGCAAGGGCGCGGTCTGCCAGGACCGCCTGCCGCTATGGCTGCGCCCGTTCAACAGTTTCGATGGCTGGCGCTATCGGCGCTGGGAAACCCGGGTCCTGAAGCAGGCCAGCGAAGTGGTAGCAGTCAGCCCGTGCGATGCCGAGGAAATCAGCCAACTGACCGGAAAACCGACCCAGGTGGTGGTCAACGGCGTCGATTGCGCGCATTACCAGCACATCGATTTCGCCCCGCACAGCCAGCGCCTGCTGTTTGTCGGCAACTTCGAATACCGCGCCAACCAGGAAGCCCTGGAATGGGCGCTGGAAGACATCCTGCCGCAGGTCTGGCAGTACAACCCGGCGGTGCGCCTGGCCATCGTCGGCCATGCGCTGCCGGAACACTGGAAACTGCACTGGAACGACCCGCGTATCGAGTGGGTGGGCTATCTGCCCGATCTGCGCGAATTGCAGCGTCTGTCGGCGCTGTTCTTCGCCCCGTTGCGCCACGGTGGCGGGTGCAAGGTGAAGCTGCTCGAGGCCATGGCCGCGGGGTTGCCGGTGGTGACCACGCAGCAGGGGGTTTCAGGCTTGCAGGTGCGCTACGGCGAGCATTATCTCGGTGGCGACGGCGCGGACGAGCTGGCCCTGACCATCACCCGCCTGCTCAGCCAGCCACAGCGCATGCATCAGTTGGGCGAAGCCGGGCGGGCCTTCGTGCGCGAACGGCATGACTGGAGCGTGGCGGCGGCGCAGCTGGAAGGGGTGCATCAGCGGCTGGTCAGCCGGCCGCTGGCGATGGGCGATGTGGCGGGTGGGGTGATGCCGTTTTCCTGAAATGGCCTTGTTCGGCTTGAGGGCCTCATCGCAGGCAAGCCAGCTCCTACGGGTTGATCACACGCTCTGCGAGCGACGCAGAACCCGTAGGAGCTGGCTTGCCTGCGATGACACCTTCAAGAACGCCAGGAAACCTCAGCCAAGCAACTCGCTCAGGGGAATGAACTGCACGATATCCCCCTGCCGTGGCGTAGTGCCTTCCAGCACCTCGACCAGGCCCTCGGCCCAGGCCGCGCTGCGCAGCACGCCGGAACTCTGGTTGCGATAGATCTGCGCCCTGCCCTGTTCCAGGCGCGCCCGCAGGTACTCGCGACGGTTGCCCGCCTTCGGCCAGTCGAAGCCCGCCGGCACGGCGAACTGCAACGGCTTGACCTCCTGCACGCCCTGGCGGCGCAGCAGATAGGGCCGGGTCAGCAACCCGAAGGTCACCAGGGTCGACGCCGGGTTGCCCGGCAGGCCGATCACCGGCACACCGTTGTACTGCCCCACGGTCAACGGCTTGCCCGGCTTGATCGCGAGTTTCCACAGAGCCAGTTCACCGGCCTCGCGCAAGGCGATGCCGAGGTAATCGGCCTCGCCCACCGAAACGCCACCGGTGGACAGGATCAGGTCCACGCTATCCAGGCGCCCCAGGCTCTGCCGGGTCAGTTGCAGATCGTCCGGGAGAATCCCGCCATCCACCACCTCGCAGCCCAGGCGCTGCAACCAACTGCACAGCAGGCGGCGGTTGCTGTTGTAGATCTGCCCCGGCCCCAGCGGCAGGCCCGGCTCCACCAGTTCGTCGCCGGTGGACAGCACCGCCACGCGCACCCGGCGCACTACCGGGATACGGGCATGACCCAGGGTCGCGATCAGGCCGAGCTCGATCGGGCCCAGGCGGGTGCCGGCAACCAGCACCAACTCGCCAGCCCGGGTTTCCTGGCCTTGCGGGCGAATGTTCTGACCGGCGTGCAGGGCTTCGCTGAAACGCACCCGCTGGTCGTCCAGCACCTCGGTGTTTTCCTGCATCTCGACGCAGTCGGCGCCCGCGGGGACCGGGGCTCCGGTGAAGATCCGCGCGCAGGTGCCAGGCTGCAGCGGCTGTGGCGCATGCCCGGCGAAGATGCGCTGGCTCACCGGCAGCGGCTCGCCGCTCCAGTCGGCCACGCGCAGGGCGTAGCCGTCCATGGCGCTGTTCGGCCACGGCGGCAGATCGAGGCTGGCGTGCAGGTCGGTCGCCAGCACCCGGCCTTCGGCATCGGCCACGGCAACGTCCTCGACGTCCTTGATCGGCGCGGCTTCGGCCAGGGCCAGCAGGCGTTCGAGGGCGGCTTCCACCGGCATCAGCGGCCTGGCCGCCGGCGCCTCAGCCACGGCTTTCGCAGGGCGCGGCCTGCTTCAGGTGCGGGACGAAGTTGCATGGGCGGTGACGGTTGTCCAGCTGCTCGCCGAGGATGCCGTCCCAGCCGGTCCGCACGGCGTTGGTCGAGCCCGGCAGGCAGCACACCAGGGTGCCGTTGGCCAGGCCGGCCAGGGCGCGGGACTGCACGGTGGAGGTGCCGATATCGGCCACGGAGATCTGCCGGAACAGCTCGCCGAAACCATCGACCTGCTTGTCCAGCAGGCAGGCCACCGCTTCCGGGGTGCTGTCGCGCCCGGTGAACCCGGTACCGCCGGTGATCAGCACCACCTGCACCACGTCATCGGCAATCCAGGTCGCGACCTGGGCGCGGATCTTGTACAGGTCGTCCTTGAGCAGTACCCGCGCGGCGAGGTTGTGCCCGGCCGCACCGAGGCGGTCGACGAAGACCTGGCCGGAGGTATCGGTTTCCAGGGTGCGCGTGTCGCTGACCGTCAACACGGCGATATTGAGCGGCACGAAGGAGGCATCTGCCTTGGCTTTCATGGCATGGGGTCCGTTGAACGAGGGGAATGGCCGGAGTTATATCACAGGGAAGCATTGCCCGGCGCGGGCAACCCGGGGGTACATTGCGCTCGATCAATACGCAGATTGAAGGCTACGCTCAACTCGCAAGGAACTTGCTGTAACTGTTTGCGTCTTAACGAACTATACGGCCTCACTTAATTGGAGATTTACCCATGATTCAACGGACCCTTCCCGCATTCCTGCTCGCTCTCGGTATCGGCGCCCTGGCCGGCTGCGCCTCGCCAACCGTGATCACCCTCAATGACGGGCGCGAGATCCAGGCAGTCGACACCCCGTCCTACGACGAAGACTCCGGCTTCTACGAATTCGAGCAACTGGACGGCAAGCGCACCCGGGTCAACAAGGACCAGATCCGCACCGTGAAAGAGCTGTAAGAAACTTCGAAAAAAGCCCCCGATCGGTCTGAATTGGGGGCTTGTCGAAGCGAAATTTTTGAGTAGAATTTTCTTCATCGGAGTGTAGCGCAGCCAGGTAGCGCGTCTCGTTCGGGACGAGAAGGCCGCAGGTTCGAATCCTGTCTCTCCGACCAAATCGCTCATCGACAAAGCCCGCCAGCCGCGGGCTTTGTCGTGTATGTCCCCGGCTGTTTTCCTGGCGCGATCCGCAACGCGGGCCGCGCCGTTTCGCGTGCCTGAAGGCACGCTCTTTCTCGAGGTTGTTTCACATGCGCAAGACAATTGTCGCCGTCACCCTGGGCCTGCTGTTCGCACAAGGCGCTGTCGCCGGCGATGGCACTGCCGCACTCGGCGGCGGCCTGGGCGGGGCCCTGGGCAACGTGGTGGGTCAGCAGATCGGTGGCAAGACCGGCGCGGCCATCGGTGCCGGTGTCGGCGGCGCGGCGGGCAGTGCCGTGGCGGCGAACAAGGGCAACAAGACCAAGGCGGCGGTCGGTGGCGGCCTGGGTGCCGCGGGTGGTTCGCTGCTGGGTGACAAGCTGGGTGGCAGCACCGGCGCTGCGATCGGCGCGGGTGTGGGTGGCGCGGCAGGTGGGGCCTTGGGCAATCACCTGGGCAAGAAGAAGCATTGATCGCGAAGGGGACCCGTCTTATTTGAGTTGACGGGTTTGGGGCCGCTATGCGGCCCTTTCGCGAGCAAGCTCGCTCCTACAGGATTGTCGCGTACACCTGTAGGAGCGAAGCGGTTCCGACAGTCTTACTGAGCAGCCACCGGCTCAGCCACAGCCTGCTCTTCCGGCAACACTGGAACATAGATCAGGCCCAGACGCGAGCTGGTCCACTCGCGGGTCTTGTTGGTCAGTTCCAGGTCGTTGTTCAGCTTCTGACCATAGGTCGGCACGATTTCCTTCAGCCTGGCCTGCCACTCAGGGGTCTTGATGCGATCCTTGAAGGTCTTTTCCAGCACGGTCAGCATGATCGGCGCGGCGGTCGAAGCGCCTGGCGACGCGCCCAGCAGCGCAGCGATGGAGCCGTCCTGGGAGGCGACCACTTCGGTACCGAACTGCAGGATGCCGCCATGCACCGCATCCTTCTTGATGATCTGCACGCGCTGGCCGGCCTGCAGCAGCTTCCAGTCTTCGTTCTTCGCGTTCGGGAAGTACTCGCGCAGCGCCGCCATGCGGTCGTCGAAGCTGAGCATCAGCTGGCCCATCAGGTAGGTGCTGAGGTCGATGTTGTCGATGCCGGCATGGGTCATCGGCATGATGTTGTGGCTGTTCAGCGCGGCGAACATGTCCAGCAGCGAACCGTTTTTCAGGAACTTGGTGGAGAAGGTCGCGAACGGACCGAACAGCAGCACTTCGCGGCCGTCGATGATGCGGGTGTCGAGGTGCGGAACCGACATCGGCGGCGCACCGACCGAGGCCTTGCCGTAAAGCTTGGCCTTGTGCCGGGAGACGATGTCCTGGTTGTCGGTCATCAGGAACTGGCCACCCACCGGGAAGCCGGCATAGCCCTCGGCTTCAGGAATGCCGGACTTCTGCAGCAGCTTCAGCGCGCCGCCACCGGCACCGATGAAGACGAACCTGGCCTTGACGCTGGTTTCCACACCCTTGTTGCCCAGGTCGGCGACCACCACGGTCCAGCTGTTGTCGGCGTTGCGCTTGATGTCGCGGACTTCGTGGCGCAGATTCAGGCTGACCTTGTCGCTCTGGGTCAGCGAGCCCACCAGCTGGCGGGTGATTTCGCCGAAGTTGACGTCGGTGCCGATCGGCATGCGGGTCGCGGCGATCTTCTGGTCCGCGGCGCGGCCTTCCATCACGATCGGTACCCACTGGGCGATCTGCGCGTGGTCTTCGGAGTACTCCATGCCACGGAACAGCGAGCTGTGCTGCAGGGCGGCGTGGCGCTTGCGCAGGAACTCGACGTTCTTGTCACCCCAGACGAAGCTCATGTGCGGCACGTTGTTGATGAACGAACCCGGGTTGTTCAGGACCTTGCGCTCGACCTGGTAGGACCAGAACTGCTTGGAGATCTCGAACTGCTCGTTGATGCCCACGGCCTTGCTGATGTCGATGGAGCCGTCGGCGCTTTCGCTGGTGTAGTTCAGCTCGCAGAACGCGGAATGGCCGGTACCGGCGTTGTTCCAGGCGTTGGAGCTTTCCTCGGCGACCTGGTCCATGCGCTCGTAGATGTCGATCGACCAGTTCGGTTCCAGTTCGTGCAGGTAGGTGCCCAGGCTGGCACTCATGATGCCGCCGCCGATCAGCAGGACGTCGACGGTCTTTTCCGGTTCACTGGGCTTGGAGCAACCAATGACGCTCAGGCACAGGAGCGCCAAAAGGATTTTTTTCATAATTCAATCCAATTGAAGTGAAGGTATTGGCCTGACCGCCGCACCCGGGTGCACGCCCTGGTCTTGTCGTTCTGCTCACACGTGTGCCGAGCATGTGGCTGGACCGGACGGTTGTGCCGGGCCGAACGCTGGCGGGTGGCTGGGGTATCTTCGATGCGGGGAGCGGTCTTTCTGCCGGAGCTGCCGTGGCAACCCATGGTCTTTGCGCGGGGGCTTGGCCCGCACGCCGTTAAAGCACGAAGCAGGCCAACTTTGTCGCGACCAACGGCCAATAGGCGAGGCGCATGGTCGCACCCCATATTTGCGGGTTTTTCTGGCGGGATTCCGCCATCAGCGTCGGAGATATTCCCGGCGAGTGGCGGATTTCCCCCTGGTTCTGGCCAGAAAACCAGAAGCCCTTTGGGCTGCTTTGCAGCCTTCGCGACGGTTCGGCGCCAGACGAGCTCGCTTCCACAGAGAGACACTGCGCAATCTGTGGGAGCGAGCTCGCTCGCGAAGGGCCGCAAAGCGGCCCCAATGGGTCAGGCACTCAATCGAGCGGTCACTTCACCCAGTTGCCCGGACAACTCATGCAAGCGATGGCCTGCCCGCTCGGTACGCTGCACCGCATCCTGGTTGTCGGTGGCGATACGGGTGATCTCGACCAGGTTGCGCGAGATATCCTCGGCCACGCTGGTCTGCTCTTCCGCCGCCGTGGCGATCTGCCGGTTCATGTCGCGGATCGCCTCCACCGCCAGGGTGATGCGCTGCAGCATCTCGCCGGCGCGCTGGACCTGCTCGGCGCCCTCCCGCGAGCGCACCTGGCCGCTCTCGATGGCCTTCACCGCTTCCACCGCGCCGGACTGCACGGCGCTGATGATCTGGTTGATCTCGGCGATCGACGAAGCGGTACGCTGGGCCAGGTTGCGCACTTCATCCGCGACCACGGCGAAACCGCGCCCGGCCTCGCCAGCCCGCGCCGCCTCGATGGCGGCGTTGAGGGCCAGCAGGTTGGTCTGCTCGGCGATGCCACGGATCACCTCCAGCACCTTGCCGATCCGCGCGCTGTCCTGCTCCAGATCCCGGATCACCACGGCGGTGCCGCTGATCTCGGCGTTGACCCGGGAGATGGTGTCGATGGTCGCCTGCATCACCTGCTCGCCGGCCTGGGCGCTGTGGTCGGCGTCGTCGGCCGCCCTGGCGGCCTCGGCAGCATGCCGGGCGACTTCCTGGGCGGTCGCGGACATCTCGTGCATCGCCGTGGCCACCTGGTCGGTGCGCTGGAACTGGTCGTCGGTGCCACGGGCCATGCCACCGGCCAGCTTGCGCAGGTCGCCGCTGGCGTTCTCCAGTTCGCCGGCATTGTCCTGCAGGCGGCCGACGGTGTCGGCGAGGAAGTCGCGCAAGGTGTTGGCCGCGACGGCCAGGCGCCCCAGTTCATCCTGTCGATCGCTGGCGACACGGGCGTCGAAGCGCCCCTGGCTGAGGTGAGCGACGTATTCGATCAGGCGGCGGATCGGCTCGATCAGGCTGCGGTTGACCAGCCACAGACTGAATACGCCGATGACCAGGGCCGACCCCAGCATCATCATCAGGCCAAGCCACACGGTGCGCTGCGCATCGTCGCTGAGGGCCACGGCCTGGGCCGAAGCGGCGGCGCGCAACTGGCTGACCAGCGCACTCATCTGCTCGCTGGCGGCGCGATCGACGCCCTTCACCGCCAGATCGCCAGCGGCCGGATCGCTGCCGGCGGCGAGGAAGGCTTCACGCCCGCGGGCATAGGCCTCACCCAGTTGGCGGTGGCTCTCCTGCAAGCGGCCCAGGCTGGCGCGCAGTTGCGCGTCGCCATCGTTCTCCCGCACCAGTTGGCCGAGGATGTCCTGAACCAGGCGATCCTGGGCCTGGAACTGCTGCCAGTACTTGTCCAGATCCGCCGGCTGCTTGCCGCGCAGGAGCACGTTCTTCCATTCCTGGACCTGGATCTTGAACTGCAGGTTGGCTTCGTCGATCTGTTGCGAAGCGCGCAGCGGGCCACTGAGCAATTGGCTGTAGCCATCGACACTGGCGGACAGCAGGCGGAAACAGACCAGGGCAATCAGCAGCATCGCCAGCAGGCTGCCGGCGAGCAGCGCGAGGATTTGCAGTCGCAGGGAGGTACGCAAGGACATCGGCGGGATCTCGGAACAAAGGATGGGAAGCGCTGGCAGCACGCCAGCCAAAGACATCCATGTCGTCGATTCACGGGCAGGAAAAGCCGCCATCTGACAGTGGCAACCCACTGCATCGGGCTTTTACACAACAGCCGAGACGGATACTCTCAGGGGATTGCTACAGAAATGTGACAACTCATGTCGAGCCTGTCACATTTCTGTAAACAAGGCCTGCAGCGCTCTATTCCGGGCCAAATTGCAGGGCCGCCAAGCGCGCGTACAACGGATTTTCCGCAATCAGTTGCCGATGAGTGCCTATCGCCACCACTCGCCCGCCCTCGATGACCGCGATGCGATCGGCATGCTGCACGGTGGCCAGGCGATGCGCGATCACCAGCGTGGTGCGCCCCGCCATCAGGGTTGGCAACGCCTGCTGGATCAGGTGTTCGCTTTGCGCGTCGAGGGCGCTGGTGGCCTCGTCCAGCAGCAGGATCGGCGCGTCCACCAGCAAGGCACGGGCGATGGCCAGGCGCTGGCGCTGACCGCCGGAGAGGCCGAGGCCGGCATCGCCGAGATGGGTCTGGTAGCCCTGCGGCAGTTGCAGGATGAAGTCATGGGCATGGGCGCTGCGCGCGGCGGCCTCGACCTCGGCGAAGCTGGCGTCGGCACGGCCGTAGCGGATGTTGTCCTCGACACTGCCGAAGAACAGCGCCGGGTTCTGCGCCACCAGGGCGAAATGCCGGCGCAGGTCCAGCGGATCGAGGGCGGTCAACGGCTGGCCATCGAGGAGAATGCGCCCCTCCTGCGGGTCGTAGAAACGCAGGAGCAGGTCGAACAAGGTCGACTTCCCCGCCCCCGACGGGCCTACCAGGGCCAGGGTCTGGCCCGGCTGCACCCGCAGGTCGAGACCGTCGATGGCCGGGCGACCAGGCCGCGACGGATAGGCGAAACGCACGCCCTGCAGCTCCAGTTCGCCACGAACCCGCGCCGGCAACCTGGTCGCGCCCTCGGCTGGCGCAACGATTTCGCTGCGCGACGCCAGCAGCTCGGCGATGCGTTCGGCGGCCCCGGCGGCGCGCTGCAGTTCGCCGAGCACCTCGCTGAGGGTGCCGAAGGCGCTGCCGACGATCAGGCTGTAGAAGACGAACGCGGCCAGGTCACCGCCGGAAATTCGCCCGGCGATCACATCCATGCCGCCGACCCAGAGCATCACCCCCACTGCGCCCAGCACCAGCACGATCACCAGGGTGATCAGCCAGGCGCGCTGGACGATGCGCTTGCGCGCGGTAGCGAACGCCGCCTCCACCGTTTCACCGAAGCGCTGGCGATCCCGCCCCTGGTGGTTGTAGGCCTGCACCGTCTTGATCTGGCCGAGGGTTTCGGCGACATAGCTGCCGACATCGGCGATGCGATCCTGGCTCTGCCGCGACAGGCTGCGCACGCGCCGCCCGAAGACCAGGATCGGCGCCAGCACCAGCGGCAGCGCGAGGACCACGATGCTGGTCAGCTTGGCATTGGTGACGAACAGCAGGACGATGCCGCCGATGACCATCAGCGCGTTGCGCAGGAACAACGACAGCGAGGAGCCGATCACCGACTGCAGCAACGTGGTATCAGCGGTCAGGCGCGACTGGATCTCCGAACTGCGGTTGTTCTCGAAAAAGCCCGGATGCAGGCTGATCAGGTGGTCGAACACCTGCTGGCGAACATCGGCCACCACCCGCTCGCCGATCCACGACACCAGATAGAAGCGGGTGAACGTACCGATCGCCAGGGCCAGCACCAGCGCCATGAACAGGGCGATGGACTGCCCCAGCAGCTCGGCCGAGCGGGTGACGAAGCCCTGGTCCACCAGCAGGCGGATGCCCTGGCCCATGGACAGGGTGATGCCGGCGGTGACGACCAGGGCCAGCAAGGCCAGCAGCGACTGCCGGCGATAGGGACGCACGAAGCGCCAGGCCAGGCGCAGTGCCTGGCGCTGGCGGGCGGAAAGCGGATTGAACATGGAGGCTGCCGTCTGGTGCGGACGTTAGATCGCATCGGTCTAAAGTACCGCTGGTGATCGAATGAACTTTCTGTTGGACTATCCGCTCGCATGATGAGACAGCCAAGGGAGTTGTCATAGCCTGGTCATCACGCGACGTTATTTTGGGCTAGCCACCTGATGAGGAGACAGGAAATGAGCCTGCAGCATAGCAGCAACCCGCAACAACGCCCGGCCCAGCCTGCGCCGGCGCACGGTTCGATCATCGACGCGCAAGGGCGCGAGATTCCGATCACCGAGCAGATGATCCAGCAGGCGTGCCGCGAGCTGGAAAACAGCCGCAAACCGGTGAAGAAGGGCTGAAACCCCACCGCCTCTTTCGAGACCCGGCGCTTGCGCCGGGTTTTTTATTGGTTCTTCACGCAATCCCGTGAAGAACCTTGTCAGCGCCGAAACCGTCAACCCTCGACCACACACCCCAGAGCCAGCGCGATCCGCCGCAATTGCGCCGCCTCGCCGTCGATCCGCACCACCAGCCCTTCGATCTCGCGCCGTACCGGATAACGCTTGCGCAGTACATCGAAGGCGATCTTCTGCGCCGCCGGATCATCGCCCAGGCTGCGGCGGAAATCGGCATCGTCACGCCGCGGGTCGTACACCGCCCGGCACAGCATCGCCAGGGTCCAGGCCGGATCGCTGTCGGCCTGCAACTGCAGGCGCGCCAGCCATGGCGCCGGCAGCAGGTCCGCCAGCCGCACCTGCTCGGCCTCGCCACGCCAGGCACAGAACGCCTGGTAGATCTGCGCGGTGCCGCGTTGCTTGCCATCCAGGCTGTAGCCGGCGATGTGCGGCGTGGCGATGACGCAGAGATCGGCCAGCTCCACATCCACCAGCGGCTCCTCCTCCCAGACGTCCAGCACCGCCAGCACATCTTCGCGCGCCAGCAGCAGTTCGCGCAGGGCATGGTTGTCGATCACCGGCCCGCGCGCGGCGTTGATCAGCCAGGCGCCCGGGCGCAACTGCGCCAGGCGCGGGGCATCCAGCAGATGCCAAGTGGCCTGCTCGCCGGAACGGGTCAGCGGCGTGTGCAGGCTGATCACGTCGCACTCGGCGAGAATCCTCTCCAGACCGACATAATCGCCCCCCTCCGCCGCCTGCCGTGGCGGATCGCAGACCAGCACCTTCCAACCCAGACCGCGCAATACCTGGACCAGGCGCCCGCCGACTTCGCCGGCGCCGATCACACCATAGGTCCGCGCGGCGAGGTCGGCGCCATCCAGTTCGGCCAGGGTCAGCAGGCTGCCCAGCACGTAGTCCACCACGCCCCGGGCGTTGCAGCCCGGCGCGCTGGACCATTGGATACCGGCCTCGGCGAACCAGCCCAGATCGAGGTGATCGGTGCCGATGGTGCAGGTGCCGACGAAGCGCACCCGGCTGCCTTCGAGCAGCGCGCGATCGACCCTGGTCACCGAACGCACCAGCAGTACATCGGCGTCGCGCACGCAGTCACGGTCGATGGCCCGCCCCGGATAGCGGCGGATCTCGCCGAAGCCGGCAAAGAAGGCATCGAGCAACGGAATATTTTCGTCGGCGACTATCAGCATGAAGGCTCTCCTGTGGGGGATCGCAGTGTAGGGGGAGAGCAGAAGGCGAGCCATGTCTTTTTCCAGCCTGGCGGTCAGTGTTTCCTGACCGATACGTCAAGGCGTAGTATTGCCGGTTTTCCGCTACTGCCTCAGACCAGCCAATGACCAGCATCACCCTCTCCCGCCCTGCCCGCATTCGCAGCGAAATGCGCAGCCTGATGCACCTGGCGACGCCGATCATCGTCGCCCAGCTGGCGACCACCGCCATGGGCTTCGTCGATGCGGTGATGGCCGGCCGGGTCAGCCCCGGCGACCTGGCGGCGGTGGCCCTGGGCAATTCGATCTGGATTCCGGTGTACCTGCTGATGACCGGCATCCTGCTGGCCACCACGCCCAAGGTCGCCCAGCGTTTCGGTGCCAACCAGCACGGCGAGATCGCGCCCCTGGTGCGCCAGGCGCTGTGGCTGGCGCTGCTGGTGGGCCTGCTGGCCAGTGCCCTGCTGCTCGGCGCCGAACCGATCCTGCACCTGATGAAGGTCGATCCGCAGTTGATCGGCCCCAGCATGGGCTACCTGCAGGGCATCGCCTTCGGCCTCCCCGGCATCGCCCTGTACTACGTGCTGCGCTGCTACAGCGACGGCCTCGGACGCACCCGACCGAGCATGGTCATCGGCCTGTGCGGCCTGCTGCTGAACATCCCCCTGAACTGGGTGCTGATCTACGGCCACTTCGGCCTGCCGGCGCTGGGCGGGGTCGGCTGCGGCTGGGCGACCGGCATCGTCGGCTGGTTCATGGCCCTGAGCATGGCCGCCTGGAGCCGCTGGGCCCCGGCCTATGCCAGCAGCCGCGTGCTGGTGCGCCTGGAGCGCCCGCGCTGGACGGTGATCAAGCGCTTGCTCGGCATCGGCCTGCCGATCGGTATCGCGGTGTTCGCCGAGTCGAGCATTTTCGCGGTGATCGCCCTGCTGATCGGCAGCCTCGGCCCGACCGTGGTGGCCGGGCACCAGATCGCCCTGAACATCAGCTCGCTGCTGTTCATGATTCCGTATTCGCTGGGGATGGCGGTCACCGTGCGCGTGGGTCAGGCAGTCGGAGCCGGCGATCCGTACCAGGCACGCTTCGCCGCGCAGGTCGGGCTGGGCACGGCGCTGCTGTTCGCGGTGTTCTCCGCCAGCCTGATCCTGCTGCTGCGCGAGCAGATCGCGGCGATCTACACCCCGGACACGGCAGTGATCCAGATCGCCGCGATGCTCATCGTGTTCGCCGCGCTGTATCAGTTCTCCGACGCCATCCAGGTCATCTGCGCCGGCGCCCTGCGCGGCTACCAGGACACCCGGGTGACCATGATCCTGACCCTGTTCGCCTACTGGGGCATCGGCCTGCCGGTGGGCTACCTGCTCGGCCTGAGCGATTTCTTCGGCCCGGCCAGCGGCCCGAGCGGCCTGTGGCAGGGCCTGATCGCCGGCCTGACCTGCGCCGCGCTGATGCTCTCGATCCGCCTGCTGCGCAGTACCCGGCGGCATATCCGCCGGGCACAACGCGGCTGAGCCTCAGCCCAGGCTGAAACGCGCGGTGTTGTCGTTGAGGGCGCGACTGCCCTGGTGCAGGGTGTCGGTCCCCCCTGCCCCGCCCCGGCGGCCCAACACACACTCGTCGCGGAAGAAACAGCGGGAGTAACAGACAGGCGTGTTTCGCTTCAGTCGAGCTTCTTGCGAATCCAGTACAGGTAGGTGCCGCCCGCTTCTTCCTGCTGCACCAGTTCATGCCCGAGAAACACGCAGAACTTGGGAATGTCGCGGCGGGTCGAGGGGTCGGTGGCGATCACCTTGAGCAGGCCGCCGCCGGCCAGGTCGCGCACGTATTGGTGCAGCATCATCACCGGCTCCGGGCAGTTCAGGCCGCTGGCATCGAGCACGGCATCGGGGGTGAAATCGGTCATTCGGGTACTCCGCAATTCGTGGGTGATCAGCGTGGCTTGAGGTCGAGGCGGCGCAGGTGGCAGGTGACTTCCTCGCGGTCGTGGTAGAGCTGCTTGCAGCCGATGGAAACCTTGACCTTGCGCGCCTTGCAGCCTTCCTCGATGCGCTCCAGCAGACGCCGCACCTCGGCATAACGCTGCTTCATCGGCAGTTTCAGGTTGACCACCGCCTCGCGGCAGTGCCCGCCGCCCAGCCATTCCTCGATCATCGCCGCAGTACGCGCCGGCTTCTCGACGATGTCGCAGACCATCCAGTCGACCATCTGCTTCGGCTTCCAGGTAAAACCGTCGACCATCAGGTGCTGGACCAGCCCGGTGTCCATCAGGCTCTCGGCCATCGGCCCGTTGTCGATCGCCGTGACCAGCATGCCACGCCGCACCAGCTGGTAGGTCCAGCCGCCCGGCGCGGCGCCGAGGTCGACGCCGGTCATGTCGTCGGACAGGCGCTGCTCCCACTGCTCGCGCGGGATGAAGTGGTGCCAGGCCTCCTCCAGCTTGAGGGTCGAACGGCTCGGCGCCTCGCGGGGGAACTTCAGGCGCGGAATGCCCATCGGCCACATCGCCGAGTTGTCGCCGTCGGCAAGGCCGAGGAAGACCCGTCTGCCACTGACGAACGTCAGCAGCAGGCGCGGCCCCGGCGCATCCTTCTCGCTCAGCCGCCCGGCCTTGACCAGCGCCTTGCGCAGCGGCGCCTCGAACTTGCGACAGAAGGTCGAGAGCTCCTTGCCGTCGTTGCTGTCCATCACCTCCAGCCACAGGCTGCCGGCCCGCGGATAGGCGGCCAGGTGTTCCAGCAGCACGCTGATGCGGTCGCTTTCCGGCAGCTCGACGAAGCTGCCGCGGGCCCACTGGCGGGGGAAGATCAACTGCTTGAAACGCAGCGCGCTCATGATCCGCTCGGCGCCTTCGGCGTCGTTGCAGATGAATTCGGCGCAGGCGCTCTGCGGCTTGGCCTTGGCATAACCGGGCACGCCGAGCTGCGCGGCATGTTCGCTGATCTCGGAACAGACCTCGCCCTCGAAACCGGGTCGGCAATGCAGGAACAGGGTATTCATCACTCACTCCAGAACGGTCGGCCGGCCATTTCGCCCCAACCCTGACCGGAGACAAGTGCCCCGGCGGAAAATCGGCGAATGATAAAGGACTTTCGGAACCGGCGACATGCCCCGCCGGTCCAGTAAAGGGTCGGATTAGCCAAACGGGGCTAATCTGACCGTTCAGCCAGGTCCGTGCCGTGCGGACCGATAAGGCGGTGCAACGGCGAAAACGGGCATGAACGCCGTTCACCGACCCCAGAAGGAGTTGGTCAATGTCCTCGCTCGACAGCCTGAAAACCCTCAAGACCCTGGCCGTGAATGGCCGTGATTACCACTACTTCAGCCTCACCGAGGCCGCACGCAGCCTCGGCGATCTGCACCCTTTGCCGATGTCGCTCAAGGTGCTGCTGGAAAACCTGCTGCGCTGGGAAGACGGCAAGACCGTCACCGGCGCCGACCTCCAGGCCCTCGCCGGCTGGCTGCGCGAGCGTCGCTCGGACCGCGAGATCCAGTACCGCCCGGCGCGGGTGCTGATGCAGGACTTCACCGGCGTGCCGGCGGTCGTCGACCTCGCCGCCATGCGCGCGGCCATGGCCAGGGCCGGTGGTGATCCACAGCGGATCAACCCGCTGTCGCCGGTGGACCTGGTGATCGACCACTCGGTGATGGTCGACCGCTACGCCAGCCCCGCGGCCTTCGCCGAAAACGTCGACATCGAGATGCAGCGCAACGGCGAACGCTACGCCTTCCTGCGCTGGGGCCAGAATGCCTTCGCCAACTTCCGCGTGGTGCCACCGGGCACCGGCATCTGTCACCAGGTCAACCTGGAGTACCTCGGGCGCACCGTCTGGACCCGCGAGGAAGACGGCCGCACCTATGCCTTCCCCGACACCCTGGTCGGCACCGACTCGCACACCACCATGATCAACGGCCTCGGCGTGCTCGGCTGGGGCGTCGGCGGCATCGAGGCGGAGGCGGCCATGCTTGGCCAGCCGGTGTCGATGCTGATTCCCGAGGTGATCGGCTTCAGGCTCACCGGCAAGCTGCGCGAAGGCATCACCGCCACCGACCTGGTGCTGACGGTCACCCAGATGCTGCGCAAGAAGGGGGTGGTGGGCAAATTCGTCGAGTTCTATGGCGATGGCCTCGCCGACCTGCCCCTGGCCGACCGCGCCACCCTGGCCAACATGGCGCCGGAGTACGGCGCCACCTGCGGTTTCTTCCCGGTGGACGAGGTCACCCTCGACTACCTGCGCCTGTCGGGCCGCCCCGCCGACACCGTGGCACTGGTCGAGGCCTACAGCAAAGCCCAGGGACTGTGGCGCGAGCCGGGTCATGAACCGCTGTTCAGCGACACCCTGGCGCTGGACATGAACGACGTCCAGGCCAGCCTGGCCGGACCGAAACGCCCGCAGGACCGGGTCGCCCTGCCCGGGGTGAGCAACGCCTTCGATGATTTCCTCGGCCTCAACGCCCGCAAGGCCGGCGCCGAGGGCCAGGGCGAGATCCGCTTCGATCTCGAGGGCCAGCAGCACACCCTCAAGGACGGCGCGGTGGTTATCGCCGCCATCACCTCCTGCACCAACACCTCCAACCCCAGCGTGATGATGGCCGCCGGCCTGCTGGCGAAGAAGGCGGTGGAAAAGGGCCTGCAACGCAAGCCCTGGGTGAAGAGCTCGCTGGCCCCCGGCTCCAAGGTGGTCACCGACTATTACCAGGCCGCCGGCCTGACCCGCTATCTCGACGAACTGGGCTTCGACCTGGTGGGCTACGGCTGCACCACCTGCATCGGCAACTCCGGCCCCCTGGCCGAGCCGATCGAAAGCGCCATCGGCAAGGCCGACCTGGTGGTGGCCTCGGTGCTCTCGGGCAACCGCAACTTCGAAGGCCGCGTGCATCCGCTGGTCAAGACCAACTGGCTGGCTTCGCCGCCACTGGTGGTGGCCTATGCCCTGGCCGGCAGCGTGCGCCTGGACCTGTCCCGCGAGCCGCTGGGCAACGACAGCAACGGCCAGCCGGTGTACCTGCGGGACATCTGGCCCAGCCAGCAGGAAATCGCCGCGGCGGTGGCCCAGGTGGACACGCGGATGTTCCACAAGGAATACGCCGAGGTCTTCGCCGGCGACGAACAGTGGCAGGCCATCGCCGTGCCGCAGGCCGCCACCTATGTCTGGCAGGACGACTCCACCTACATCCAGCATCCGCCGTTCTTCGACGGTATTTCCGGCCCGCCGCCGAAGATCGAGGACGTGCACGGCGCGCGGATCCTCGCCCTGCTCGGCGATTCGGTGACCACCGACCATATTTCCCCCGCCGGCAACATCAAGGCCGACAGTCCGGCCGGACGCTACCTGCGCGACAAGGGCGTGGAGCCACGCGACTTCAACTCCTACGGCTCGCGGCGCGGCAACCATGAAGTGATGATGCGCGGCACCTTCGCCAATATCCGCATCCGCAACGAAATGCTCGGCGGCGAGGAAGGCGGCAACACCCTGCACGTGCCCAGTGGCGAAAAGCTGGCGATCTACGATGCGGCCATGCGCTACCGCGACGAAGGTACGCCACTGGTGGTGATCGCCGGCCAGGAATACGGCACCGGCTCCAGCCGCGACTGGGCGGCCAAGGGCACCAACCTGCTGGGGGTCAAGGCGGTGCTGGCGGAGAGTTTCGAGCGTATCCACCGCTCCAACCTGGTGGGCATGGGCGTGCTGCCGCTGCAGTTCAGCGCCGGGCAGGACCGCAGGCAACTCGGCCTGACGGGGCGCGAGAAGATCGACATTCTCGGCCTGAGCGGGACCAGGCTCGAACCGCACATGAGCCTGGACCTGCGCATCTCCCGCGCGGATGGCAGCACGGAAACCATCGCCGTGCTGTGCCGGATCGATACCTTGAACGAGGTGGAGTACTTCAAGGCGGGGGGGATTCTGCACTATGTGTTGCGGCAGATGATCGCGCGCTGAGCGCTGCATGCTGTGGCCCGGTAGGAGCGTGGCTTGCCCGCGAAGGAGCGCGTAGCGCTCCCGGACATCACCGTAATCGGGAGTGCTGCGCACTCCTTCGCGGGCAAGCCTCGCTCCTACGGGGTCAAGTCTGCGTGTCCTCGACGCCATGACCGCAGTCGAAGCCTGCATGCCTTATCGCAAAGGACTCGACATGCGCGCCTCCCACTGGACCCTGCTGGCCCTGCTCACCACGGTCTATGCCTTCGCCCTGACGCAGGGCAGCCTGGGCCTGGCTACCCTGCCGGTGTTCGCCGTGCTGCTGTTCAGCGCCTGGCTGGTACGACCCGGCCACGCCCTCCCCCGCAAAGTCCTCGGCCACAGCCTGTTCGTCCTCACCGCCGTGGCCCTCGCCCTGCACCAGTTGCCGGGTTTCGACAACGCGCTGGTCATCGACCAGGCCCGCTTCAGCGCCGACGCCGCGCCGTTCTCCATGCACCTCAATCTGGACAAGCCGCTGATCGGCTTCTGGCTGCTGCTGGCCTGTCCGTGGATCGTCATGGCACGCCAGCCGCGGCCCGGGCTCGCGGCCTTGGCGATGGTCCTGACCAGCCTGGTCTGCCTGGGCATCGCATGGCTGCTGGGCGTCGTCGCCTGGTCGGTGAAATGGCCGCCCCAGGCCTGGCTGTGGATAACCAACAACCTGCTGCTGGTCAGCCTGGTCGAGGAAGCGCTGTTTCGCGGCTATCTGCAGGGCGGCCTGCAACGCTGGCTGGTCCCGCTGCGCCAGGGCGACAACCTCGCGCTGGGCCTGAGTGCGCTGCTGTTCGGCCTGGCCCACGTCGGTGGCGGCTGGCCCTGGGTCGCCCTGGCAACACTGGCCGGGGCCGGTTACGGGTTAGCCTGGCGCCATGGCGGACTGCCGGCGGCGCTGCTGGCGCATTTCGGCCTGAACCTGATGCATTTCGCGCTGTTCACCTACCCGCTCGAAACAACCCCATGAACCATAGGTCATTGACTGACTTATGTTGCGAAAATGTGAAAGAATGCGCGCAAATTTGACGAACGTGACGACTTCCCATAGCTCAGGCGACCTCGGCGAACATTGAGCAGGATCAACAAAACCCAAATATTCATTCAATAATTTCGTGCCTGTGCCGATAGCTCACGAAAGCCTTGCGGATTGAACAGCTTATGCGTAACAACCAGCCGATTACCCAGCGCGAACGGACTTTCCCTGCCCAACAACGGTTGATCTCGACTACCGATGCCAAGGGTGTCATTACCTACTGCAACGACGCATTCATCGAGATCAGCGGTTTCTCGCGCGACGAGCTGATGCGTGCGCCGCATAACCTGGTCCGCCACCCGGACGTGCCTTCGGCGGTATTCGCCCACATGTGGGCGACCCTCAAACAGGGCCTGCCATGGATGGGTATCGTCAAGAACCGCTGCAAGTCCGGCGACCACTACTGGGTCAACGCCTACGTCACGCCGATCTTCGAGAGCAATCAGGTGGTGGGCTACGAGTCGGTGCGGGTCAAACCGACCGCCGAGCAGATCCGCCGCGCCGAAGCCCTGTACAAGCGCATCAACGACGGCAAGTCGGCCATTCCGCGCCGCGATAAATGGCTGCCGGTACTGCAGGACTGGCTGCCGTTCATCATGATCAGCCAGATCGGTTTCCTCATCGGCATCTGGCTCGGCCACTCCTGGGGCTTCGCCCTCGCCGCGGCGCTGTCGGTGCCGCTCGGCCTGCTCGGCCTGGGCTGGCAGCAACGTGGCCTCAAGCGCCTGCTGCGCCTGGCCGAACAGACCACCTCCGACCCGCTGATCGCGCAGATGTACACCGACAGCCGTGGCGTCCAGGCGCGCCTGGAGATGGCCATGCTCAGCCAGGACGCTCGCCTGAAGACCTGCCTGACCCGCTTGCAGGACACCGCCGAGCACCTCAACGAGCAGGCCCGGCAGTCCGACGCCCTGGCCCACAACAGCTCGTCCGGCCTGGAACGCCAGCGCGTCGAGACCGAACAGGTCGCCGCCGCGGTCAACCAGATGGCCGCCACCACCCAGGAAGTGGCCAACCACGTCCAGCGTGCCGCCGACGCCACCCAGGCGGCCAACCGCCTGACCGACCGCGGGCGCAACATCGCCGGGGAAACCCGCGACGCCATCCAGCGCCTGTCCACCGCGGTGGGCGAAACCGGCCAGACCGTCACTCAACTGGCCCGTGACAGCGACGAGATCGGTGGTGTGGTCGACGTGATCAAGGGCATCGCCGACCAGACCAACCTGCTGGCGCTCAACGCCGCCATCGAAGCGGCCCGTGCCGGGGAAATGGGTCGCGGCTTCGCCGTGGTCGCCGACGAGGTCCGCCAACTGGCGCAGCGCACCAGCGAGTCCACCGGACAGATCCATGGCCTGATCGCCAAGCTGCAGCAGACCGCGTCGAATGCCGTGCAGACCATGGAAGCCGGCCATCGTCAGGCCGAGGAAGGTGTACAGCGGGTGATGGAAGCCGACCAGGCGCTGGTGGGCATCAGCGAGGCGGTGGCCAACATCACCGACATGGCCACCCAGATCGCCGCCGCTACCGAGCAGCAGACTTCGGTGGCCGAGGAAATCAGCCGCAATATCACCACCATCGCCGCCCTGGCCGACCAGACCTCGGAGCAGGCGCAGCACTCGGCATTGCTCAGTGAAGAACTGACCCATACCGCGACGACCCAGTACTCGCTGGTCGAGCGCTTCAATCGCTAGGGACGACATCTCCCCCCCGTAGGAGCGTGGCTTGCCCGCGAAAGGACCGCGCAGCGGTCCCGGAATCACTGAACCATCCCAGGACCGCTGCGCGGTCCTTTCGCGGTGGTTCGTCACACGACAAGCCACGCTCCTACGAGAACGCACCTCAAGCCATTACCAATCGAGGCTCAAGCGACTCTCGAAATACCGCTCTTCCCCGCTCAACGGATCCTCGAAGCGCAGACTCCTGGCCAGCAACTTCAGCGGCTTCGCATAGTCATCCTCGCCCTGCAGCACCTGTGGATAAAACGGATCGTTGCAGATCGGCGCACCCAAGGCCGCCATGTGCACCCGCAACTGATGGGTCTTGCCGGTCACCGGTGACAGGCCGTAGCGCCACAGCTCGCCATTCTTCTCCAGCACATCGGCCAGCGTCTCGCTGTTGCTCACTCCCGGCACTTCCTGCATGCGGAAGAACGGCTCGCCACTGGCCATCCGGCTCCTGTGCACCAGGGGGAACTGCAGATCCGGCAAGGCAGGCGCGATCGCCTGGTACTGCTTGTCGATCCTTCGTGTCGGGAACAGTTGCTGATAGACCGAGCGACTCTGCGGATTGGCGGAAAACAGCACCAACCCGGCGGTGTGCCGGTCGATGCGGTGCAGCGGTACCAGATGGGGATTGTCGAGACGGCGGATCAGACGCCGCAGCAGGGTTTCCTCGACATACTCGCCGGTGGGCGTCACCGGCAGGAAATGCGGCTTGTCCGCCACCACCAGGTGCTCGTCGACGTGGAGGATGTTTTCCAGGACGGGAATGGGTTTCTCGTTGGGTACTTCGCGAAAATAATGAACGCGCAGCCCCTGGCGATAGGGATGATCGACCGCGAGCGGCTGACCCTGGGCATCCAGCACCCGCCCGCGGGCAAAGCGGTCGAGCCAGACGTCACGGCCGATGGCCGTGAAGTGCTCGCACAGACAATCCAGCACGGTGGCCCAGTTGCCCGGCGGCAGGCAGACGGTACTGGCCTGATGCCGGGCCGGATCGAAGGAAACGCTCATGCTGACACTCGCAACGGAAGGGCCGGTCATTATCCGGCATGACCGCCGCCTCAGCCAGCCTGGATGGCGACGCCCTCGCAACTCGCCTTCAAGCGCCGCAGCACATCCACCGCCTCCCAGCGGCTGGCGTCGTACAGCGCATAGGCCTGTCCTTCGTAACCCACCACATCCAGCGGCCGATGGAAGCCGGCACGCTGGAACAGCGCCTCGATCTCGGCGAAACAGGTGTTGAAGTGGACCTTGCCGAACGGTGTGCGGTCATCGGTGACCAGACCATCAAGCCGCAACTCGCGCACGACCTCGCCAACCTCTTCGGCGGACATGCGATTGACGCTGGATTTCAATTGTTCGACGTTGACCATGGTTTTTCTCCGGGCAAGAAGCCGCCCGCCTCGCATACTGTATCCATATACAGCATAGGAGGCGGACGCCTTGGACGTCAATCGAAGTAACGATTCATTGCAGGCCCGGCAGGTAGCCGGTGCCCTTGCGGATGGTCAGCACCTGCCGCCGCTGCTGGCGCGGGCCGAGGCCCAGGTGGACCCAGGCGTCGAATTCGAGAATCAGCTGGTCGAACACCAGGTCGCTGTCGGCGATGCATTGCGCCAACTGGCGCGGTGTCAGGCGGCTGACCATGATGTCGGCGGCCAGCCCGAGGACATGGGCACTGGAAGACGAACCGCCCACCCGGCGGTTCACCGCGGCGCTGCGATAGCCGCTACTGACCAGCAGCGGCTGGCCGACCAGGCTGCGCACCTGCTCGAGGGTCTTGCACAGTTCGACGAGGTTGGCGATGGTCTTGCTGTCGGGGTTGTTGTCCAGGCCCTCGCGATGAGCGATCTGCGAGGCGGTCATTTCGGCGAGGGTGAAGTTCGGGGTCAGAAACATCTTTGCCACTCCGTTGGCTTGGTGATCCGGGTTCACTGCCGCTGGGGCAGCGACCCTGGATTCTCCAACCCTCATCGCGACGATGCATGTGCCCTTGTGCATCAAAATGTGAACCGGCGCCTCAGCCGAGGAAAGCCACCACCTGGTCGGCATCGAACGGCCAGTTCAGCTCCGCCCCGCTGTCGCAGCGGCGCAGGACCGGAATCCGCAGACCGTAGCGCTCGACCATGGTCTGGTCCTCGGCGATGTCCACCAGCTCCACCAGCAGGCCGTGCTCGACCAGCGGCATCAGCAGCGCCTCGGCGACCTCGCACAGATGGCAACCCAGGGTGCCGAACAATTGGCATTCAGGAAGCATGAAAAATACCGATACAAAATGAACGAAAGGCCCATTCTAGGTCTGCGCGAAAACTGCGTCGAGGCACGTCGACCAGGCGCGCAACGATTGACCCAGATCAATGGGCGAGATTTCCACCTGCTGTACTCTAGGCGTTTTTTTGCGGTTTTTTACAGGGAGTGTGTGGTGTGTTCGCAAACCTGCTGATCATCCTGGCGTCGTCGCTGGTCGTCATTGCGGTATTCCGGCGTCTGCAGTTGCCGCCGGTACTGGGCTATCTGTGTGTCGGACTGTTCGTCGGACCCACGGCGCTGGACTGGGTCAACGAGAGCGAGGAATTGCCGGACCTGGCGGAAATGGGTGTGGTGTTCCTGCTGTTTTCCCTGGGCCTGGAGTTCTCCCTGTCGAAGATGCTCGCCCTGCGCCGGGTGGTATTCGGCCTGGGCAGCCTGCAGGTGGTGTGTACCGGCCTGGCACTGGCCGGCGCGCTGGCGCTGCTGGGCATGCCGAGCACCGCGGCGTTGCTGCTGGGTGGCGGCCTGGCGCTGTCTTCCACCGCCATCGTGTCCAAGGAACTGACCAGCCTTGGCGAGATCTTCAGCAGCCACGGCCAGAACGCCATCGGCGTGCTGCTGTTCCAGGACGTGGTGGCGGTCCTGCTGCTGACGCTGGTGCCAGTATTCGCCGGCGAAAGCAGCCAAGCCTGGTACTGGGCCCTGCCGCTGACCCTGGGCAAGACCGTGATCCTCTTCGTCGGCCTGCTGCTGGCCAGTCGCTGGCTGCTGCCGCGCCTGTTCCATGAAGTCGCCAGCTCCCATTCGGCGGAGCTGTTCGTCCTGCTGGCCCTGGTGATCGTCCTGCTCACCGCCTGGCTGACCCACCTGCTCGGCCTGTCGCCGGCGCTGGGGGCGTTCCTCGCCGGCATGCTGCTCGGCGAAAGCAACTACCGGCACCAGATCGAAGCCGATATCCGCCCGTTTCGCGACATCCTGCTGGGGCTGTTCTTCGTCAGTATCGGCATGCTCATCGACCTGCATCTGTTCGCCAGCCACGGCCTGGAGATTCTCGCCCTGACCCTCGGCCTGCTGCTGCTCAAGGGCTGCGTGGTGGCGGCGCTGGTGCGGGTTCGCGGCAGCGATGCGGAAACCGCCTGGCGCAGCGGCCTGGCCCTGGCCCAGGGCGGCGAGTTCTGCTTCGCGCTGATGGCGCAGATGCAGCAGAGCAATCTGCTGCCGGAACAACTCGGGCAGCTGCTGCTGGCGGCGACCTTCTGCTCGATGCTGGTCACCCCCCTGCTCCTGCGTGCCGCTCCCGCCGTGGCCTTGCGCCTGCACCGCAAGCCCAACGAGGAAGTCCACCTGGAAGAAATCGAAGCGCAGAGCGCGGATGTGAGCGGTCACGTGATCATCTGCGGCTATGGCCGTGTCGGCCAGTCCATCGGCCGCTTCCTGCGCCGCGAAAACCTGCCCTTCATCGCCCTGGATGACGACCCGGTGCGGGTCCAGGAAGCCGCCGCGGGGGAAAACTGCGTGCACTATGGCGACTCGCGGCGCGGCGAACTGCTCGAAGCCATCGGTCTCGAACGCTCGCGCCTGCTGGTGATCGCGGTGGACAACACCGAAGTGGCGATGAGCGTGCTCAAGGCGGCGCGCCATCGCCACAGCCAGATCCCGATTCTGGTGCGTACCCGCGACGACAGCCTGCGCGACGAACTGCGCGCTGCCGGCGCCAGTGCCGTGGTGCCGGAGGTGCTGGAGTCGAGCGTGATGCTCGCGTCCCATGCCCTGGTGATGCTCGGCGTGCCCGAAGAGCGGGTACGTCAGACCGTCGAGGAAGTGCGCAAGAGTCGCTATCGCCTGCTCCACGGCTTCTACCAGGGCGCCCAGACCGAACTGGTCGACAGCGAAGGCCAGCCCAAGGTGCTGATGCACGCGGTCAACCTGGCCGCCGATGCCTTCGCCTGCGGGCGCCGGCTGCACGACATGCAGCTGGAAACCCTCGGCGTGGAGCTGCGCGCGGTACAGCGCAACGGCAACGAACTGGCACTGAACAGCGGCACCTGCCTGCACGCCGGCGATTCCGTCCTGCTGTGCGGCCCGTTGCCGGCGATCAAGGCGTGCGAGGCACGCCTGATGGCCGGGCGCGGCATTCAGTCCTGACTGGTGGCGCCGATCTTGTGAATCGACAGGTCGGCGCCGTAGTACTCCTGCTCCTGGCTCAGGCGCAGGCCGTGGACGCACTTGATCAGGCCGTACACCGCAAAGCCGCCGGCCAGGGCCACGATCACCCCGGCCAGGGTGCCGATCAGCTGGCTGGCGAAGCTCACCCCGCCAAGACCGCCGAACAGCTGCTGGCCGAAGATCCCGCAGGCGATCCCGCCCCATACCCCGCACAGGCCATGCAGCGGCCAGACCCCGAGGACGTCGTCGATCTTCCAGCGATTCTGCGTCGCGGTGAAGCACCAGACGAACAGCGCCCCAGCCACCGCGCCGGTGACCAGCGCACCGACCGGGTGCATCAGGTCGGAGCCGGCGCAGATCGCCACCAGCCCGGCCAGCGGGCCGTTGTGCAGGAAGCCCGGGTCATTGCGCCCGACCAGCAGCGCAGCGACGGTGCCACCGACCATGGCCATCAGCGAGTTGACCGCCACCAGGCCGCTGACCGCCGGCAAGGTCTGCGCGCTCATCACGTTGAAGCCGAACCAGCCGACAATGAGGATCCACGAACCGAGTGCCAGGAAGGGAATGTTCGACGGCGCAAACGCCACCAGCCGGCCATCGCGGTAGCGGCCGTTGCGTGGACCGAGCAGCAGCACCGCCGCCAGCGCCAGCCAGCCGCCCATGGCGTGCACCACCACGGAGCCTGCGAAGTCGTGGAAGCCGGCACCGAAGCGTGCCGTGAGCCAGGCCTGCACCCCGAAGTTGCCATTCCAGACGATGCCTTCGAAGAACGGATAGACGAAGGCGACGATCAGCAGGGTCGCGCACAGTTGCGGGGCGAAGCGTGCCCGCTCGGCGATCCCGCCGGAAATGATCGCCGGGATCGCCGCGGCGAAGGTGAGCAGGAAGAAGAACTTCACCAGGCCATAGCCGTGCTCGGCGCCGAGCGTCGCCGCCGGGTGCAGGAAGTGGGTGCCGTAGGAGACCCAGTAGCCGATGAAGAAGTAGGCCAGGGTCGAGACGGCGAAGTCACTGAGGATCTTCGACAGCGCGTTGACCTGGTTCTTGTGGCGAACCGTGCCCACTTCGAGGAAGGCGAACCCGGCGTGCATGGCCAGGACCATGACCGCACCGAGAAGGATGAACAGGGTATTGGAGCCCTGGATCAGGGAGTCCACGGCGCTTTGCAAATTTTCCATGAAGTCGGCAGACCTGCAGATCGAAAAAAGCACCAAAGCGGTTCGAAGACCTTCCTGGTCGCACCAGACTGGATCAATCCAGTGCCTGTCCGTGTATGCGGCAATCGATGCGAGGGTGATTTTTCCTGGGTTCGTGTTGATTTGGGTTATGGTTTAACGGCCGGCCAGACGGCTCAGCGCCCGCAAACAGCGCAGACGCCCGGCCAGGCGCACCACAGCGAAGCAATTGCTGTACCAGCGTCATTGCACTGAACCTTCGGCGACGCCCGGCACTCGAAATTCAATTGCCAACCTTTCATGGAGAACCGTATGGCCAGCAAACCGACCCCGACCGCCCAGGAAATCCTCATGGCCGATTTCCAGACCCTGGTCCGCGACACCGAAAAGCTCCTCGAACACACCGCCACCCTCGCCGGCGACCAGGCCGACGAACTCCGCGCGCAGATCCACGACAGCCTGCTGCGCGCCCGTGAAACCCTGCAGCAGACCAACGACGATCTGCGCCAGCGCGGCCATGCGGCACTGAGCAGCACCGAGGACTACGTGCAGAACAATCCCTGGCAATCCATCGGCATCGCCGCCGGCGTGGGCTTTCTGATCGGCCTCCTGGCCAGCCGCCGCTGAGGTCCGGTCAATGGAAAACCAAACCCCCGGTTCGTCCTCCCGGCGTCTCGGCGCCGCGATCCTCGGGCTGCTCCACGGCCATGTCGAGCTGTTCGGCATCGAACTGCAGGAACAGAAGGCCCGCACCCTCAGCCTGCTGCTCTTTGCCGGACTGGCCCTGGTCTTCGCCCTGCTCCTGCTGACCGCGTTGTCGGCGTTGCTGCTGGTCCTGCTGTGGGATACCTATCGCCTGGCCGGAATCATCGGCCTCTGCGTGTTCTACGGTGTCGCCGCGCTGTTCTGCGGCCTGCGCCTGAGAGCCGCGGTGCATGACGAACGCTCGCCATTCGGCGCCACCCTCGAAGAACTCGCCAAGGACCGGGAGCGCCTGTTGCCATGAGCCTGCCTGAACTGCCCAAGACCAACGACCGTCGCGAACTGCGCAAGGCCCTGGTGCGCCTGCGCCTGGAGATGCATCGCCAGGAAATCCGCAACGAAGCGGGCAACGCCCTGCAACCGCTGACCCGCCTGCGCGGCATGGGCGACAGCCTGCAGGGCGGCCTGGGAATCAAGCATGCGCCGTTGTGGGGCATCGGCGCGGTCGTCCTGCTCGGCTTCCTCACTGGCAAGGGTGCGCGCAGCGGCAACCTCGGCCGGCTGACCCAACTGACCAGCAGCCTGCTGCCCCTTGTGCGCCTGTTCATGCAGCAGCCGCCGAAGCGTCCCTGACGGAACTGGCGGCATTCTTGCAGAACGTCGACCGGGCGGTCGCCAGCCCGCCCGTCAGCGTTCAGAACAACAAGGAGTCGCCGTGTTCGTCGAGCAACCGCTCGCCTGTTTCCAGCCCTTCATCGATACCGCCACCGGCCGCATCGCTGGCGTCGAAGCCCTCGGGCGCCTGCGCCGCGACGACGGCCAGCTACGTTCGGTGGGACCGCTGTTCAATGATCCAAGCATTCCTTCCGCCGAGTTGCTGCAACTGGATCGAAGCCTGCGGGAACAGGCCTTCAAGCATTTCCACAAGGCCCCGGAAGACTGGTTTCTGAGCCTCAACATCTCGCCGCGCTGGGTCAGTGAACTGCCCCTTGGCGAACCGCCACCCAGCCTGACGCAACTGCGCCAGCAAGGCATCGATCCACGCCGCGTGGTCTTCGAAATCACCGAGACCGGCGGCGACCGCGAGCGCCTGGCCATGGTGGTGCAGCAGTACCGGGAAGCCGGGGCGCGGGTCGCCATCGATGATTTCGGCGCCGGCTACTCGCAACTGGACCGGGTGCTGTCGCTGCAACCGGACATCCTCAAGCTGGACATGCGCCTGTTCCAGAGCGCTGCCCGCGGCGGGCCGAGCAGCGAGGTGGTCAAGGCCCTGGCGCAGATGGCCGAGAAGACCGGTTGCTGGATCATCGCCGAAGGTGTCGAGACCGAGGCTGAACTGAATTTCGCCCTGGAGTGCGGGGCGCGCTATCTGCAAGGGTTTCTCTTCGCCGGCGCCGAGCCCGGTTTCTTCCCGGCGCAGACCTTCGCCGGACGCTTCGCCAAACTGCGCGAACACTATGTACAGGGCAAACTGGTGGAACGCGCCCGCCTGATGCAGCGACGCCAGCAACTGGTGGAACTGATGCCGCAGTTGCAGCAGTGGGTGCTGAGCAACGCGCCGATCGAGAAGCTGCCCGACCTGAACGCCTATCCCTGGCTGCTGCGCTTTTTTCTCTGCGATCCCCACGGCACCCAGCTGACGCCCAACCTGGAGTGGCGCGCGCCACGCTGGCACCTCGACTCCAGCTACCTGGGCCACAACTGGTCGTGGCGTCCTTACTTCCATCACCTGCTCGCCGAGGGCTGGACCGAGCGCCGGCTGATCCTGTCCAGCACCTACCGCGACGCCACGACCAACCAGTACTGCCTCACCGCCGGGCAGTTCTTCGATGGCGGACGCCGCCTGTTGCTGATCGACGTCGATGCCGCCGGACTTTGAGCTTGCGGCGAGGACCACGACACGGGAAGCTAGCCCCCTGCACTCTAGAGAGGGAGAACCGGCCTTGGACTGGCACACACTGCTTACCCGCGAACGCCTCGGCAAGACCCTGCACAGTTCCGAAGAACTCGGTCGCAGTCCGTTCCACAAGGATCACGACCGCATCATCTTCTCCGGCGCCTTCCGCCGCCTGGGGCGCAAGACCCAGGTCCATCCGGTCACCAGCAACGACCATATCCACACCCGCCTGACCCATTCGCTGGAAGTCAGTTGCGTCGGTCGCTCGCTGGGCATGCGCGTCGGCGAGACCCTGCGCGAATCGCTGCCGGACTGGTGCGAACCGAGCGACCTGGGCATGGTCGTGCAATCGGCCTGCCTGGCCCATGACATCGGCAACCCGCCCTTCGGCCATTCCGGCGAGGACGCCATTCGCCACTGGTTCCAGCAGGCCGCCGGGCGTGGCTGGCTGGATGCCATGAGCGATGCCGAGCGCGCCGACTTCCTCAATTTCGAAGGCAACGCCCAGGGCTTTCGCGTCCTCACCCAACTGGAATATCACCAGTTCGATGGCGGCACGCGGCTGACCTACGCCACGCTCGGCACTTACCTGAAGTACCCCTGGACCGCGCGACACGCCGATTCGCTGGGCTACAAGAAGCACAAGTTCGGCTGCTACCAGAGCGAACTGCCACTGCTCGAGCAGATCGCCCACAAGCTCGACCTGCCGCTGCTCGACAACCAGCGCTGGGCACGCCACCCGCTGGTCTATCTGATGGAGGCGGCGGACGACATCTGCTATGCCCTGATCGACCTGGAAGACGGTCTGGAAATGGACCTGCTGGACTACGCCGAGGTGGAATCGCTGCTCCTCGGCCTGGTCGGCGACGACCTGCCGGAAACCTATCGCCAGCTCGGCCCCGACGACTCGCGGCGGCGCAAACTGGCGATCCTGCGCGGCAAGGCCATCGAGCACCTGACCAATGCCGCCGCGCGTGCCTTCGTCGAACAGCAGCCGGCGCTGCTGGCGGGCACCCTGCAGGACGACCTGGTGGAGCACATGGACGGCCCGGCCAAGCGCTGCGTACTCCAGGCCAAGGACATCGCCCGCCGGAAGATCTTCCAGGACAAGCGCAAGACCCTGCACGAAATAGGCGCGTACACCACGCTGGAGATTCTCCTCAACTCCTTCTGCGGTGCCGCGCTCGAACAACACGGCGGGCGCACGCCATCGTTCAAGCACCGGCGCATCCTCGACCTGCTCGGCAACAACGCGCCCGACCCGAAGGGTTCGCTGCACACCGCCTTCCTGCGCATGATCGACTTCATCGCCGGGATGACCGACAGCTACGCCAGCGAAATGGCCCGGGAAATGACCGGGCGCTCCAGTCCGGTATGACACCGCGCCGACCCGGTCCGTGACGCAGGCCGGGTCGGCGAAGATGGCTGTTTGCCGGTATCTTCCGACAATAAAACTCGAAACTTCATAAGGAATTTTGTAGTCAATAAGTAAATACGAAGTAGGAAAATTCCTATATTAAAGCTCAACCCCACTCTATTTATGTGCACGCTTCCTATCTGGGCTATGGTGCGGCTTTACCTGAGTTCCTTTGGAAGATTGAGCATGCACTCTGTTTTTATTGTCGATGATCATCCGGTCATACGCCTGGCGCTGCGAATGATGCTGGAAAACGAAGGCTATCGAATCGCCGGCGAATCCGATAATGGCGTCGACGCCATGCAGATGGTCCGCGAAAGCCCGCCGGACCTGGTCATTCTCGATATCGGCATCCCCCGTCTGGACGGCCTGGAAGTGCTTTCGCGCTTCAACACCATGTCGCTGTCGCTGAAGATCCTGGTACTCACCGCTCAATCGCCCGCACTGTTCGCCATTCGCTGCATGCTTTCCGGCGCCTGTGGCTATGTGTGCAAACAGGAAGACCTGAGCGAACTGCTCAGTGCCATCAAAGCGGTACTTTCCGGATATAACTATTTCCCCAGCCAGGCCATCACCCCCTCCCGGCAACATATTGCCACCGAGCAGGAAATAGAACTGTTCAAGTCGGTCAACGATCGCGAGTTGATGGTGCTGCAACTTTTTGCCCAGGGCAGAAGCAACAAGGAAATTGCCGAAGGCATGTTTCTCAGCAACAAGACCGTGAGCACTTACAAGAAGCGCCTGATGCAGAAACTCAAGGCGCGTTCGCTGGTGGAACTGATCGAAATGGCCAAGCGCAACGAACTGGTATGAGGGCCGCCATGCTCAAGTCGGTGGCATTGTTCCTCCTGCTGGTGATTGCCTGGCCGGGCAATGTCATCGCCGACGAGGGCGGAGACGACCAGTACAGCCTGTTCAGCCGCGGCGCGCAGACCCCGCTGCGGATTTCCCTGACGCCGGCCCAGCAAGCCTGGATCCAGACCCACCGGGAACTGGTCCTGGGTACCTCGGCACCGGATTATCCACCGTTCGACATGACCGCCAGCGGTGACTACGAAGGGGTAACCGCCGATTATGCCGGGCTCCTCGGCGCCACCCTCGGCCTGCCGGTGAAGATCAGGCGCTTCGCCAGTCGCGACCTGGCCCTGCAGGCACTGGTGAACGGCCAGATCGACCTGCTCGGCAGCGCCAACAGCTACGACATCGCCGTCCCCGGCGTGGTGCTGTCGCAACCTTACGCCGAAGACCAGCCCGTGCTGGTGACCCGGGAAAACGAAACCCGGCCGCTGGACACCGGGCTCACCGGTCTGCGCCTGAGCATGATCGAGCACTACCTGCCCCTGGCGGAAGTCCGCGCCACCTATCCCTACGCCAGCATCCGCACCTACAGCTCGTACCACAATGCCCTCAATGCCGTGGCATTCGACCAGGCCGACGTGTTCCTCGGCGATACCCTGTCGACCCACTACCTGCTCAACCAGAGCCACCTGCAGAACCTGAAGATGGCCAATTTCGCCAAGCATGAAGCCATGGGCTTCGGCTTCGCCGTCCACCAGAGCAACCCGGTCCTGCTGACCCTGGTCAACAAGACCCTGGAAGCGGTGACCACTACCACCCGCGCGAGCATTTTCCAGCGCTGGAGCGCCGGCAGCAGCATCCTCCTCACCGACCGCAAGCTGCAGCTGTCGCCACGCGAGGAGGCCTGGCTGGCGAAGAACCCGGTGGTGCGGGTCACGGTCGACGAACACGCCGCCCCACTGACCTTCTTCGACAAGTCCGGCAACCTGCGGGGTATCGCCGCCGACCTGCTGGAACTGATCCGCCTGCGCACCGGCCTGCATTTCGAGATCAAGCGCAGCAGCGGTATCAGCGACATGATCGATCAACTGGAGCATGACCACGCGGACCTGATCGCGGCCATTTCCTCCAGCCCGGAACGGGAAAGCGCGTTGAACATCAGTCGCCCGTACCTGGAAAACTCCTACGTCCTGGTTACCCGCGACAGCAAGGATGCCCCGCGCACGCTCGAACAGATGCAGGGCCGCCGCCTCGCGGTGACCCGCGGCAACCTGCTCAACGACGGTATTCGCCAGCGGTATCCGAACATCCAGTTGGTGTCCACCGAAGACACCTCTGCCGCCGCCTCGCTATTGGCCCATCGCCAGGTGGATGGCATGGTCATGGCCCTGATCAATGCCAACTTCAACCTCACCACCCAGCGCGACCTGGTGATCCGCTCCACCGTCAGCGACATTCCCGCCACCTTCTCCCTGGCCAGCTCGCGCCACGACCCGGAACTCGCCTCGATTCTCGACAAGGCCCTGATCAGCATCGTTCCCGAGGAAATGGGCATCATCAACAGCCGCTGGCGCGGTTACAACGGCGGTTCCTATTCCTACTGGCAGAACCACCAGAGCACCATCCTCAAGATCATTCTCAGCACCCTGGTGCTGTTGATCCTGTCGCTGACCTGGAACGCCTGGATGCGCCGCCAGATCAAACAGCGCGAGGCCGTCGAGCGCGCACTCAACGACCAGCTGGAGTTCATGGGCGCGATGGTCAACGGTACCCCCCACCCCATCTACGTTCGCGACCGCCATGGCCTGCTGCAGACCTGCAACGAGAGCTACCTGCAGGCGCTGGGGGTGGATCTGCAGGCGGTGCTGGGCAAGTCGATCCACGAAGCCCCGCTGGGGGGCAGGGACGACACCCGCACCATCCAGACCGACTACCTGCGCGTGATGAACGAAGGCAAACCGATGATCCTCGACCGCCCGATCACCCTGAAGGGCGCCGAGCAGACCATCTACCACTGGATCCTGCCCTATCGCGATTCCCTCGGCGAGGTGAAGGGCATCATCGGCGGCTGGCTGGACATCAGCGAACGCCGCCAGCTGATCCAGGACCTGCGCCTGGCCAAGGAACAGGCCGACGCCGCCAGTCGTGCCAAGAGTACCTTCCTGGCCACCATGAGCCATGAGATCCGCACGCCGATGAACGCGCTGATCGGCATGCTCGAACTGGCCCTGAAACGCGCCGACAAGCCCGGCATGGACCGGCCGGCCCTGGAAGTCGCCTACCACTCGGCCCGCGACCTGCTGGCGCTGATCGGCGACATCCTGGATATCGCCCGGATCGAATCGGGTCACCTGAACCTCAGCCCGGAACGGGTCAATCCGGCGGAGCTGGTGCAGTGCGTGTTCCAGGTGTTCGACGGGCTGGCCCGGCAAAAGGGCCTGGAGCTGATCCTGACCGTCTCGCGCAGCGCCCACCGCGATGTCCTGCTCGATCCACTGCGGGTCAAGCAGATTCTTTCCAACCTGGTGAGCAACGCGATCAAGTTCACCAGCTGGGGCCAGGTCAAGATCGACCTGGCCATCTCCAGCCTGCCCACCAGCGGCGACGGCAACCGCGACGACCTGCAACTGGAGCTGTCGGTCAGCGATACCGGCATCGGCATCGCTGCCGAGGACCAGCAGCGCCTGTTCCAGCCTTTCGCCCAGATCCACCCGGACAGCTCCCAGGCGCGCAGCGGCACCGGCCTGGGCCTGGTGATCAGCCGCAACCTGTGCGAAATGATGGGGGGCAAGCTGAGCCTGTTCAGCAAGCCCGGCGAAGGCACGGAAATCCGCGTCAGCCTGCCGCTGCGCGGCCTGTCGGGCGGTTGCGAACCCAAGCCTTGCGAACCCGCCCTGCTCATGCCCAGCGCCGATCTGCGGGTGCTGGTGGTGGACGACCATCCGGCCAACCTGCTGCTGGTCGCGCAGCAGCTGGAATTCCTCGGCGTGCGCTACCACTGCGTGGACAACGGTCGCCAGGGCCTGGAGCTGTGGCAGAACAGCCGTTTCGATGTGCTGATCGTCGACTGCAACATGCCCTGGATGGATGGCTACCAGTTCAGCCGCGCGGTACGCGAGCAGGAACAGCGCGACGAGCGCCAGCCCTGCACCATCCTCGGCTATACCGCCAATGCCCAGCCGGAAGTCCGGGAACGCTGCCAGCAGGCCGGCATGGATGACTGCCTGCTCAAACCCATCGGCCTGCATACCCTCGGCCAGCACCTGGCCGGGGTTCCCGCCAGTGCCCGGCCAACCTGCCCGACAAGTCCGGCACGGCTCGATCTCAATGGCCTGGAGCCGATCATCGGCGACTGTCCACTGGAACTGCGCCGCCTGCTCGAAACCCTGTTGCGCAGCAGCCCGGAAGACCAGCAGCGCCTGCGCGCGACCGATACCCACGGCAATCCGTCGTCACTGCAGAGCATGGCCCACCAGATTCTCGGGGTCGCCCGTATCGTCCAGGCCGAAGAGTTGATGCTCGCCTGTGAACGCCTCGAAGAAGTGTGCGCACGCTTCGCCCCCGAGCCATTGCTCAGACGCCGCAAGCGACAGGTGCTGTATCAGATGAGGCGGGTCGACGAGACCCTGCGGCAAACCCTGGCGAGGCTGCCGGAACCGACGGACGCCGGCGAGGAAGGACGGAACTGAAAGCAGCGCGGCAGCCCCGAGGCTGCCGCGCTGTTCACATCAGGCCTTGTTGACCGGGACGTCGGGGTACCAGGCATCCAGCAGCGGGCTGATTTCGATCTTGGTCAGTTCGCTGCGGCCCTTGAGCCACGCATCGACGGTGGCGCGCTGCTCTTCGCTGACCGAGCCACGCTTGGCCAGGCAGACCAGACCGAAGTCGTCGCCGCCGACGTAGTCCAGACCATTGGCGTCCATGGCTTGCGCCAGGAAGTCGTCGAGGAAGGCGTCGATGGCTTCATCGCTCAGGTCTTCCTTGAACTCCAGGTTCAGCTCGAAGCCCAGTTCCTGGAATTCGTCTACACAGAGCTTTTTGCGCAGACGGCGGGAACGGTTGGTAGCCATGAAACAATCCTCTTGAGTATTAACGCGGCGCACTTTACCAGCTTCGCCGCCCGTCTGCCCGGGAAAACCCGACAAAACCGCCACACGGACGCGCAATCGCGAAGCACGCCGGCACGGGCTTGGGGCATAATGCGCGCTATCATTTTTTCAGCCGGGGCCATCATCCTGTAAAGCCCCGTTTCATCTCACCCTTCCTGCGCAGGGTTCTCAGTACTCATGACCCCATCCCTCCGTTCGCTGTTGTTCGCCGGCCTGCTGCTACCCATTGCCCTGCCGGCCCATGCCGCCCCCGTCAACAACAGCCTGCCGCCCAAGGTGCAGCAGGCGCTCAAGAGCAACAAGCTGGACGATTCGGCACTGTCGCTGGTGATGATCCCGCTCAACGGCCCCGGCACCCCGACGATCTTCAACGCCGATGTCTCGGTCAACCCGGCCTCGACCATGAAGCTGGTGACCACCTATGCGGCCCTGGAGATGCTCGGCCCCACCTACCAGTGGAAAACCGAGTTCTACACCGATGGCCCGCTGAGCAACGGCGTGCTCAACGGCAACCTGTACCTCAAGGGCGGCGGCGATCCCAAGCTGAACATGGAGAAACTCTGGCTGCTGATGCGCGACCTGCGCGCCAATGGCGTACAGACCGTCACCGGCGACCTGATCCTCGACCGCAGTCACTTCATCCAGCCGCAACTGCCACAGTTCAACGATGACGGCGGCGACGAGAACAAACCGTTCCTGGTCAAGCCCGACTCCTTGCTGGTCAACCTCAAGGCCCTGCGCTTCGTCGCCCGCAACGACGGCGGGCGGGTGCTGGTGTCGGTGGAACCGCCGATCGCCAGCATCCGCATCGACAACCAGGTCAAGGCCATGCCGGGCAAGCAATGCAACGGCGAGGTGCGCTACAAACCGGTGGTGCAGGCCGACGGCGTCAGCGTCACGGTCACCGGGCAACTCGGCGAAGGCTGCAACTCGCAGACCTACCTGTCGCTGCTCGACCACCCAACCTACGCCGCCGGTGCGGTACGGGCGATCTGGAATGAGCTGGGCGGCACCATCCAGGGCCGCGATCGCGTCGAGGAAGTGCCGAAGAGCGCCCGCCTGCTGGCACGCGCCTTCTCCCCGGACCTGGTGGAGATCATCCGCGACATCAACAAGTACAGTAACAACACCATGGCCCAGCAACTGTTCCTCAGCCTCGGCGCGCGTTTCCGCACCGACGCCGATGGCGACGACGCCCGTGCCGCGCAGCGCGTGGTACGCCAGTGGCTGGCGAAGAAAGGCATCACCGCCTCGCACCTGGTCATGGAAAACGGCTCCGGCCTGTCCCGCGCCGAGCGGGTCAGCGCCCGCGAGATGGCGACCTTGCTGCAGGCTGCCTGGAAGAGCCCCTACGCCGCCGAATTCATCAGCTCGATGCCGCTGACCGGCATGGACGGCACCATGCGCAAGCGCCTCAAGCGCACCGCCATGGCCGGCGAAGCCCACATCAAGACCGGCACCCTGAACACCGTGCGCGCCATCGCCGGCTTCAGCCGCGACAGCAACGGCACCACCTGGGCGGTCACCGCGATCCTCAACGATCCGCGGCCGTGGGGCGCTTCGGCGGTGCTCGACCAGGTCCTGCTGGACTTGTACAAGCAACCGAAAGCGGCCATCGCCAGCCAGTGATTCAGAGCTGTTCGGCCTCGACCCGGTCGCGGCCACCCTGCTTGGCCGCGTAGACCCCGGAGTCGGCACGCAGCAACAAGGCATCGGCGCCCTCCCCCGGGCGCCAGCCGGCCACACCAAAGCTGGCGGTGACCCTGCCCACACCCTCCACCGGCACGCTGCGCACGCCCTGCCACAACTCCAGCGCCAGCGAATGGGCCTGGGCGGCGTTGCTGCCCGGGCACAGCACCATGAATTCCTCGCCGCCCAGACGACAGAACACATCGGTACGCCGCAGACGATGACCGATGCGCTGGCACAGGCTCTGCAGCACGTGGTCGCCCACGGCATGGCCGAACTGATCGTTGATCAGCTTGAAGTGATCGATATCGAGCATGATCACCGCCAGGTCCTGGCCATCGCGCTGCGCGCGCTCCAGCTCGGCCTTGAGCCGTTCCTGGAAATAGCGGCGGTTGTGGATGCCAGTCAGCGAGTCGGTCACCGACAGCGCGCGCAGTTCCTCCTCGACCCGCTTCAGGTCGGAAATATCCGTCAGATAGCCATGCCACAGCGTACCGCCATCCGCCAACGGCTCCGGCGTTGCCTCGCCACGCACCCAGCGCAGACCGGCCGTGGGCAACTGCACACGGTACTCCTCACGCCAGGGCGTCAGTTGATCGGCGGACTCGCGAATGGAAAAACGCACACGGGCCAGGTCATCGGGATGAATCCGCTCGAACACGATGGTCGCGTCCTGGCGCAGCAGCGCCGGGTCCACCTCGTAGATGTCGCGCAGGCCTTCGCTGGAATAACTGAAGCAGGAACTGCCGTCGGGGTTGAGGCGGAACTGGTAGATGCCACCCGGCACCTGCGCCGTGAGCTTTTCCAGGAGACGGTCGCGGGCTTCCAGGGCTTCGTGGACGCGCTTGCGCTCGGTGATGTCGATGCAGATCGCCAGGTGCCCGACCCACAGGCCGAACTCGTCGAGTACCGCGGTGACCAGCATGTTGGCCGGCAGCAAGCTGCCGTCCTTGCGGCGCAGCGTCCACTCGCTCGGTTCCTGGTCGGCGTTGGGCACGCTGTCGGCCAGCAGCGCCTGGCTGGGACTGATGTCACGCCCGAAGCGCAGGCTCAGCAGGCGTGCCCGCTCCTGGACTTCGCCGGGCAACAGCAGGCGTTCCAGGGTCAGCTTGCCCAGCACCTCGTCGCTGCGATAGCCCAGCATGCGCTCGGCACCGGCGTTGAAGGTGCTGATCACACCATGCAGGTCGGTGGCGATGATCCCGACCTGGGTCGCTGCATCCAGCACGCTGCGCAACTGATTGTGGGTGTCGCGCAGGGTTTCTTCGCTGATGCGCAATTCGCCGGTGCGCTGCTCGACCAGCGTCAGGGCCCGCTGGCGCTGGTTGAACAGACTGAACAGCAAGGCACTGAGCAACAGGCTGAGCAGGCCGCCGACCACGATCACGGCGCTGGTCGAGGAACTGTTGTCCTGGAGAAACTCCTGGCTGGGAAACAGGTGCAACTGGTAGGAACGGTCGGCCAGATGCAGCACCTTGCGCAGCGCCAACGGCGAGTCGGGCACTTGCTCACCGGACTGGAACAGTGCCTCCGGCGCCCCCGCGGAAGACAGGTCGAGAATGCGCACCACCAGATTGTCGGCCTCGGCGCTGGGCAGACCGTCCGCCATCAGCTGGCGCATGCTCAGCGCCGTCATGACATAACCCTTGGGCTCGCCGTCCGTCGCCTGTGGGGCGAACACCGGTGCCACCATCAGCATGCCGCGGGAATAGGCCGGGTCCACGTCGAGCAGGTCCAGCGGCGCGGACACCGCCATCGCCCGCGACGTCGCGGCACGCAGCAGCACATCGCGGCGCAGGGCCTGGGACAGCAGGTCGAAACCCAGCGGTGGCGGCAAGTGGTTGAGGGTCTGGCTGAACAGCACCGGGTAGTACAGCGGGCGTGACCGCGAAGGCTGCAGAACGCCGCCATCGCTCAACTCGCGGATAACGTAGGCGTCGCCCACAATCGCCCGGGCACGCTGCTCGAACTCGCTCCGCTGCGCATCGCTGACCCGAGGCGCCCAGGAATACGCCTGGGAACGGTGCAGCAAGGGGCGCACGTAGCCGTCGAACTCGTCGCGGGTGATTTCCTGGGCAAACACGAAAAAGCGCCGCAGGCCGTCCAGACGTTGCATCTGGTCCTGCAGGCGCTCTTCGATGCGGCTGTAGCGTTCCTCGGCGAGCAGCTCGAAACGCTGGGTCAGTTGCTGGCGATAGAGCTCACGGGCCGCCACCGCCAGCAAGGTGGTCAGCAGCCCGCCAATCAGCAGGGTAACGAATGCCACCAGCCAGGGAGATACCTCCTCGCTGATGAGACCGAGCATCTTCGGGCGCAGGACAGGCTTCGACATGGAACAGCACTCACAACGCCGGCCGGTGACGGCACTCAGGGCTCTCTTCTTCAATAATAGCCAGTAGCCACGTCCTTGAGAGCCATGAATGCGTCATTTACTTCACCGCGCCTGGATGCGCCAGGCCCGGTGAATCTTGCCATTGCGAGCGAAGTCGGGGTCGAGGGTGCTGGCACTGATTTCCTCGATGGCATAGCGCTCCTGCAGATGCTCGTCGAGTTGGAACTTGCGGAAGTTGTTGGAGAAATACAGCACGCCCCCCGGCGCCAGGCGTGCAACCGCCAGGTCGAGCAGTTGCACATGGTCGCGCTGGACGTCGAACACGCCTTCCATGCGCTTGGAGTTGGAGAAGGTCGGCGGGTCGATGAAGATCAGATCGAACTGCTCGCGGTTGCTTTCCAGCCAGGCCATCACATCGCCCTGCTCCAGGCGGTTCTTGTCGGAATAACCGTTGAGCGAGAGATTGCGCCGCGCCCAGTCCAGGTAGGTCTTCGACAGGTCGACGCTGGTGGTGCTGCGCGCGCCGCCCTTGGCCGCGTGCACGGTGGCCGTGGCGGTGTAGCAGAACAGGTTGAGGAAACGCTTGCCCGCAGCCTCGCGCTGGATGCGCAGGCGCATCGGGCGATGGTCGAGGAACAGGCCGGTGTCCAGGTAATCGGTGAGGTTGACCAGCAGCTTGACCCCGCCTTCGCTGACCTCCATGAACTGCCCCTGGCTGTTCTGCCGCTCGTACTGGCGGGTGCCGCTCTGCCGCTCGCGGCGCTTGACCACCACCTTGCTCTGGTCGACGCCGAGCGCCTGCGGAATGGCCGCCAGCGCGTCGAACAGCCGGGCCTGGGCCTTTTCCGGATCGATGGAGCGCGGCGCGGCGTATTCCTGCACGTGCACCCAGCCCTGGTAGAGATCGACCGCCACGGCGTATTCCGGCATGTCGGCATCGTAGAGGCGATAGCAGGTGATGTGCTCGCGGCTGGCCCACTTGCCCAGTTGCTTGAGGTTCTTCTGCAGGCGGTTGGCGAACATCTGCCCGCCTTCGCTCAGTCGAGCCGGCTCGGCAGCCGCGGCAGGCCGGGGTTCGTCCGGGTTGCGCTCGCTGGAACGACGTTCGCCGGTGACGAACTGGTCCGGTTGCACCTTGATCAGCAGCAGCTTGCACGGCAACGCGCCGTTCCAGAACGAATACTGCTTGTGGCTGCGGATGCCCATGCGCTTGCCCAGGTCCGGAGCGCCGGTGAACACCGCCGCCTCCCAGCCGAGACAGGCCTGGCGCAGGCGTTCGCCGAGGTTCTGGTAGAGGTACAGCAAGCTGGCTTCGTCGCCGAGGCGCTCGCCGTAGGGTGGGTTGCTGATCACCAGGCCTTTCTGGTTCTGGTCCGGGCGCGGCTCGAAGGTACCGACCTCACCCTGGTAGATCTTCACCCAGTCGCTCAGGCCGGCGCGCTCGACGTTGTTGCGTCCCGGCTGGATCAGCCGCGGATCGGCCTCGTAGCCGCGAATCCACAGCGGTGGACGGGCCAGGCCGGCTTCGGCACGGGCACGGGCGTCATCGTGGACCTTGCGCCACAGGGCCGGCACATGGCCGAGCCAGGAGGTGAAGCCCCAGCGCTCGCGCTTGAGGTTCGGCGCGATGTCCGCGGCGATCATCGCCGCTTCCACGAGGAAGGTACCGACACCGCACATCGGGTCGGCCAGGGCCCCGCCTTCGGCGGCGATGCGCGGCCAGCCGGCGCGGATCAGCACGGCGGCGGCGAGGTTTTCCTTGAGGGGCGCGGCGCCCTGCTGCAGGCGGTAACCACGCTGGTGCAGGCTGTGCCCGGACAGGTCCAGGGACAGGATCGCCTCGCCACGCTCCAGGCGCAGGTGCACGCGCAGGTCAGGATTCAGCTTGTCTACCGATGGCCGCTCGCCGCGGGCGTTGCGCAGCTTGTCGACGATGGCGTCCTTGACCTTGAGCGCACCGAAGTGCGTGTTGTCGATGCCCGAACCATGGCCGCTGAACTCCACCGCCAGGGTGCCGGCAGCATCCAGGTGCTCCTGCCAGTCGACATCGTGGACGCCGTCGTACAGGTCATCGGCGTTCTTCATGTCGAAGCGCTTGAGCACCAGCAGCACGCGGTTGGCCAGGCGCGACCAGAGGCACAGGCGATAGGCGGTTTCCATGTCGGCCGAGCCGCGCAGCGCCGAGGTGTGCTCGCGCACATCCTCCAGGCCAAGGCCGCGGGCCTCGTCGGCGAGCAGGCCTTCCAGGCCTTTGGGACAGGTGAGGTAGAGTTCGAAACGGTCCGACATGGGTCAATCCAGCCTTGTAGTGAAGGTGCGAGCGCATCGCCCTTCGAAGTTTGATCGGGTGCCTTCGGCAAGCACCCGAGTGGCACGACGCTGCGTGCCGGGCCGCCCGGAGAATCCTTTTCGCGAGAGGCAAAAAGGCTTTGATCGCCGGGCAGAACGAAAAATTCTATTGCGGAAGGTGACAAATTCGACCCTTCGTCGATTTATCCACCAGCGCCGGAAAACCAGCTACGCGATGGCGTTTTGCTGCATAGGCGGGGCAAATCCTGATGATAGCTGGCTTTAACCGCCGTCCCTCTGTGAAGCATTTTTTTACTTATCCTCTCACCCATGGAAAGGTTACGTGCTTATGACAAAACGTTCGTTCACACGCCCATCCCCATTGGTTAGAAATCAACTCAGGTCGTGACCGCAACGGTACGACACTTCAGCTCGCCACGCCGGCAGCGAGCGCAAAACCGGCAGAACGAATCTGCCCGGCCTCAGACGAGGCCGACGGGACATTACAGTCAACAAATGAGGGCAGTACCCTATGAGAAGACTTAAGCGTGATCCGTTGGAAAGAGCATTTTCACGTGGCTACCAATACGGGGTCACCGGCAAATCCCGCGAGCTTTGCCCCTTCACCCTGCCGTCCGTACGCCAGGCATGGATCAATGGCTGGCGTGAAGGACGAGGCGACAACTGGGATGGTATGACCGGCACCGCAGGTATCCATAGACTCAACGAAGTTCACGCCGTTGGCTGATCGAGGAGCTTGACCGAATAACCGTTTCACATGCGCGCCCTATCCGGGCGGCGGGCTTCGGCCCAGGGGGCCCCTTGATGGGGCCCTTTTTTATGCCCGCATCTTTATGCCCGTGAGTCAGCGCCCCGGCATGGCGGCGATGGCGTCCACCGCCTCGCGGATCAGTGCCGGGCCCTTGTAGATGAAACCGGAATAGATCTGCACCAGGCTCGCACCCGCGGCGATCTTCTCGGCGGCATGGCGCCCCTCGGTGATTCCGCCGGCGGCGATGATCGGCATGCGACCCGCCAGTTCCCCGGCCAGGACCTTCACCGTATGGGTGCTCTTGTCACGCACCGGAGCACCGGACAGGCCACCGGCCTCGTCGGCGTGATGCAGGCCTTCGACACCTTCACGGCTGAGAGTGGTGTTGGTCGCGATCACCGCGTCCATTCCAGAATCCAGCAGGGCCGCGGCCACCAGTGCGGTTTCCTCGTCGGTCATGTCCGGGGCGATCTTGATTGCCAGCGGTACGCGCTTGCCATGCGCCAGGGCCAGTTCCTCGCGGCGCACGGCCAGCTCTTCGAGCAGTTGCTTGAGCGAATCGCCGAACTGCAGGCTGCGCAGGCCCGGGGTGTTGGGCGAGCTGACGTTGACGGTGATGTAGCTCGCCTGGGCGTAGACCTTGTTCAGGCAGATCAGGTAGTCGTCCACCGCGCGCTCGACGGGGGTGTCGAAGTTCTTGCCGATATTGATGCCCAGCACGCCCTTGTAGCGGGATGCCCGGACCCGGTCGAGCAGGTTGTCCACACCCAGGTTGTTGAAGCCCATGCGGTTGATGATCGCCTCGGCTTCCGGCAGACGGAACAGCCGCGGCTTCGGATTGCCCGGCTGCGGACGCGGGGTCACGGTGCCGATCTCGACGAAACCGAAGCCCAGTTGGCCGAAACCATCGATGGCCGCGCCGTTCTTGTCCAGGCCGGCGGCCAGCCCCACCGGATTGGCGAACTCCAGGCCCATGACCGTCACCGGCAAGCGCGCCGGCGCCTTGGTCAACAGTCCGTTGAGGCCCAGACGGCCGCCAGCGCCGATCAGGTCGAGCGACAGGTCGTGGGACGTTTCCGGGGACAGTTTGAACAACAGCTGGCGGGCCAGGTTATACATGGGCGGGCTTGGCTCAAGATTTGGAGAGGTGGCGATTATAGCCACGCCGGGGTTTCGGCGACAGGGCCTTGGCATATGGGTTGCTTGGATGGTTGCCACGCGGTCGGCGTGTTCAGCGCGCCGGCCAACGCTTTATCTGCCGGGCGACTGCATTGCGATGACTGATATCTCCCCCACCCCACTGGCCTGGCTGCATGGCAGCGACGCGCCGGAAAAGACCAGCCTGAACATCGGCTTCATGGCCCTGAGCGACTGCGCCCCGCTGGTGGTCGCGGCGACCCAGGGCTTTGCCCAGCCCCATGGCCTGAGCCTGAACCTCAAGCGCCAGAGCTCCTGGGCCGGCTTGCGCGACGGCCTGCTCAGCGGCGAGCTGGATGCCGCGCACTGCCTGTACGGCCTGACCTACGCCGTTCACCTGGGCATCGGCGGCGTCGCGGCGACGCCGATGGCGGTGCTGATGGGCCTGAACCACAACGGCCAGGGCATCAACCTCTCCCCCGCGCTCCAGGCCCAGGGCGTGACCAATCCGGAAGCACTGCAGCGTCACGTGCACCAAAGTCGGACAAAACTGACCTTCGCCCAGACCTTTCCCACCGGCACCCACGCCATGTGGCTGTATTACTGGCTCGCCAGCCAGGGCATCCACCCCCTGCGCGACGTCAACAGCGTGGTGGTCCCACCGGCGCAGATGCTCGCCCACCTGCGCGCCGGGCGCATCGACGGCTTCTGCGTCGGCGAACCCTGGTCGGCGGACGCGGTGAACCAGGGCATGGGCTTTACCCTGGCGACCAGCCAGTCGATCTGGCCCGAGCATCCGGAAAAGGTCCTCGGCGCCACCCGCAGCTTCGTCGAGCACTACCCCAACACCGCGCGGGCACTGGTGGCCTCGGTACTCGCGGCGAGCCGCTTCATCGAGGCCAGCCAGGAGAATCGGCGCGCCACCGCGCAATTGCTCAGCGCACCGCCCTATCTCGATGCACCGTTGACGACCATCGAGCCACGCATGCTCGGCGACTACGAGGACGGTCTCGGCAACCGCTGGCACGATCCTCACGCCCTCAGCCTGCACAACTATGGCAAGAGCAACGTGCCGTACCTGTCCGACGGCATGTGGTTCATGACCCAGTTCCGCCGCTGGGGCCTGCTGCGCGACGATCCGGACTACCTCGAGGTGGCGCGCCAGGTCCAGCAACTGAGCCTGTACCGTGACGCCGCCATCAGCCTGGGCATCGACTGTCCCGTGGAATCCATGCGCAGCAGCCGGCTGATCGACGGCACGGTCTGGGATGGCTCGGATCCCCGCGGCTATGCCCATGGCTTCAGCCTGCACGCCCTGAGCGACGCCTGACCGGAGCTGCCGACATGTTGCGAATCCTGTTGATCGACGACACCGAGAAAAAGGTCGGCCGCCTGCGCGCAGCGCTGGTGGAAGCCGGTTTCGAGGTGATCGAGGAATCCGGCCTGACCATCGACCTGCCGGCGCGCGTCGAAACGGTGCGTCCGGATGTGATTCTGATCGATACCGAGTCACCCGGCCGTGATGTCATGGACCAGGTGGTGCTGGTCAGCCGCGATCTGCCCAGGCCGATCGTGATGTTCACCGACGAGCACGATCCCGGCGTCATGCGCCGGGCAATCCAGGCCGGGGTCAGCGCCTACATCGTCGAGGGCATCCATGCCCGTCGCCTGCAGCCGATCCTCGACGTGGCCATGGCCCGCTTCGAGAGCGACCAGGCGCTCAAGGCCCAGCTCCAGGCCCGCGACCAGCAACTGGCGGAGCGCAAGCGCATCGAGCTGGCCAAGGGCATGCTGATGAAGATGAGGCAGTGCGACGAGGAACAGGCCTACACCCTGATGCGCCGCCAGGCCATGAGCAAGCAGCAGAAACTGATCCAGGTGGCGGAGCAGATCATCGCCATGAGCGAGATGCTGGGCTGAGGCGACATCTGGCCCGCCTCTTGCTTTGACTCACCCCGGTAGCCAACGGCGGTTGCCCATATTCCTCGACAAAGACGTCGCTCTCCCCCTCGCACCACGCGGGCAGGGAAGCGACGTCTTTTTGTTTCAGCCCCCGTGAGGTGTCCAATGAATACGAGCTTCTGGAAATCCGGGCATGTCCCGACCCTGTTCGCCGCGTTCCTCTACTTCGATCTGAGCTTCATGGTCTGGTACCTGCTCGGCCCGCTGGCGGTGCAGATCGCCGCCGACCTGCAACTGACCACGCAACAACGCGGGCTGATGGTGGCCACGCCGATCCTGGCCGGCGCGGTGCTGCGCTTCATCATGGGCATCCTGGTGGATCGCCTGTCGCCGAAGACCGCCGGGCTGATCGGCCAGGTGATCGTCATCGTCGCGCTGTTCTGCGCCTGGAAGCTGGGCATCGACAGTTATTCACAGGCCCTGCTGCTGGGCGTGTTCCTCGGTGTGGCCGGGGCGTCCTTCGCCGTCTCCCTGCCGCTGGCCTCGCAGTGGTATCCGCCACAGCACCAGGGCAAGGCCATGGGCATCGCCGGCGCGGGCAACTCCGGCACGGTGTTCGCCGCGCTGCTGGCCCCGGTGCTGGCCGCAGCCTACGGCTGGAACAACGTGTTCGGCTTCGCCGTGCTGCCGCTGCTGCTGACCCTGGTGCTGTTCGCCCTGTTCGCGCGCAATGCCCCGCAGCGGCCCAAAGCCAAGGCCATGGCCGACTACCTCAAGGCCCTGGGCGACCGCGACAGCTGGTGGTTCATGTTCTTCTACAGCGTCACCTTCGGCGGCTTCATCGGCCTGGCCAGCGCCCTGCCCGGCTATTTCAACGACCAGTACGGCCTCGACCCGGTCAAGGCCGGCTACTACACCGCCGCCTGCGTCTTCGCCGGCAGCCTGATGCGCCCGCTGGGCGGCGCCCTGGCCGACCGCTTCGGCGGTATCCGCACCCTGCTGGCGATGTACAGCGTGGCGGCCATCTGCATCGCCGCGGTGGGCTTCAACCTGCCCAGCTCGGTGGCAGCGCTGGGGCTCTTCGTCAGCGCCATGCTCGGCCTCGGTGCGGGTAACGGCGCGGTGTTCCAGCTGGTCCCGCAACGCTTCCGCCAGGAGATCGGGGTGATGACCGGGCTGATCGGCATGGCCGGCGGCATCGGTGGTTTCCTCCTCGCCGCTGGCCTGGGCACCATCAAGCAATACAGCGGTGACTACCAGCTGGGCCTGTGGCTGTTCGCCAGCCTCGGTGTCCTGGCCTGGTTCGGCCTGCACGGGGTCAAACGCCGCTGGCGCACCACCTGGGGCTCGGCGGCCGTGACCGCGGCGCGCGTCTGATGAGCCTGCGCCTGAGCTTCGCCCAGGCCAGCGCCAGCGGGCCGCGGGAGGAAAACCAGGACGCCACGCGCCTGGTCACCCCCGCGGCGGAACTGGCCGCGAGCAAGGGCTACCTGTTCGCCCTTGCCGACGGCGTCAGCCAGTGCGCCGATGGCGGCCTGGCCGCGCGGGCCAGCCTGCAGGCGCTGGCCATGGACTACTACGCCACGCCGCCGACCTGGGGCGTGGCCCAGGCCCTGGACCGTCTGCTGCTGGCCCAGAACCGCTGGCTGCGCGCCAATGGCGGCGGCCAACCGCTGCTCACCACCCTCAGCGCCCTGGTGCTGCGCGGACTGCGCTTCACCCTGGCGCATGTCGGGGATTGCCGGGCCTATCGCTGGCATGACGGACAACTGCAGCGGCTCAGCCAGGACCATGTCTGGGACCAGCCGGGCATGCAGCATGTGCTCAAGCGGGCCCTCGGCCTGGATGAACACCTGCTGGTGGACTATCTGGAAGGCGAGTTGCGCCGCGGGGAAAGCTTCGTCCTGCTCAGCGACGGGGTCTGGAGCGTGCTGGATGATCGGCAGATCGCCAGCGTGCTGCGGGAAACCCCGGACCTCGACGAGGCCAGCGCCACCCTGGTGCGCATGGCCCACATGGCCGGCAGCCAGGACAACGCCAGCGCGGTACTGGTGCGGGTCGACGAGCCTGGCGCGGCCAGTCTCGGCGATACCCTCGCGCAGTTGCAGCAATGGCCGCTGCCCCCCGCACTGCGTCCCGGCCAGGCGTTCGAAGGCTGGCAGGTGGAGGCGCTGCTGGGGCAGAGCCGGCAATCCCTGCTCTACCGCGTGCGCGACCGCCAGCAGCAGGCCTGGCTGCTGAAGACCCTCCCCGCGCAGCGCGACCAGGACACCCTGGCGCAGCAAAGCCTGCTGATGGAGGAATGGTTTCTGCGCCGGGTCGCCGGGCGCTGCTTCCCCGAGGTCCACCCCGGCAACCAGCGCCAGCACCTGTACTACCTGATGCGCGAGCATTCAGGGCTGACCCTGGGTCAGCGCTTCGCCCAGCAAGGCCCGCTGTCGCTGCCGGAATGGCTGGATATCGCCCAGCAGAGCCTGCGCGCGATCGGCATCCTGCACCGGCGCAACATCCTCCATCGCGACATCAAACCGGACAACCTGCACCTGGGCGACGACGGCCAGGTGCGCCTGCTGGACTTCGGCCTGGCGTACTGCCCCGGCCTTTCCCAGGACAGCGCCCATGACCTGCCCGGCACACCGTCCTTCATCGCTCCGGAAGCGTTCGAGGGCGCGGCACCGACGGCGCAACAGGACCTGTATGCCCTGGGCGTCACCCTGTTCTGGCTGCTCACCGGACAGTACCCCTACGGCGAGATCGAAGCCTTCCAGCATCCGCGTTTCGGCACCCCCGCGAGCGCGGCGAGGCTGCGTCCCGACCTGCCGGAATGGCTTGAGCGCAACCTCGCCCAGGCGCTGGCGCGCGACCCGCGGCAACGCTTCGAAACCGCCGAGCAATGGCTGCTGCAGCTGGAACAGGGCGAACACCAGCCCATGCCCCTGCGGCCACGCCCCTTGCTGGAACGTGAACCCCTGAAGGTCTGGCGCACCCTGGCCCTGCTGTCCCTGCTGCTCAACCTGATTCTGCTGATCGGCCTGTTCAAAGGCTGACAGTCCCTGACCTGACGAGGAATGCCCCGATGAATGCAAAAGTCTGGCTGGTAGGTGCTGGCCCCGGCGATCCCGAACTGCTCACCCTGAAAGCGGTGCGCGCCATCGCCCAGGCCGATGTGGTGATGCTGGATGACCTGGTCAACCCGGCAGTCCTCGAACACTGCCCGCAGGCACGGGTGATCCGCGTCGGCAAACGCGGTGGCTGCCGCTCGACGCCACAGTCGTTCATTCAGCGCCTGATGCTGCGCCACGCGCGCCAGGGCCGCTGCGTGGTTCGCCTGAAGGGCGGCGATCCGTGCATCTTCGGTCGGGGCGGCGAGGAAGCCGAGTGGCTTGAGGCACGAGGTGTGGAAGTGGAACTGGTGAACGGCATCACCGCCGGGCTCGCCGGCGCGACACGCTGCGGTATTCCGCTCACCTTGCGCGGAGTGAGTCGCGGCGTGACGCTGGTCACAGCGCATACCCAGGACGACAGCCCGCTGAACTGGCACGGCCTGGCGCAAAGCGGTATGACTCTGGTGGTGTACATGGGCGTAGCCCGGCTGCGGGAGATCCAGCAAGGCCTGCTGGCGGCCGGCATGGCAGCACAGATGCCCGTGGCGATGATCGAGAACGCCTCCCTGCCCGGGCAACGGGAATGCCGCAGCCAGTTGCAGCACATGGACCAGGACGCCGCGGCGTTCGCCCTGCAGAGCCCGGCCATTCTGGTCATCGGTGAGGTGGCGGGGGCAGCCTCTGCCCTGCTGGAACTGCAGCAAGCAGCGATCTGAAAAGGTAAATCGCAGGCAAAGAAAAGCCCGGCCGAAGCCGGGCTTTTCAGTAGTGCGTCAGACCAATTACTTGGCTTGAGCTTCTACTTGAGCTTCAACGCGACGGTTGACAGCGCGACCAGCTTCGGTGGCGTTGTCGGCAACCGGACGGGACTCACCGTAGCCAACCGACTGAACGCGGCCCGGCTCAACACCGTACTGTTCGGTCAGCACGTTCTTGACTGCCTTGGCGCGACGGTCGGACAGCTTCTGGTTGTAAGCGTCGGTACCAACGGAGTCGGTGTGACCTTCAACGGTGGTGGTGGTTTGTGGGTACTGCTTCATGAAGTCAGCCAGGTTCTTGATGTCGCCGTAGCTGTTTGGCTTCACGACCGACTTGTCGAAGTCGAACTTGACGTCCAGCTCAACGCGAACGACTTCGGCAACAGCCGGGCAGCCGTCGGCGTCAACGGTAACGTTGGCCGGGGTGTCAGGGCACTTGTCGACGTTGTCGCAGACGCCGTCGTTGTCGCTGTCGGAGCAGACTTCAGCAACTGGAGCCGGAGCTGGAGCAGCGGCAGGCTTGGTGCTGCCACCGAAGTTCAGGCCGATACCGACGGTAGGCGCCCACTCGGTGTTGCCGTTGTCGATGTTGTATTGAGCTTGAACGCCAGCACGAGCGAAGAAGTTGTCGGTGATGTACCACTTGGCACCGGCGCCCAGGTTGGCGAAGGTGGAGTGGTCACGGCCGCCACGAGTGGCCTGGCCCAGGCTTTCGTGGGCGAAACCGGCGGAAACGTATGGACGCAGACCAGCTTCAGGAGCGCCGAAGTGGTAAGTCGCGTCGAGACCGGTTTTCGAGCCTTTGATGTCCTTGTTGAACACTTCACCACGAGCGTTGTGAGTCTCGTTGTAGTTCAGGTCCAGGGACACATCGTCGGTCAGGAAGTAGCCGAGACGAACACCAGGATTGGTGCCATCATTCTTGAAGTTACGTTCGCTATCGTAGTACTGCTTAGTGACGTTACCTTCAATCTCGACCGCGCCTTGGCCTTGTGCCAGTGCGCCGAAGGAAGTTGCGGCAACAAGAGAACCAATGGCCAAGCCCAAGGTGTTTTTCAATTTCATCCGTTAAATCCCCATTTGGTGATTGTTAAGCAGTCCCCACCAATTCCGGGGGACAACTCGACGGCAAGTTTAGCAGAACTCACCGGGTCGTTAGAGAAAATTCCGTAGGACTAAGTTTCAATCTGTCCGGAAAATTTCTCGCGAAGCTTGTCCAGCGCACGCTTGTAGCGCATTTTCGTTGCGCTCAAGCCCATATGCATGATGTCGGCGATTTCCTGGAATTCCAGCTCTGCGACAAATCGTAGCACCAGGATTTCCCGATCGATGGGATTCACATGAACCAGCCACCGATCCAATCCGCCCTTCTCTTCCGGCTTCGGCGATTTCTCTTCTGAAGCTTCTTCCACCGGATCGAGACTCAGGGCATCCATCAACCGCCGCTTGCGCCGCTCCTTGCGGTACTGGGTTATGCACTCGTTGTAGGTGATGCTGTAGAGCCAGGTCTTGAACTTGGATTTGCCCTCGAAGTTCTTCAGACCGTACAGGACCTTCAGCATCACCTCCTGACAGACATCATCGGCATCCCGATCGTTCCCGAGATAGCGCGCGCAAACGTTAAAAAGTGTGCGCTGATAGCGCCTCATGAGCTCTTCATAGGCGCGGGTGACGTGAAATAGCTCCTCATGCGAACGCGCCACCAACTCCTCATCAGTGAGTTCGCGGGGATCGTAACGCATGGGCAGCGGGGTGACTTTATTCAAAACAAATCAGGCCGACAGTCAGGTATTCGTCGCCGCCCGCCCGGGAGGGGCGATTTCGCGGCGGCATACATTAACAGGATTTGCCCGGTTAGCGGCTACTGACACGCTGCTCCAGCAGGGTCCGGTTGGACAGCGACACCAAATCGCCATCATCGGTCAGTACCACCGTCTTGACCGTGCCGATCTCTTCGATCTGGCCTTCGACGTCGCCAATCCGCACATCCTGACCGACTTGATAGAGCTCGCGGACATAGATACCGGCAATGATCTGCCCGGCAATTTCCCGACTGCCGAGGCCCATGGCCAGGGCCACGGCCAGACCAACGGTAATCAGGCCGATGACGATAACATGGTTGAGCAGGTCGGTTTTCACCTCCAGCTGGCTGATCGCCACCGAGATGCTGATGATGATCACCAGGCCCTGGGCGATGCGGCCGATACCCGCCGCATATTCCAGGCCGATACCCTCGGCGGCGCCCCGCACCAGGCCATTGGCGAACTGCGCCAGGAGCAGGCCGCAGAGCAGCACCAGAGCGCCGCCGAAGACTTTCGGCAGGTACAGGGCGAGCATGTCGAGCGTGGCGGAAACCCGCTCCAGGCCGAGGGATTCAGCCGCGGAGACGAGGAATACCAGGAGCACGAACCAGTAGACGATCTTGCCGATCAGGGTCGAGATCGGCACCTGGATACCCACGCGGCTGAGCATCTTGGTCAGGCCAGTGCCCGCCATCAGGCGATCGAGGCCGAGCTTGGCCAGCAGTTTGGACAGCAGGGTGTCGAGCAGCTTGGCCACGACGAAGCCGAGCAGCACGACCACCAGGGCGCCAAACAGGTTGGGGATGAAGTTCGCGACTTTGGTCCACAACGCGGTCATCGCAGCGACCAGGCTCTGGGTCCAGAGATCAAGTTCCATATTCAATCGGCCTTATCAGCTTTGGAAGCGGTGCGGCGAACCGGCGCGACATGCGCCGAGCCATTGTTGATGGCGATCATCAGCGCCTGGCTCCAGCGGCCAAGCAGGCTGAACAGATCGCCGGCGCCGACCTGGCGGTTGGCGGTTTTCAGGACACGCCCGAGGCAGGCATCATCGTCCCGGTCCTGGCCGGAAGGCGACGCCTTGAGCATGTCTCGCAGGGATTGTTCAAACGGATCGTGCATGGGCACCTCGCGCAATGTCTGTCAAAGACGAGACGCCCGTGCCACGGGTCACATGAACAATTCGCACGGGGGTCGGGAATGAATTCGTCAAGATCGCTTCTCACACCCAGCGCAGGCGGCGGAACAGCCACCATTGCCCGAGGGCCAGGCCCAGCACCAGCAGGCTGGCGTAGAGGAAGCCGAAGGGACTGTCGGAGCCGGGAATGCCGCCGACATTGATGCCGAGCAGACCGGTGACGAAGCTCATCGGCAGGAAAATGCAGGTGATGATGCCGAAGCGGTACATGGTCCGGTTCATCCGTTCGTTGAGACGACGGTCCTCGCTCTCCAGGACCAGCGCCACCCGCTCGCGGGTAAGTTCCAGCTCTTCCAGGTAACGGATCAGGCTGTTGTTCAGCTCGTTCCAGTAGTCCGCGTCGTCCTCGACGAACCACGGCCACTTGTTGCGCGCCAGTTGCGCGTAGATTTCCCGCTGCGGCGCAAGGAACCGGCGCAGCCCGGCGGCACGCCGGCGCATCTGCTGCAAGGCGCCGTGTTCCGGGGTGTAGCGCTCGTCGGCTTCGAGTTTTTCTTCCTCGTCGTCGACCAGTTCCGAAAGGTCGGAAACCACCGCCTGGATCTTGTCCGTCAGCAACTGCGCCAGGCTCAGCAGCAATTCCGACGCGGTGCGCGGACCCCGGCCCTCATCCAGTTGCTGCAACAGCTCGTCGGTGGCGCGCAGGGGCCGCAGACGCAGGGAAATCACCCGCTGGGCCTGGGCGAAGATGCGTACCGAGACCATGTCCTCGGGTTCGGCGCCAGGATTGAGGTTGACCCCGCGCAGAAACAGGAGCATCTGCGCATCGGGCTGCGGCAGCATGCGCGGGCGGGTGTTCTCCTCCAGCAGCAGGTCGCAGGCAAATTCGTTGAGACCGCTGTCCTGGCGCAGCCAGGTCTGGGTCTGCGGGTGCCCGCGGTCCCAGTGCAGCCAGAGGCTTTCCTCCGGCTGCAGGACCAGGGCGTCGAGTTCAGTCCGAGCGATAGGACGCGCACCGCCCCTGCCATCGAGAACCAGGGCATGAACCAGCCCCCATTGCGCGTTGTCTTCCTCGAACATCCTTACTCCATCGTCCTGTCTATCGGATCACTCGGGCATGCTCAGCGGGCTCGGCGAGATGATCACGCCGTTGTTGTCCGCGTAGAGGTACTGGCCCGGGTGGAAGGTGACACCGGCGAAGGTCACCGCGACATTGAGGTCGCCGATGCCGCGCTTGTCGGTCTTCATCGGGTGGCTGGCCAGGGCCTGCACGCCGACATCGGTCTGCGCCAGGACGTCGACGTCACGCACGCACCCATAGATCACCAGGCCTTCCCAGCCATTCTTCGCCGCCTTCTCGGCAAGCATGTCGCCCAACAGCGCACGGCGCAGCGAACCGCCACCGTCGACCACCAGGACCTTGCCCTTGCCGTCGAGATCGACCTGCTCCTTGACCAGCGAATTGTCCTCGAAGCACTTGATGGTGACGATCTCGCCGCCAAACGAGTCGCGACCACCGAAGTTGCTGAACATCGGCTCCAGCACCTGCACCAGCTCAGGGTAGGCGTCGCACAGATCGGGCGTAACGTAATGCATGGGAAACTCCTGTCAGACAGAAAAAATGGATGTCGGATTCACGATCACTGAAATGGACGAAACCTGGCAATACGGCTTTAGACCAGACTCAGGCTACACGTCGATGCCAATGCGGTCACCCTCATACGCCACCTTGTACAGGTTGAGTCCCGCACAACCCGGCTGCAGCGCCCGTCCCGAAGACAGGCTGAAGGCCAGGCCATGGCGCGGACAACGCAGCACGTCACCCTCCACGGTGGCCGCGGCCAACGGCGCGCCCTGATGCGGGCAGCGTTCGTCGATCAGCACCGGACGATTGTCCACCACCAGCAACAGCAACGCCTGGCCGTTGACCCGGAAGGCCTTGCGATAGCCATCGTGCAGATTGATCAGCCGCTCAAGGACAACGAACATGGCAAGGACCCAAAAACAGAAAGTGACCATAGAGCCGAAAAACGTCACATCTTAGCCGTTAACGGGCTCCGGCGAAACGTCCGACACCACCTGCGGCTCGATCATCGCCAGCGGATCGCGCAACCAGCGCTCCACCAGCGGCCAGACCTGAGTTTGCGCAGGCTTGCTGACCAGCATATCCACATGGCCGAAGTTGTCGAATCCCTCTTCCTTGCCCAGGCGCAGAAAACGCTTGTCGTCGCTGCCGATCTGCTCGAACAGCTTGCGACAGGCCCACACCGGGTCCTGGAAATCGCTGGCGCCAGCGACCGTCAGCACCGGCACGCGCACCTCCGCCAGGCCGGCCCACCAGTCGCGCTCCTTGTCGCCGAAACGGCCGAACAGACCGAACCAGCGCATGCTTTCGATGGCCAGGCCGATCGGCTCGTCTTCCGGACCACGCTTGAACCGCGAACCGGAAATATGCGGGAAGCGCTTGAGCAGCAGACGACTGCCCCACTCCAGCGGCGGAATCTTCAGTGGCCAGTAGGTGCGGCTGACCTGGGTGCCGAAGAACGCGGCGCTGGCGATCAGCGTCTCGTCCAGGTAGTGCCCACCCAGCGCCGCCGCCAGGGTCGTGCCGCCGAGGGAATGGCCGAGCCAGTGCGCAGGCTGGGCGGTCTGCTCGTGAACGAAGGCGGCGACGGCCGGCAGATCGTAGGCGGCATAGTCCGCGACACGATTGGCGTTGTAGTCGCGGTTGCGTGGCGACAGGCCGTGGCCGCGCATTTCCGGGATCCACACATCGAACCCGGCCCGCGCCAGATGGGCGCCGAGCCCGATGCCCCTGGGCGAAAACCAGAAGCGGCGATTGGAGAAACTGCCGTGCAGAAGGATCACCGGCACGCCCCGGACCGCATCCTGGTCGGCCATGCCAAGGCGGGTCAGCGCCAGCTCGACACTCGGGTCGGGGCTGTTGCCGGCCTTCAGGCGGTAGACGTCCTCGCTCAGGTCACCACAACGTTCGGCCCTGAGCAGGGCGACGGGAAAAAGGCTGCTGCTGCTTTGCATAGGTTTCTTGCACGAAAAAGGGCGCGTCCACTCATTGGACACGCCCTGGATAAAAGCGTCGCGACGCTCGCCGCCCGGGGACGAGGAGCGCCGCGTGTCTAGCGGATCAGACCGCGCCCTGACCTTCGGCCAGGAAGAACCAGGTCTCCAGTACGGAGTCGGGGTTCAGCGAAACGCTTTCGATGCCCTGCTCCATCAGCCACTTGGCCAGGTCCGGGTGGTCCGAAGGACCCTGGCCGCAGATGCCGATGTACTTGCCAGCCTTGTTGCACGCCTGGATGGCGTTGGCCAGCAGCTTCTTCACCGCAGGATTCCGCTCGTCGAACAGGTGCGCGATGATCCCGGAGTCGCGGTCCAGGCCCAGGGTCAGCTGGGTCAGGTCGTTGGAACCGATGGAGAAGCCGTCGAAGTACTCGAGGAACTCGTCGGCGAGGATGGCGTTGGATGGCAGTTCGCACATCATGATCACGCGCAGGCCGTTGACACCGCGACCCAGGCCGTTTTCCGCGAGCAGGTCGACGACCTGGCTGGCTTCGCCCAGGGTACGCACGAACGGCACCATGATCTCGACGTTGGTCAGGCCCATTTCGTTGCGCACACGCTTCAGCGCACGGCATTCCAGCTCGAAGCAGTCACGGAACGACTCGCTGATGTAGCGCGAGGCACCGCGGAAGCCGAGCATCGGGTTCTCTTCTTCCGGCTCGTAGAGCTTGCCGCCGATCAGGTTGGCGTATTCGTTGGACTTGAAGTCCGACAGACGCACGATGACCTTCTTCGGCCAGAACGCCGCGGCCAGGGTGCTGATGCCCTCGACCAGTTTCTCGACGTAGAAGCCGACCGGATCGTTGTAGCCGGCGATGCGCTTGTCGACGCTTTCCTTCAGCTCCTGCGGCAGGCCCGCGTAGTTCAGCAGCGCTTTGGGGTGCACGCCGATCATGCGGTTGATGATGAACTCCAGGCGCGCCAGGCCGACACCGGCGTTGGGCAACTGGGCGAAGTCGAAGGCGCGGTCCGGGTTGCCGACGTTCATCATGATCTTGAACGGCAGGTCGGGCATGGCGTCGACCGAGTTCTGACGCACATCGAAGCCCAGCTCGCCTTCGAAGATGAAGCCGGTGTCGCCTTCGGCGCAGGATACGGTGACGCCCTGGCCATCTTTCAGGACCTGGGTGGCGTTGCCGCAACCGACGACCGCCGGAATACCCAGCTCGCGGGCGATGATCGCCGCGTGGCAGGTACGTCCGCCGCGGTTGGTGACGATGGCGCTGGCGCGCTTCATCACCGGTTCCCAGTCCGGGTCGGTCATGTCGGAAACCAGCACGTCGCCCGGCTGCACCTTGTCCATCTCGGACACGTCGTGGATCACGCGGACCTTGCCGGCGCCGATGCGCTGGCCGATGGCGCGGCCTTCGACGAGGACGGTGCCCTTCTCTTTCAGCAGGTAGCGTTCCATGACGTTGGCGCTGGAACGGCTCTTCACGGTTTCCGGACGGGCCTGGACGATGTACAGCTTGCCGTCGTCGCCGTCTTTCGCCCATTCGATGTCCATCGGACGCTGGTAGTGCTTCTCGATGATCATCGCCTGCTTGGCCAGCTCGCTGACCTCGGCGTCGCTCAGGCAGAAGCGTGCGCGGTCGGCGCGGTCGACATCGACGGTCTTGACCGAACGACCGGCCTTGGCTTCCTCGCCGTAGACCATCTTGATCGCCTTGCTGCCCAGGTTGCGGCGCAGGATGGCCGGGCGGCCGGCTTCGAGGGTGTTCTTGTGGACATAGAACTCGTCCGGGTTGACCGCGCCCTGCACGACGGTTTCACCCAGGCCGTAGGCGCCGGTGATGAAGACTACGTCGCGGAAGCCCGATTCGGTGTCGAGGGTGAACATCACGCCCGCCGTTCCGGTTTCCGAACGGACCATGCGCTGCACGCCGGCGGACAGGGCCACCAGCTTGTGGTCGAAGCCCTGGTGGACGCGGTAGGAAATGGCGCGGTCGTTGAACAGCGAGGCGAACACTTCCTTGGCCGCGCGGATCACGTTGTCCACGCCGCGGATGTTCAGGAAGGTTTCCTGCTGGCCGGCGAAGGAGGCGTCCGGCAGGTCTTCGGCGGTGGCCGAGGAACGCACGGCGACGGCCATGTTGTCGTTGCCCTGGGCCATTTCGGCGAAGGCGGTGCGGATTTCCGCGTCGAGACGAGCCGGGAACTCGGCTTCCATCACCCACTGACGAATCTGCGCACCGGTCTTGGCCAGAGCGTTGACGTCATCCACGTCGAGGGCGTCGAGCGCCGCGTGGATACGGTCGTTCAGGCCGCTCTGCTCGAGGAAGTCACGGTACGCCTGAGCCGTAGTGGCAAAGCCGCCGGGAACCGATACACCGGCACCCGCGAGGTTACTGATCATCTCGCCCAGGGATGCGTTCTTGCCTCCCACATGCTCCACATCATGGACGCCGAGCTTATCGAGGGAAACTACGTACTCTACCAAGGTGATCTCTCCACTAACTGTATTGGAAAAGCTCAGGACGCCGGCGAATCCCCCGCGGGACCGGCCGGGCGCTTGTGGCCTGGACCTGGAAAATAAGTGAGAATGCCGACGATGTCGTTACGATGGCGTTCGGCAAACCGAACCTATCATATCCAAGATTCGTCACCAGCTTAAGGCCCATGGCGCAAATGAAACGATCTGCTTTCTTCATTTCCGACGGTACCGGCATCACTGCCGAGACCCTCGGGCAGAGTCTTCTAGCCCAATTCGAGAACATTCCGTTCAACAAGTTCACCCGTCCGTACATCGACAGCGTGGACAAAGCACGGGTCATGGTGCAGCAGATCAACGCCGCCGCAGAGCGCGACGGCGTGCGCCCGATCATCTTCGACACCATCGTCAATCAGGACATCCGCGAGATCCTGGCCACCTCCAATGGCTTCATGATCGACATCTTTTCCACCTTCCTCGCCCCGCTGGAACAGGAACTGACCGCCCATTCGTCGTATTCCGTGGGCAAATCCCACTCGATCGGCGGCAATTCCAACTACATGGAGCGGATCGAGGCGGTCAACTTCGCCCTCGACAACGACGACGGCGCGCGGACCCACTACTACGACAAGGCCGACCTGATCCTGGTCGGGGTATCGCGCTGCGGCAAGACGCCGACCTGTCTGTACATGGCCATGCAATTCGGCATCCGGGCGGCCAACTACCCGCTGACCGAGGACGACATGGAACGCCTGCAACTGCCGGCGGCGCTGAAGAACCACCAGCACAAGCTGTTCGGGCTGACCATCGACCCGGATCGCCTGACCGCCATTCGTCACGAACGCAAGCCCAACAGCCGCTATGCCAGCTTCGCCCAGTGCGAGTTCGAGGTGCGCGAGGTGGAAAACCTGTTCCGCCGGGAGAATATTCCCCATATCAACTCCACGCATTTCTCGGTGGAGGAGATTTCCGCGAAGATTCTGGTGGAAAAAGGCGTGGAGCGGCGCTTCAAGTAAAACAGGCCGGCTTGCCGTGGAAGGACTGCGCAGCGGTCCTTCACATGCGCTGCACCTGCCAGCAGAACCGACCTTCGTTAGCGATATTGCATTACGCCAAAAAAATCTAAGTCCATCCTGTTGTTTCCACGGGGTTTACGCCTTCATTGCCGGGGGCGCCCCGCTGCCGACCCAGGCAGCGCTGCCAGTGAACTAAACTGGATCTGCCTCTGGAGCAGATGCCTCCAGAGCAGCAGGAGGTGTCACATGGCTATTAACGATACCTATCGAGAAATTGAACAGACCCTGGGCCAGGTACCGGAGTGGATCAGGCAGATGCCGGAAGGCGGCGCGAACGGATTCTGGGGCATGGCCCGGGACTTCTGGCTGGCGGATACCCGGATTCCCAACAAGTACAAGGAGTTGATCGGTGTGGCGGTGTCCGGGGCAACCCGCTGCAAGTATTGCGCCCTGTTCCATACCGAAGCCGCGCGCCTGTTTGGCGCAAGCGACGAGGAAATCTCCGAAGCCAGCTTCATGGGGGCACTGACCATGATGGGCAGCACCTTCATCAACGCCCAGCAGATCGACTACGAGCAGTTCCACCAGGAAACGCTGAGTATCGTCCGGTATGTCAAAGATCACTCGCAAGCCAAGGCCGCTTGAGCCATTGCGGGAACCCGCCCTTCGCCAACTGACGCAGGACAAGTTGATTGCAATCACCAGCGGTGGTCCGCGGACCACCGCGCGGTGGCAAGCGGCTGTGCTGCGCGCCATCAGCGAACTGATGCGCTACAGCGACACCGCCCGGGAAGAAGACCAGGACCTGCGCATCCCCTTCGCCAAGGCACTCAATGACCTTTATGCCGGACAGAAGTCCGATGCCGAGTTGACGCAAATGGTGCTGCTGATGCTGGAAGTGGAAACCGCGCCCTTTCTCGGCAAAGGGCCCCAAGCGGGTGCGGCATCCGGGAACGATGACCGCTGAGAGCAAAGCCGTGTTGTAGCGCGACACAACAACCCCGCCGCCAATGAAAAGGCCCCGGCATCACTGCCGGGGCCTCTTCATTTCACCTTACGGGATCAGGACGGCAACACCGTCGACTGCCCGCTCAGCGCCAGATCCACCAGCTCGCGGTTGGCCACCGCGTACATGGCGTAATCGATGCCGGTGGCGGCCCGCAGGTCGTCGAGCATGGCGCGCCAGCGCTCGACCATCACGCGATGCTGCTCCATCCACAAGGCTACCCGCGCGTCCATGTCCTCCGGCGCATCGGCCATCTGCAGCACGGAAATGGTGATCGCGCGCTGCTGCAGGTCGATATCGTCGCGGAAGGCTTCGCGGGCCAGGGCCTGCCAGTTGTTTTCCACGGTCAGGTTGCTGATTTCCTGCAGGTACCAGGTCAGGTCCAGCGCGCTGCCCACGGCAAAGAACGCCTTGGCCACCTGCGCCGGGTCCTGGCCGGTGACATCGGACGCCTCGATGATCGGCAGCAGGGTGTACAGGTGCGTGGTACCCGCCACCATGCGCGCCAGCAGTTCCGGTACGCCAGCCTCGACGAAGCTCTGGTAGCGGGTCTGCCAGCGTTCGCGGGTCGGGCCTTCCAGCAGTTCGTCGAGTTTCAGGCCCAACGCAGCGATCTGCGGACCGAAGTGAGCGACGTCACGGCCGGCATCCTGCTCGTTGCGGCGGCTGCGCAGGAACCAGCGGGTCGCGCGACGACCCAGGCGCATCAGTTCGTCCATCAGGGTCAGCTGGACTTCCGCCGGCACCTGGTAGTCCAGCGCCTCGATCTGACGGAACCAGTGCGGCAGGTGGAAGATGTCACGCACGATCACATAGGCCCCGGCCACGTTCGCCGGGCTCATGCCGGTGGACTCCTTCAGGCGCTGGACGAAGGTGATGCCCATGTTGTTGACCAGGTCGTTGGCGATCTGGGTGCTGACGATCTCGCGTTTCAGGCGGTGACGGCGCATGGCGTCGGCGAACTTGTGCACCAGCGACGGCGGGAACGCGGTTTCCATGTCGCGGGTCAGGTAGTCGTCGTCCGGCACCAGCGACTTGAGCAGGGCTTCCTTGAGATCGATCTTGCTGTAGGAGATCAGCACCGACAGTTCGGCACGGCTCAGGCCCTGGTTGGCGGCGATGCGCTCGGCCAGCTGCTCTTCCGAAGGCAGGAACTCGATCGCCCGGTCCAGCTTGCCGCGACCTTCCAGGTCGGCCATCAGGCGCTTGTACTCGGCGATGCGCTCTTTCGCCCGGCGCGCCGCCAGGGACAGGGCCTGGGTCTGCTTGTAGTTGTTGCCCAGGACCAGCGCGGCGACTTCGTCGGTCATGCTGCCGAGCAGCTGGTTGCGCTGCTTCTCGGTCATGTCGCCAGCCTGCACCACCTCGTTGAGCAGGATCTTGATGTTGACCTCGTGGTCGGAGCAGTCCACGCCGCCGGCGTTGTCGATGAAGTCGGTGTTGGTCGCGCCGCCGTTGAGGCCGAACTCGACGCGGCCGAGCTGGGTCATGCCCAGGTTGCCGCCCTCGCCCACCACCTTGCAGCGCAGCTCGTTGCCGTTGACCCGCAGGGCGTCGTTGGCCTTGTCGCCGACATCGGCGTGGCTTTCCGCGCTGGACTTGACGTAGGTACCGATACCGCCGTTCCACAGCAGGTCCACCGGCGCCTTGAGCAGGGCGTTGAGCAGCTCGGTCGGGGTCAGCTTGTCCGCCTCGATCGCGAAGCGCTCCTTCATTTGCGGGGTGATGGCGATGCTCTTCGCGCTGCGCGGGAAGATACCGCCACCCTCGGACATGATGCTGGTGTCGTAGTCGCTCCAGGCCGAACGCGGCAGGTCGAACAGACGCTTGCGCTCGGCGAAGCTGCTGGCCGCATCCGGATTCGGGTCGATGAAGATGTGCAGGTGGTTGAAGGCCGCGACCAGTTGCAGGGTCTCGGACATCAGCAGGCCGTTGCCGAACACGTCACCGGCCATGTCGCCGACGCCGACCACGGTGATGTTGTCCTTCTGCACGTTGATGCCGCGCTCGCGGAAGTGGCGCTGCACACCGACCCAGGCGCCACGGGCGGTGATGCCCATCTTCTTGTGGTCGTAGCCGGCCGAGCCGCCGGAAGCGAAGGCGTCGCCGAGCCAGAAGCCGTAGTCGATGGCGATGCCGTTGGCGATGTCGGAGAAGGTCGCGGTGCCCTTGTCCGCCGCCACCACCAGGTACGGATCGTCATCGTCGTGACGCACCACGTTGGCCGGTGGCACCACGCCGCCGTCCTTGAGGTTGTCGGTGATGTCCAGCAGACCGGAGATGAAGATGCGGTAGCAGGCGATGCCTTCGGCGGCGATGTCGTCACGGCTGCCGCCCAGCGGCAGGCGACGCGGCAGGAATCCACCCTTGGCGCCGACCGGCACGATCACCGAGTTCTTCACCTGCTGGGCTTTCACCAGGCCCAATACTTCGGTACGGAAGTCTTCCTCGCGGTCCGACCAGCGCAGGCCGCCGCGGGCGACGTTGCCGAAGCGCAGGTGCACGCCCTCGACCCGTGGCGAGTAGACGAAGATCTCGAAGCGCGGCACCGGCTTGGGCAGCTCGGGGATCAGCTTGGGATTGAACTTGAAGCTGAAGTAGGACTTGTTCTGGCCCTTGGCGTCCGGCTGGTAGAAGTTGGTGCGCAGGGTGGCCTTGATCAGGTCCAGGTAGCGCCGCAGGATGCGGTCTTCGTTGAGCACCTGGACGTCGTCCAGGGCACTGAGGATCGCCTGCTCCAGGCGCTGCTGCTTGTCTTCCAGGTCTTCGCTGGTGAGCTTGCGCGCCAGGTAGAAGCGGGTCTTGAACAGCCGGGTCAGCTCGCGGGCGATGTCGGTGTGGTTGTTCAGGGTGCTGGCGATGTAGCCGAGGTCGAAGCCCAGACGGATCTGCTTCATGTAGCGCGCATAGGCACGCAGCAGGGCAACGTCGCGCCACGGCAGGCCGGCGGTCAGCACCAGGCGGTTGAAGGCATCGTTTTCCGCATCGCCGTTGACGATATGGACGAAGGCGTCCTGCAGGGTGTCGTTGAGCTGCTGGATATCCAGGTCCAGGCCTTCGCTGTAGGTGAAGGCGAAGTCATGGATCCAGAACTCGCGGCCATTGCTGTGACGCAGGCGGTACGGGAACTCGCCGAGCACGCGCAGGCCGAGGTTTTCCAGGATCGGCAGGACATCGGACAGGGCCAGCGGGGTATCGGCGTGGTACAGCTTGCAGTGCAGGCTCTGTTTGCCGGTCTGGGTCAGCGGCTGGTAGAAGCTCATCACCAGCGGCTTTTTCTCCGACAGGGTGAGCAGGTGCTGCATGTCGACCACCGCCGAGTGCGCGGCGAAACGCTCGCGGTAGCCGGCCGGGAAGCCTTTCGGGAAGTCGGCCAGGACGTTGGTGCCCTGGGCTTCGCCGAAGCTCTCGACGGTGAGGCTGGCGTAGTCGTCCTGCCACGAACGGCAGGCCTGGATCACTTCGTTTTCCAGCTGCTTGGGATCGATATCGATGCGGTTCTTCGGATCGACCCGCAGGATCAGTTGCACCCGCGCCAGCACCGACTCGGAGAAGAAGGTCCAGAACTCGCAGTCGCTGGCCTTCAGGCGCTCCATCAGCACCTGCTGGATCTTCTGCCGCACTTCGGTGGAGTAGATGTCGCGCGGCACGTAGGCCAGGCAGTAGCAGAAGCGGCCGTACGGATCCTTGCGCAGGAACACCCGGATCTTGTTGCGCTCCTGGATCTGCACGATGGACATGACGGTGGTGAACAGCTCGTCCACCGGGGTCTGGAACAGATCGTCGCGCGGCAGCACTTCGAGGACCTGGGCCAGTTCCTTGCCCAGGTGGGCCTTCGGATCGAAGCCGGAACGGCGCTCGACTTCAGCGACCTTGTCGCGGATGTACGGGATCTGGCGGACGCTTTCGCCGTACACCGCGGAGGTGTACAGGCCCATGAAGCGGCATTCCTTGATGACCTTGCCGTCGGTGTCGAGCTGGCGGATCGATACGTAGTCCGGGTAGGCCGGGCGGTGCACGCGGCTCGGATGGGCAGCCTTGGCGAAGGACAGCAGCAGCGGCTCGTTGAGGTAGCTGACCGCGTAGTCCTCGATGCGCAGGTCGTCGGCGGTGAGGCCGGTGCGCAGCAGGCGGGCCAGGCCGAGGAAGGACTGTTCGTCATAGGCCAGGTGGCCGCCCTGGGCATCGCCCTTGACCACGAACTCTTCGTAGCCGAGGAAGGTGAAATGGTTGCCCACCAGCCATTCGAGGAAGCTCTGGACCTCGGCCTTCTCGCCTTCGACCGCGGCGTACGGGGTCTGCTCGACCAGCGCCAGCAGGTCGCGAACCTTGGCCTTCATCGGCTCGAAGTCGGCCACGGCGACCCGCACTTCGGCCAGCACCTGGGTCAGTTCGTGGGTCAGCACGGCGAGTTCGGCGTTGTTGGCGCAACGGTCGATCTCCAGGTACATCAGCGATTCCTGGAGCACGCCCTCGCCCTGGGTACCTTTGGGCAGGATCTCCAGCAGCTCGCCGGCCGCCCCGCGACGCACGCTGAGCACGGTGGTCTGCAGGGTGTGGATGCTGTAGCCGCGGCGGTTCAGCTCGGTGCGCACCGAGTCCACCAGGAACGGCAGGTCATGGTGCAGGACTTCCACGGCGGTGTGGGTCGACTGCCAGCCATGACGCTCGTAATCGGGGTTGTAGACGTTGACCTGGGGCTGGTTGTGGTCGAAGCGCTCGATGATGCGCCAGGCAGAGAGGGTGCAGCCGACCAGGTCGGACAGGCGCCGCTGGGTGAGTTCGTCAAGAGAGATGATGCCGAAGAACTGCTCGGCGAACAGCGCCACTTGTGGCAGTGCCTGCTCGCTGATGTGCTGCCCCAGGGCCGCTTTCAGTTGATGCTGGAAGTCGGCTTTGCTGGCTGCGGTGAAAAACGCCATCTGTGGTACTCCGCTTGGGCTTTGTTATTGGGTGAAGCGTCGCGCGTGTCCGCTTTATCCCGCATCAACCATAGTCAATGGCGGGCAAAACGGTGGGGAATGCTAAAGAGCGGCTGCCGGGCTGACCGAACGGTCACACCGGGAATGGACGTCTGCAAAAACCACTGGCGCGGCAGGCGACTGCGTCTTTGCGGAGGTCCATCGACATCGCAGCTTAACGACAGCCCCCCGCCCCTGCTTGCGATGCTGCGACATATTCGGACAACGAGGAGCAACCCGTGATTTATCCGCCCGGCAAAGACTGGCAAACTCGCGTTTCAATTCTCCTATCGAGCCCGCCATGCAACTGACCTCCGCGCTGATCTTCGCCAACCCGGCCGACGACGAAGAAGACAATCTCGCCACCCTGGGCAGCAACAGCACCAAGGGCGAGCTGTTCATCATGAGCCGCTATCCGGACGAGGACGATATCGACCTGCTGCTGGACGAGGAAGGCGATACCCTGCGCGACATCAAGGTGACCCTCAGCGCCACCCGCCTGCTGATCGAGACCGCGCCGGGCGCAACCGACCTGTTCGGTGGCGATGACGTGCTGGAGATCAGCCTGGAGAATGCGCTGGGCGACCTGGATGAGGTGGAGCAGGCGCTGAAGGTGATTCTCAAGGACATCGGCACCTTCGTCAGCGAGCGCTGAACACCTCGAGCGCGCGCCGCGGTCAGTGTGGGAGCGGATTCATCCGCGATCGGGCGCGAAGCGGCCGTAAAACCGCTATCCCGGTTGTGTCAGGCAGACTCGGGACTCAGGTTTTACGACGGCTTTGCCGCCGATCGCGGATGAATCCGCTCCCACACTGAGCCCGACGCCCTCTCGATTGCCGACCAGGAGTTTGCCCTCGACACCCCTGCCCCTGAAGATTTTCCCCCGCCACCGTTAGTCGGCAGGCCCCCGGATGGATTAAAGTATCCGCCTCTGCCCGGACGCTGCACGCCAGCCCGGAGCCTCATTCCAGGAACCGTCGACGATGGAACACCGTGAAGCGCTGATCGCGCTGCGCACCTTTCTTTCAACCCAGATCCTTGGCCAGGAAAAACTGGTCGAACGCCTGCTGATCGTGCTCCTGGCCGACGGCCACATGCTCGTCGAAGGCGCCCCCGGCCTGGCCAAGACCAAGGCCATCAAGGAACTTTCCGACGGTATCGAGGCGCAGTTCCATCGCATCCAGTTCACCCCCGACCTGCTCCCGGCGGACATCACCGGCACCGAGATCTATCGCCCGGAAACCGGCAGCTTCGTGTTCCAGCAGGGGCCGATCTTCCACAACCTGGTGCTGGCCGACGAGATCAACCGCGCCCCGGCCAAGGTCCAGTCGGCCCTGCTCGAAGCCATGGCCGAGCGCCAGGTCAGCGTCGGTCGCAGCACCTACGAGCTGTCGCCGCTGTTCCTGGTGATGGCGACGCAGAACCCCATCGAGCAGGAAGGCACCTACCCGCTGCCGGAAGCCCAGCTCGACCGTTTCCTCATGCACGTCAAGATCGGCTTCCCCGACGCCGCGGTGGAGCGACGCATTCTGTCGCAGGCCCGCGGCGAAGCGCTGCACGGCGAGACCAAGCCCGAGCGGCGGGTCAGCCAGCAGGCGATCTTCGCCGCGCGCAAGGAAATCCTCGGCCTGTACATGGCCGACGCGGTGGAGGAGTACCTGGTGCAACTGGTCATGGCCACACGCAACGGCGCCAAGTACGACGCCGAGCTGGGCGACTGGATCGCCTACGGCGCCAGCCCGCGCGGCTCGATCGCCCTGGACCGCTGCGCACGGGCGCATGCCTGGCTGGCCGGGCGCGATTTCGTCAGCCCCGAGGACATCCAGGCGGTGCTGTTCGACGTGCTGCGCCACCGCATCATTCTGTCGTTCGAGGCCGAAGCGGCCGGGATCGACCAGGACCGGGTGATCCAGCGCATCCTCGACGTCGTCGCCGTCGCCTGAACCCATGCCCAGTCAACTGTTGGCCGAGCCCGGCATCCGCATCAGCCTCGCCGAGCTGATCGAGATGCGTCATCGGGTGCGCGAGGTCCGCATCTTTTCCGCCCCCGGCCAGCGCAGCCCGCTGGTCGGCCTGCACCATTCGCGGCTGCGCGGGCGCGGCGTGGATTTCGACCAGGTGCGCGTGTACCAGGCCGGGGACGACGTGCGCAACATCGACTGGCGGGTCACCGCGCGCACCCAGGAGCCGCACACCAAGCTGTTCCACGAGGAGCGCGAGCGGCCGATCTTCATCATGGTCGAGCAGAGCCGGCGACTGTTCTTCGGCTCCGGGCTGATGTTCAAGTCGGTCCTCGCCGCCCAGGCCGCGGCGCTGTTCGGCTGGGCCGCGCTGGGCCACAACGACCGTATCGGCGGCCTGGTCTTCGGCGACAACGAACACCACGAGATCAAGCCGCGGCGCAGCAAGCAGAGCCTGCTGCAACTGCTCAACCGCCTGGCCCGGGTCAACCAGGCGCTGCATACCGAGGCCGTGCCGCAAGGCGACAACCTCGGCATCGCCCTGCGCCGCGCCCGCGAGGTGCTGCGCCCGGGCAGCCTGGCGATCATCCTGTGCGACGAGCGCGCCCTGAACCCCAGCGTCGAGCAGCAACTGAGCCTGCTGTCGCGACATTGCGACCTGCTCCTGCTGCCGCTCTCCGACCCCCTCGACCACGCCCTGCCCGCCGCCGGCCTGCTGCGTTTCGCCCAGCGCGGCGCGCAACTGGAGCTGGACACCCTGGACAGCAACCTGCGGCAGAGCTACCGCCAGCAGAGCGAGGCGCGCATCGAGCGCTGGGAAATGCTCGCGCAAAAACTGCGGGTAGTGCTGATGCCGCTGAGCACCCAGAGCGAGATGATCGAGCAGTTGCGCGAATACCTCGATCCGCAACGGGCGGGCAAACCGCGATGAATCCACTGGCGCAACTGCAACCGCTGATCGCCCCAGCACCGATCAGTGCCTGGCCACCGGCCCCGGGCTGGTGGGCGCTGCTGCTGATCCTGCCGCTGCTCGGCTGGGGCGCCTGGCGCCTGCGCCACTGGCGGCCGCGCCAGGCCCCGGTGCCGCGCGCCGAACAGCCGCTGGACCCGATCCGCGTCGCCGCCCTGGCGGAACTGGCGCAACTGCCCAAGCCCTACGACGGCGCGCCGGCCGGCGCCTGGCTGCAGCAGATCAACGCGCTGCTCAAGCGCCTGTGCCGCAACCATTACCCGGACAGCCACAGCCACACCCTCAATGGCCGCAAATGGCTGGCCTTTCTCGACAACCGCTGCCCGGCCGCCGGGCTGACCCGCTGGATGATCCTCGTCGAGGGCACCTACAAGCCCGAGTGCCGCCTCGACGACAAGGCCATCGCCGGGCTCAACCAGGCGGTCGAAACCTGGATTCGCAAGCATGTTTGAACTGGCCTGGCCGTGGGTCTTCGCCCTGTTGCCGCTGCCCTGGCTGGCGCGCCTGCTGCTGCCGGCGGCGGACAGCGGCGAGCCGGTGCTCAAGGTCAGCTTCCTCGACGAACTGGAAGGCCTCGCCGGACGCCGCGCACGCCTCAACCTGCCGACCTGGCGCCAGCAGGCACCGTTCGTGCTGGTCTGGCTCCTGCTGCTGTGCGCCGCGGCGCGTCCGCAGTGGCTCGGCGAGCCGTTGCCGGTTGCCGCCAGCGGCCGTGACCTGCTGGTGGCGGTGGACGTTTCCGGCTCGATGGATTTCCCCGACATGAACTGGCAGGGCGAGGAAGTCAGCCGCCTGGCCCTGGTCAAGGAACTGCTCGGCGATTTCCTGCAGCAGCGTGAAGGCGACCGGGTCGGCCTGATCCTGTTCGGCAGCCAGGCCTACCTGCAGGCGCCGCTGACCTTCGACCGGCGCACCGTGCGCAGCTTCCTCGACGATGCGCAGATCGGCATCGCCGGCAAGAACACTGCGATCGGCGACGCCATCGGCCTGGCAGTGAAGCGCCTGCGCCTGCGTCCCACCGACAGCCGCGTGCTGATCCTGGTCACCGACGGCGCCAACAACGGCGGGCAGATCCACCCGCTCACCGCGGCGCGCCTGGCCGCCCAGGAGAGCATCCGCATCTATACCATCGGCATCGGCGCCAGCGCCGAGGAAAGCGGCACCCTCGGCCAGCTCGGCCTGAATCCGAGCCTCGACCTCGACGAAGCCTCGCTGCGCGAGATCGCCCAGATCACCCATGGCGAATACTTCCGGGCCCGCGATGGCGCCGAACTCAAGACCATCGGCGACACCCTCGACCTGCTCGAACCGGTGGAGCAGCAACCGACCCAGGCCCGCACCGCCGAGGCACTGTATGCCTGGCCGCTGGCCGCGGCGCTGCTGCTGAGCATCGCCCTGGTGATCCGCGAGCGCTGGCCCGATCACCTGCTGCAACGTCTGCTGCAGCGCCTGCTGCGACGCCCGGACTTCCTCCAGCCGCACCCGGAATGGCGCCAGCGCCTCAAGCGCCTGCGCCTGCGGAGGCGCCGATGAGCGAGGTCCTGCCGCATTTCATGCGTCCGCTGTGGCTGCTGACGCTGCCGCTGTTCGGCTGGCTGCTGTGGAAGCTCTGGCACCGGCAGAAGCGTGCCGGCCGCTGGCAGATGATCCTGCCGCCGGCCTTCCATGGCGTGCTGCTCGGCGGCGGCAGCGGTCACGCCAGCAAACTGCCCTGGATCGCCCTCGGCCTGGCCTGGCTGCTCGGCGTCCTGGCCCTGCTCGGGCCGAGCTGGCAACGCCTGGAGGAAACCCGCCAGCGTCCCGCCGATCCGCTGGTGATCCTCCTCGAACTGACCCCGGCGATGCTCGCTGAAGACAGCCCGCCGACCCGCCTGGAGCAGGCACGACGCAAGATCATCGACCTCCTCGAGCACCGGCGCGACAGCCAGACCGCCATCGTCGTCTACGCCGGCAGCGCGCACACCCTGGTGCCGCTGTCCGACGACCTCAGCACCAGCCGCAACCTCCTCGAAGCCCTGGAGCCGGGGATCATGCCGCAACCGGGGCAGCGCGCCGACCTTGCCGTGCGCAAGGCCCTGGCCCTGCTCGCCCAGGGCGCACTGGGCCAGGGCCGGCTGCTGCTGATCGCCTCGGCGCTGAGCGATGAAGAACGCCAGGGTATCGCCCAGGCGCTGAACCGCGACGGGCCCGACCTGTTGATGCTGGGCGTCGGCAGCGCCGAGGGCGCGCCGGTGAAACAGGCCAATGGCGAGCTGCTCAAGGACGCCGACGGCGCGATCCTCGTGCCCAGGCTGGACAGTTCCAGCCTCAAGCGCTTCGTCGCCGAGTTCGGCGGCCGCTACCGTCACGCCCGCATCGATGACCTCGACCTGCGCGGCCTCGGCCTGTTCGACAAACCGAAAGCCCTGGGCAACGACGGCCAGACCGTGCAGCTCGATACCTGGGCCGACCAGGGTTACTGGCTGCTCCTGCCGCTGCTGGTGCTGGCCGCCTGTGCCGGGCGGCGTGGCTGGTTGTTCTGCCTGCCGCTGCTGTTCTGCCTGCCGCAGCCCGCGCAGGCCTTCGAGTTCAGCGACCTGTGGCGGCGTCCCGACCAGCAGGGCCAGCATCTGCTGAAGAAGAAACGCCCAGCGGAGGCAGCGAAACATTTCCAGGACCCGCAATGGAAAGGCTGGGCCCTCTACGAAGCCGGCGACTATGCCGGCGCGGCGCGCCAGTTCGCCCTCGACGACAGCGCCAGCGGTCACTACAACCGCGGCAATGCCCTGGCCCGCGGCGGCGAACTGGAAGCGGCGGCGGATGCCTACGAAGAAGCCCTGGAACGCCAGCCCGACCTGCAACCGGCACTGACCAACAAGGCCCTGGTGGAGCAACTGCTGCAACAGCGCCAGCAGCAACAGGCGCCGCCGCCCGAAGAGCCGCAGGCGGAAACCCCGCCACAGCCGGGCCAGCCGATTCCCGGCGAGAACAGCGACGACGAGCAGCAGAGCAGCGAGCAGCATGAGGCCGGGCAGACCGCCGATGAGCCCGCGCAGACGCAGGATCAGGCAGCCAGCCAGACCCCGCAGACCGCCGCCGACAGTGACGACGAGTCCGTCACCCGGCCGCCGCAGCGCCCCACCGGCAGCACGCTCGACGCCGAGCAGCGTCAGGCCCTGGAACAATGGCTGCGGCAGATCCCGGACAATCCGGCACAATTGTTGCGGCGCAAATTCTGGTACGAACAGCAACAACTTCAGGAAACCCATCGATGAGCCGCGTCTGCGCCTTCGTCTTCAGCCTTTTCTTCGTCGTACCGGCCCTGGCCCAGGAGCTGCTGGCCAGCGTCGACCGCAGCCACCTGAGCACCGCCGAGACCCTGGAACTGACCCTGGAAATCCGCGATGTCACCCAGTTCGGCAAGCCGGACCTCGCGCCGCTGCAGGCGGATTTCGAAGTCCGCGGCACGCGCCAGCTCAACAGCCTCAACACCCTCGACGGACAGAACGAAGCCACCACGCGCTGGGTCGTGACCCTGATGCCGCGACGCGCCGGAACCTTGGAAATCCCCGCGCTGCACCTCGGCGAACTGCACAGCGAACCGATCCAGCTGCAGGTCCAGGCCGCCGACGACACCCCGGTCACCCTGCTCGCCCCGGTGTTCATCGAGGCCAGCCTCGACCAGAGCAGCGTCTATGTGCAGGCCCAGGCGGTGCTGACCCTGCGCATCTACCATTCGGTGTCGCTGTACGACGACAGCAGCCTCAGCCCGCTGCAGCTCGACGGGGTGAAGATCGAACCGCTGGGCGAGTCGCGCACCTACGAGAAGCTGATCAATGGCATCCGCCATGGCGTGATCGAGATGCGCTATGCCCTGTATCCGCAGCAGAGCGGCGAAGTCACGGTGCCGGCCCTGACCTTCAGCGCCACCAGCGCCGGTACCGACAGCGAGCGCTCCGACGCCGCCGGCAACAGCCAGGTGCGGGTCGCCTCGCGGGAGCTGCCGCTGCGGGTCAAGCCGATTCCCCTTGGCTACCCGGCCGGCGCCCCGTGGCTGCCGGCGCGCAGCCTGACCCTGGAAGAACACTGGAGCCCCGACCCGACGCAGACACCGGTCCAGATCGGCGACTCGCTGACCCGCGGGGTCACGGTCAAGGCCGAGGGCCTGTCCAGCACCCAGCTGACGCCCCTGCCCGGCATCGAGGTCAACGGCTTGCGCCGCTACCCGGACCAGCCGCAACTGCGCAACCAGATCGACGAGCGCGGCTTGATCGGCAGCCGCGAGGAACGCGAGGCGCTGGTTCCGACCCACAGCGGCAGCTTGGAACTGCCGAGCCTCGAAGTGGTGTGGTGGAACACCCGCGAGGACCATCTGGAACACAGCAGCTTGCCGGCGCGCAGCCTGAACGTGCAGGACAATCCGGCGCTGAGCGCGGACACGCCGAGCGTGGTCACGGACCAGGGCAGCCGGCTGCTGTGGCCCTGGCAACTGAGCACGCTGCTGCTGGCGTTGACCACCATCGCCGGTTTCGCCCTGTGGTGGCGCGCCCGTTCGCAGCCGGCGGTGGCCCGGGCGATCCAGGCCGGCCCCAGCCCGCGCACCTTGCTCGACGACCTCAAGCGCGCCTGCCAGGCCAACGACCCGCAGGCCACCCGCCAGGCCCTGGACGCCTGGGCCCGGCAGCAGCCGCAGACCCTGGCCGACATGGCGGCGCGCTTCGTGCCGTTGTCGGATGCGCTGGACGGGCTGAACAGTGCGCTGTACAGCGAGGCCGGGCAGTACTGGCAGGGCGAGGACCTGTGGCGGGCGATCAGCACCATTCCGGCGGCGGAACAGGCGCAGCCGACGCAGGGCGAGAATGGCAGCCTGCCGCCGCTGTACCCCAAATAACCCGACGGTTTAGCACGGTACCGTAGGAGCTGGCTCGCCTGCGAAGGACCGCAAAGCGGTCCCTGATTGCCTGACTCTGGGTCGGGAACCGGGACCGCTTTGCGGTCCTTCGCAGGCAAGCCAGCTCCTACAGCACTACCCCAGCCCGGATAAAACCTCGCAACATTCAGGTACCATACCCGGCTTTATCTCTCGCCCAGATCACCCCGGGACTACCCATGCGTCTGTTTCACACCTCCGACTGGCATCTGGGGCAAACCCTGCACGGCCAGGAGCGCGATTTCGAACATGCCTGCTTCCTCGACTGGCTGCTCGGCCAGCTGAAGCTGCGCCAACCCGATGCCCTGCTGATCGCCGGGGACGTCTTCGACACGGTCAACCCGCCGGTCAAGGCCCAGGAACGCCTCTACGACTTCATCGTCCAGGCCCACGAGCAGCAGCCGGGGCTGACCATCGTGATGATCGCCGGCAACCACGATTCCGGCTCGCGCATCGAGCTGCCCGCCGCGCTGATGCGCCGCCTGCGCACCCACGCCCTCGGCCGCGTGCAATGGCTGGACGACGGCGAACTGGACGCCGAGCGCCTGCTGGTGCCGCTGAGCAACGCCAAAGGCAAGGTCCAGGGCTGGTGCCTGGCCCTGCCCTTCCTGCGTCCGGCGGAAGTCACCGGGGCGCTGCTCGGCGACGATTACCTGCGCGGCATCGCCCAGGTCCATGAAAAACTCATCGCCGCCGCCCTGGGCAAACGCCAGCCGAAGCAGGCGCTGATCGCCATCAGCCACGCGCACATGGCCGGCGGTTCGGTGTCCGAGGACTCCGAACGCAGCCTGATCATCGGCAACGCCGAGGCCCTGCCCGCCAGCCTGTTCGGCAGCGAGATCGGCTACGTCGCCCTCGGCCACCTGCACAAGCCGCAGCAGGTCAACGGCGAGGAACGCATCCGTTATTGCGGCTCGCCGATCCCGCTGTCGTTCTCGGAAATCAACTACCCGCACCAGATCCTCGAAATCGAGTTCAAGGGCGCCAGCCTGGTCAGCGTCGAGAGCCGGCGCGTGCCGCGGGCCGTGGCCCTGCAGCGGGTCGGTCCGGCGCCACTGGCCGAGGTGCTCGTGCAGTTGACCGAGCTGCCCGAACCCGACCTGCTCGACGACCCGCAGCGCCAGCCCTGGCTGGAGGTCCGCGTGCAACTGGACGAGCCGCAACCCGACCTGCGCCAGCAGATCGAGGCCGCCCTGCAGGGCAAGGCCGTGCGCCTGGTGCGCATCGCCGCCGAGTATGCCGGGCGCGCCACTGCCGAGGGCGATGACGACGAGCGCCTGATGGAACTGAGCCAGCTGCGTCCCGAAGACCTCTTTGCCCGCGCCTGGGAGCAGAGCTACGGCAGCATCGCCGACGAGCGGACCCTGGCCGATTTCGCCCTGCTCCTGCAGGAAGTCCAGCAAGAGGAGGAGCCGGTATGAAGATCCTCGCCATTCGCCTGAAGAACCTGGCCTCGCTGGCCGGTCCCTTCGAAGTCGATTTCACCGCCGAACCGCTGGCCAGCGCCGGCCTGTTCGCCATCACCGGACCTACCGGCGCCGGCAAAAGCACCCTGCTCGATGCCCTGTGCCTGGCGCTGTTCGGCACGGTACCGCGGCTGGACAACATCGGCCGGGAAACCAAGGTCCCCGATGCTGACGGTGAAATCCTCACCAACGACCCGCGCACCCTGCTGCGACGCGGTACCGGCAGCGCCTTCGCCGAGGTGGATTTCGTCGGGATCGACGGCCGCCGCTACCGTGCCCGCTGGGAAACCAACCGCGCCCGCGACAAGGCCAACGGCAAGCTGCAGGGCAGCCGCCAGAGCCTGCACGACCTGGACAGCCAGCAACTGCTGAGCAACCAGAGCAAGCGCGAGTACGAGCAACTGATCGAAGCGCGCCTGGGCCTCAACTTCGCCCAGTTCACCCGCGCGGTGATGCTGGCCCAGAGCGAGTTCAGCGCCTTCCTCAAGGCCGACGACAAAGAGCGCAGCGAACTGCTGGAAAAGCTCACCAACACGGCGATCTACAGCCAGTTGGGCCGTCGCGCCTTCATCAAGGCGCGGGAAGCGAAAGACGCGCACGACACCCTGGAGCGGGACGCCAGTGGTGTCCTGCCGATGAGCGAGGAGGATCGCGCCGCGCTCGATGACAACCTCGCCGCCGCCCAGCAGCGACTCAAGGACGAACAGGCGCAACAACGCCAGCTCGAACAGCAGCGCAACTGGCTCAACGAGTTGCAGGCCCTGCAGGTGCAACAGCGCAGCGCTGCCGAAGCCCTCGCCACTGCCCGCCAGGAATGGGAACAACTGGCCGGCGAACGCCTGAACCTGACCCGCCTGGAACAACTGGCGCCGCAGCGTCACCAGTTCGCCCGGCGCCAGGATGTGCTGAACCAGCTGACGCCGCTGGCCGTCGCACTGCAACAGCAGCGTCACCAGCAAAGCGCACTGGGCGAGCGCCAGACGCAACTGGAGCAGGCCCTGAACGCGGCCCGCGAAGCCCTGGCCGCCGCCCGCGAACAACAGCACGACAACGCCCCGCACCTGCGCGAAGCCTTCAACATCCAGAACAACCTGGCCCGCCTGGACCAGGACCTCAAGCGCGATCGCGACGCCAGCCAGCAGGCGCAACAGGCCTGCACAGATGGCCAGGTGCAGTTGGCGGCGCTGATCGAACACCAGCAGCGCCACGAACAGACCCTGGCGGCCATCGGCGCTCAGCTGGAGCAGAGCGCAGCGCTCGCCGACCTCGGCGGCTCCTGGAATGCCTATCGCGGTCAGTTGCAGCAGGTGATGCTCACCGCCAATCGCCTGGGCAAGGGGCGCGAAGAGCTGCCGGCCCTGCAGCAACGCGCCGAAACCCAGGCCCGCCAGTGTGCGGAGCTGCGCAATGCGCTGGAGCTGCTGTTCAAGGAAGCCGACGCCGAGCCCCAGGCCCTCGCCGAACAGATCGGCCTGCTCGGCACCCTGTTGCAGGACAACCGCAAGCTGCAGCGCGGTTTCGAATCGCTGGCGCAGTTGTGGAACCGCCAGCAGGAAGTCGAACAGCGCCTGCACGCCCTCGGCGAACGCCAGCAGGCCGCCCAGCAGCAACATACCGAGCTGATGGCCGCCGGCCTGCAGGGCAAGCAGGAAAAGATCGCCGCCGAACAGGCCCTGACCCTGACCCGCCAGTTGCTCGAACGCCAGCGCCTGGCCCGCAGCGCCAGCGTCGAAGAACTGCGCGCACAGTTGCAGGACGAGGAGCCCTGCCCGGTCTGTGGCAGCCTGGAGCACCCTTATCACCAGCCGGAAGCGCTGCTGGAGAACCTCGCCCGTCACGATCAGGACGAGGAAGCCAACGCCCAGCGCGCCGTCGACCAGCTCAACCAGAAGCTCGACGACCTGCGTTCGCAGCTCGGCAGCGTCAAGGGCCAGCTCAAGGAATACCAGCACCAGCAGGAGCAGTTGAACGCCCAGGTCCAGGCCCTGGCCCCGGAACTGCAGGGCCACGCACTTTATCCACAGCTGGCCGAACACGATGCCGCCGCACGCAGCAAATGGCTCGACCTGCAACTGCGCCGACTGAACGACGATATCGCCCGCGACGAGCAGCGCCAGAGCGCCCTGCTCAGCCTGCAACAGGACGCCACGCGCCTGCAGCACGAACTGCAGCAGGCCAGTGAAGCCAGCCAGCAGGCGGCCCTGCAACTGAACCAGCAACTGGATGCCCTGGGCAGCGACGAACAACGCCTGCAGCAGGACCTGGCACCGTTCGCCAGCCTGCTGCCGGCGGAGATCTTCGCCGCGCTGCAAGAGGATCCGGCGCCGACCTTCCTCGACCTCGACCAGCGCCTGAGCGCGCGCAAGCAGTTGCTCGAGCAGCAGCAGGACGAGCAGGAAGAACTGGCGCAGCGCCTGAAGCAGCGGGAAAGCGACGACGCGAAACAGCAGGAACGCCAGCGCGCACTGGACAAGCTGCAACAGCAACTCGTGGCCCTCGAAACCCAGCAGCAACAGGCCCGCGAGGCGCTCGGCGCACTCATCGGTGAACACCGCGACGCCGAACACTGGCAGCAGCAACTGGAGCAGGCCGTGGAACAGGCGCGCGCCGCCGAAACCACGAGCAACCAGCAACTGCAGGAAGCCCGTACCGAAGCCGCGGCCCTCGCCAGCGAACTGAAGGCGCGGGAAGAACAGCACCTGGCCCTCGACCAGGAGCGCCAGCAACTGGAGGCGGCCATCGGCCAATGGCGCGAGGCCCATCCGGAACTGGACGAACAGGGACTGGATGCCCTGCTGGGCATGGACGACGAGCAGGTCGCACAGTTGCGCCAGCGCCTGCAGGCGGCGGAAAAAGCCGTGGAACAGGCCGGTGTACGGGTGCAGGAGCGCGACGAGCGGGTGCAGCAGCACCAGGCGCTGAACCTCAGCGAGCGCTCCCTCGACGAACTGCAGGAGGCCCTGCTCGCCAGCCAGCAGCAGCTGGAACAACATGAGCACCAGTGCGCCGAGCTGCGAGCGCAGCAGGCCGAGGACCAGCGTCGCCAGCAGGCCAGCCAGGCCCTTGCCGAACGCATCGGCGAAGCGCGGGAGAACATGCTGCGCTGGGGACGCCTGAACGACCTGATCGGCTCTGCCAGCGGCGACACCTTCCGCAAGATCGCCCAGGGCTACAACCTCGACCTGCTGGTGCATCACGCCAACCATCAGTTGCGCCAACTGGTCCGGCGCTATCGCCTGAAACGCGGTGGCAGCCAGCTCGGCCTGCTGGTGCAGGACACCGAGATGGGCGACGAACTGCGCTCGGTGCATTCGCTGTCCGGTGGCGAGACCTTCCTGGTTTCCCTGGCGCTGGCACTGGGGCTGGCGTCCATGGCATCGAGCACGCTGCGCATCGAATCGCTGTTCATCGACGAAGGTTTCGGCAGCCTCGATCCGGAATCCCTGCAACTGGCGATGGATGCCCTCGATGGCCTGCAGGCCCAGGGGCGCAAGGTCGGGGTGATCTCCCACGTCCAGGAAATGCATGAGCGGATCGGCGTGCAGATCCAGGTGCGGCGCCAGGGCAATGGCCTGAGCACCCTGGAGGTCAACGGATGATCCTGTATTCCTTCCGCCGTTGCCCCTATGCCATGCGCGCGCGCCTGGCCCTGCGCTATGCGGGGGTTGCGCTGCGCATCGAGGAAGTCAGCCTGAAGGCCAAGCCCGCCGAGATGCTGGCGCTGTCACCCAAGGGCACGGTGCCGGTGCTCGACCTGGGTGGGCGGGTGCTGGAGGAAAGCCTGGAGATCATGCGCTGGGCGCTGGAGCAGAATGATCCGCAGGACTGGCGGCTACAGGGCGATGTGCGGATCGACGAACTGATCGCGCGCAATGACGGCGAGTTCAAGGTGCACCTGAACCACTACAAGTATGCCGAGCGCTATCCCGAGCATTCGCGGGAGCACTACCGGCAGCAGGCGGAGGGGATTCTTGCCGACCTGGAACGGCGGCTCGGCGCGCAGCGTTACCTGCTGGCCGAGCATCCGAGCCTGGCCGATGCCGCCCTGATGCCGTTTATCCGCCAGTTCGCCGGGGTCGAACCGCAGTGGTTCGCCGAGGCACCCTACCCGCGCTTGCGCGCGTGGTTGCAGGGCTGGCTGGACTCGGAGCTGTTCAGGGCAATCATGGCCAGATAAGCCACCTCGATCAGTGTGGGAGCGGATTCATCCGCGATTGGGCGCGAAGCGGCCATAAAACCTGAGTCCCGAGTGTGTCAGGAAAACCTGGGACTTAGGTTTTACGACGGCTTCGCCGCCGATCGCGGATGAATCCGCTCCCACACTGATCGTCGCGTTCTTGGCTCAGTGGCTGGCCTTGTGATCCAGCGCCGCATAGAAGTTGGCGCTCTGACGCAGGTATTCGGTGGTGTAGCTGGGCGTGGCGGCCTTGCGCTCGTTCAGCTCGACATGAGCATTGGCGGCCTGGACCACGGAAGCGGAAATGGCAGAAGCGGCGATCACGGGGAAGAGATTGAAGTTCATCGGTCTGGCCTCGAAAACGTTGAGTTGAAGAGCCGTCTGGCTTGGGTTCAAAACTACGCCGCTGCCGCCACCGGGAAAAATTCATTGCACCAGTAACGACTATCGAGGCCATCGATAGTCAGTCGATGAACTTCAGGTCCGAAGGCGAGGCCTGACTGAATGTCTGCACCACCTCCCCCAGCTTGCCGCTGTCACGATCGCGGCGGATCACCACGATTTCAGCGCTTTTCTGATTTGCTACCAACACGAACGCCTGCGACGGGTCGAGCGCGAATTCCCGTGGGTGGTCGCCTTCCACGGAGCGCCGCTGCAGCAGCTTCAATCCACCATCGACCGGATCGATGGCGAACACCACCAGCTCGTTGGCCGTCCCGCGATTGCTGGCATACAGGAAACGCCCGTCCGCCGAGGCATGCAGCGCACCCGCCGCCCTGGCCCCGGGATCGCTGCTGCCGGTCAGGGGGACCGTGTCGCGCAGGGTCAGGCGGCCGTCCTGGTAATCGAACACCGCTACCGCCGCGCTCATTTCCAGGGTCAGCCAGGCATGCCGGCCATCGGCGCTGAACAGCAGATGCCGCGGCCCGCTGCCGGGCGGCAGCGCCACCGAAGCGAAGGCTTCAAGTGGCTGGGCCTTGTCGCCGTCATAGCGATAGGCGAAGACCCGATCCGCACCGAGGTCACTGGCGAACACATAGCGACCATCCGGCGACGACACCATGGAATGCACATGCGGCGTCGCCTGGCGTTCAGCATCGACCTTGCTCGCGGCATGCCGAACCTGCTGCACCGGCTCGCCCAGGCGACCATCGGCCAACACCGGCAGCACGGCAAGATTGCCGCCCTCGGCAGTGGAGCCGCCGTAGTTGGCGACGAACAGGAAGCGCCCGTCATGGCTCAGGCTGCTGTGGGTCGGTTCAGCGCCGCCGCTGCTCACCTGGTTCAACGCGCTCAAGCCATGCTGCCGGTCCAGGCTGAACGCCGAAACCCGCCCTGGGGCCTGCTCGTTGACCGCAAACACCTGGCGCGCATCGACGGACAGGGTCAGCCACGACGGATTGCGGGTCGCCACGACCTGCAACGGCGGCGCCTCGATGCGTCCAGCGCTGAAGCGGTAGCGGTAGAGGCTGTCGGTGTAGCTGCCCACCAGCAGTTCATGGCCTTGCGCGGTCAGGCTCATGGCACTAGCGATCAGCAGGCTCGGCAGCGCTTTCATCGTCGTCTTCATCTTCTTCCGAGGCGCGCAGTGCGCTCAGGCACACCAGGCGGTGCTCGCCGCTGTCGCCGGTGATCAGCCAGTCACCGCCCTCGGCACGGGCCGCGTCGATCTGCGCGAGGGTGAAGGTCCAGCGCTTGAGGGCACGGCCATCCATGCATTCGATGCGCAGGCCGCTGTCATCGAAGACGAAGTCGAAGGCGTGCAGGCCGTCGATCAGCAGCATGTCGCAGGCTTGCAGGGCGTGGGAAAGGGTGGTCATCGGAGAACTGCCATGGCGAAGGAAAGGCGCAATGATAGCCCAAATGCAGCGCGGGCCAGACGTTGTGACGTCTGGCCCGCGGCAGGGTTCCCGACAGGATCAGTGGGCGAAGATCGAGTTGCCCTTCTGCCCGGCGAGCTTCTCCGGCTTGATCAGGAAACGCGCCAGCGCCGGCAGCAGCCACAGGGCGCCGAACATGTTCCAGAGGAGCATGAAGGTCAGCATCAGGCCCATGTCGGCCTGGAACTTGATCGCCGAGAAGATCCAGGTGCACACGCCGATGGCCAGGCACAGGCCGGTGAACAGCACGGCCTTGCCGGTGGAGCGCAGGGTCTCGTAGTAGGCCTCCTGCAGCGGCAGGCCGGCGCGCAGGAAACTCTCCAGGCGGCTGTAGATGTAGATCCCGTAGTCCACACCGATCCCCACGCCCAGGGCCACCACCGGCAGCGTCGCGACCTTGACGCCGATGCCCATGAAGGCCATCAGGGCGTTGCCCAGCACCGAGGTCAGCACCAGCGGCAGGACGATGCACAGCGTCGCGGCGAAGGAGCGGAAGGTGATCATGCACATCACCGCCACGCAGATGTAGACCAGGATCAGGATGGTCAGCTCGGCGGACTTGATCACGTCGTTGGTCGCCGCCTCGATGCCCGCGTTGCCCGCGGCCAGCAGGAACTCCAGGCCCTCGCGGTTGTGCGTGTCGGCGAACGCCTTGACCGCCTTGACCACGCCGTCGAGGGTCTCGGCCTTGTGGTCGTTGAGGAACACCAGCACCGGCGCCAGCGAACAGTCGGCGTTGTACAGGCCGTCGGCGCGGGAGACCGAGGTGTTCAGCACTTCAGGGTTGCGCGACAGGCTTTCCCATTTCAGGTTGCCCTCGTTCATGCCCTTGATCATCTGCTTGGACACGGTCACCAGGGAGATCGCCGACTGCACGCCGGGGGTGTTCTCCATGGTCCACATCAGCTCGTCGATCGGCGCCATGGTCTGGTAGGCCGAGCAGCCTTCGGTCGGGGTCTTGACCATCACCACCAGCACGTCGGAACTGGTCGAGTAGTTGTCGATGATGAAGGCGTTGTCGTTGTTGTAGCGCGAATCCGGACGCAGCTCCGGGGCGCCCTGGTCGAGGTCGCCGATCTTCAGGTTCTGGCTGTACCAGAGGCCGCCGCCGAAGGCCAGCAGGGCCAGGACGATGGACACCGGGGCCACTTTGGCGCTGGCAAAGTTCGACAGCAGGCGCCAGAACGGGTGCTCGCGGGTCGCGTCGCGCTTGCTGCGCTCGATCGCCTTCTTGCTGATGCCGACATAGGAAATCGCCACCGGCAGCAGGATCAGGTTGGTGAAGACGATCACCGCGACACCGATGGAGGCGCCGATGGCCAGTTCGCGGATCACCCCGATATCGATGATCAGCAGGGTGATGAAGCCCACGGCGTCGGCGAGGATGGCGATCATCCCCGGCAGGAACAGCTGGCGGAAGGTCCGCCGCGCCGCGGTCAGGGCGTTGTCGGCGCCGCTGGACTGCAGGGCGATGCCGTTGATCTTCTGCACGCCGTGGGAAATGCCGATGGCGAAGATCAGGAACGGCACCAGCATCGAATACGGGTCGATCCCGAAGCCCACCACATGCATCAGGCCCAGTTGCCAGACCACCGCCACCAGGGTGGTGACGAGCACGGCGATGGTGCTGCGGATACACCAGGTGAACCAGTACAGCAGGATCCAGGTGATCACCAGGGCGATACCGAAGAAGCCCACCACCATCATCAGGCCGTCGATCAGGTCGCCGACCTTCTTGGCGAAGCCGACGATGTGGATCTTCACGTTGGGGTTCTGCGCCTGGTACTTGTCGCGGATCTTCTCTTCCAGCTGGTGGGAGAACTGCTGGTAGTCCAGCTTGATCTGCTTGCCCGGGTCCTGCGGGTCCGGGTAGGACTCCTGCAGCGGCACGTCGACGATGCTCGACTTGAAGTTGTTCGCCACCAGACGGCCGATCTGCCCGGACTTGAGCACGTTGTCGCGCAAGGCATCGAGGCTTTGCTGGGAGCCGTTGTAGGTGTTGGGGATCACTTCGCCGCCGGAGAAACCTTCCTCGGTCACTTCGGTCCAGCGCACCGCCGGGCTCCACAGCGACTTCAGGCCCGAGCGATCGACGCCAGGCACATAGAAGACCTCGTCATGGATCTGCCGCAGGGTCTCCATGTAGTCCTTGTCGAAGATATCGCCGTTGACCGCTTCCACCGAGATGCGCACGGTGTTGCCGAGGTTGGCCAGGTCATTGCGGTGCTCGAGCATGTTCTGGATGAACGGATGCTCCAGCGGGATCATCTTCTCGAAGCTGGTGGACGGACGGATCAGGGTGGCCTGCCAGAACAGGAAAATGCTCACCAGCAGACAGATGGCGATCACTGCCGGGCGGTTGTTGAAGATCAGGCGCTCGAGCACAGTCGGCTTGTCCTGATGGTGTTGATTCATGCTGAACGACTCCCGAACGGTCATGGTTGCGCCCTCTCGGCACCGGTGGCGGCGGCGAAATGAGCGCCGCCCTGCCCCACCAGGATCAGATTGCCGTCGGACAGGCCACTGGCACCCGCCAGGGCCAGGCGGTCGGCCCGGTTGAAGACGTTGAAGGTCACGCCGTCGTCGCTGCTGCGCAGGACCGTGCCGCCGTTCCCCACCAGTACCAGACTGCCATCATCGAGAAGCGTAGCGTTTGACAGGCCAAATTGAAGTGGTCCGCGCGCGGCCTGGAGTTCGATCTGCTCCCAGGTGTCGCCGAAGTCGGTGGAACGGTACAGGTTGGCGCGCAGACCGTAGGCCAGCAGGGTGCGCGGTTGCGCGGTGCCGATCACGCCGAAGAACGAGCCCTCGTAGGGGCTTTCGACTTTCTGCCAGGTCTGGCCGTCGTCGCCGGAGCGGAACAGGGTGCCCTGCTCGCCGACGATGAACAGGCCGGCGTCCTTGACCCGGGCGATGCCGTTCAGGTGCAGCTGGTCGGGGTTGTCGAGGCGCTCGCTGACGTCCTGCCAGTGCTGGCCGCCGTCGCTGGTTTCGAACATGGCGCCGTAGGCACCGATGGCCAGGCCGTGCTGCGGGTTGTCGAAGCAGACATCGAGCAGCGGCGCTTCGCGGGAGAGGTCTTCGAACTGCTTGCTCCAGGTCGCGCCGCCGTCGCTGCTGGCGAGGATCTGCGCGTCGTGGCCGACCGCCCAACCGTGCTTGTCGTCGACGAAGGTCACGGCGGTGAGCAGTTGCCGGGTCGGCACCTTGGCCTGGGTCCAGGTCTTGCCCTGGTCATCGGAGAAGAGGATATGACCGCGTTCGCCGACCATGACCAGGCGCGCGCCGGCCCTGGTCACGTCGAGCAGCAGGCCCTTGTCGGCCTTGGTCGAAAGGCTCGACCAGACTTCGGCTTCAGGTGCCGCGGCGGTGGTCGCCGCTTCGACGCTGTTGGTCCACAAGCCCATCGCCAGCAGCAATGCTGCGCCGGTCGCCAGAGCCCAAGGGCGCGCGCGATGCGCACTGCCAGTACCCGCTGTATGAGGCCCGGTCATAGATCTGTCCCCCGATTCTTGTTATTTGGGTCAATCCATTTGCAGGCACTGCGAAAAACCGTGTTCCAGAGCCCTGCAATAGCTGCTGGCCATCCTATCGGGGTTTGCGAAGGGCTGACAACGAACGGGACGTTATCTTTTGTTATCGGAAGATCGCGGGTGTTGCTGTAGGCCTCATCGCGGGCAATGCCCGCTTGTGTCTTGAACCAGAGGTACGGTAATCAGATGCTTTGTGTTGAGCGCTGCGGGTACGGGTGCGGGAATCGTGTGTTGATCCATTGGCCAAGGCGACGCTGAATCACCTTTTCGCCCTTACGGCGACCCACTTTTGAAAAGCGCAAAAGTGGGTCGCCGTAAGGGCGAAAAGGTGATTCAGCGTCGCCTTGGCCAATGGATATGCACGCAAGCCTCAGCACCAGCACCAAGCCCCAAGACAGTTGCTCCCACAAGATTCCAGCAAGACACAGAACCCTGTGCGGGCATTACCCGCGATGAGGCCCGCACTGACGAAAAAAGAAAAAGGCCGCTTTCGCGGCCTTCTCTCACATCAGGCGAGACTCTTGCTCACCACCTCGAACACATCGCTGGACAGCGATCCCGAATCGCGGATCCGCTGCAATTCCCCTTTCATCAGCGCCTGACGCTTGTCGTCATACTTGCGCCAGCGGGTCAGCGGCGCCAGTTGCCGCGAGGCGATCTGCGGGTTCAGGGCGTTGAGCTCGATGACGATATCGGCCAGGAAGCGATAGCCCGAACCATCCGCGGCATGGAAGTTGACCAGGTTCTGCCCGGCGAAGGCACCGATCAGCGCACGCACCTTGTTCGGGTTCTTCAGGGTGAACGCCGGATGCTCCATCAGCGTGCGCACGCGCGCCAGCCCGCCCGGCAGGGTGCTGCCGGCCTGTACGCTGAACCACTGGTCCATGACCAGCGGATTGTCCTTGAAGTGCTCGGCGAACGCCGTCAGGGCCTTGGCCCGCTCGGCCTCGAACGGCGAATTGACCAGCACCGCCAGGGCGGTCAGGCGTTCGGTCATGTTGTCGCAGGCATCGAACTGCTCCAGGGTCGCTTCCAGCACCTGCGGCTTGCCGCTGAGCATCAGGTAGGACAGGACGATGTTCTGCAGGCCACGGCGGGCGAAGTGCTCGGCCTCGGCCACGTAGGCGGTCTGCCGCGAGGCGGTGCGGTTGGCCTGGTAGCGCGCCCACAGGCCGTCGAACAGCTGCTCGGCCAGTTGCTTGCGGGCGAACTCGCGGGCGGCATGGATGGCATCGACATCGGCGGTTTCGCTGATTTCGGTGAGATAGGCCTCGCTCGGCAGCGAAAGCATCTCGGCGACCATGGCCTGGTCCAGCGCGTCATTGCCCAGCACGCTGCCCAGGGCGGTGACCAGGCGCTGATCGAGCACCAGTTGCTCGCCCTTCTGCTGCTGCGCGATCAGTTCCTGCAGCACCTGCACCGACAGTTGCTGGCCAGCTTCCCAGCGGTTGAAACCGTCGCTGTCGTGCTGCATGAGGAACATCAGCTGGTCGCGATCGTAGGGGAACGCCAGCTTGACCGGTGCGCTGAAGCCTCGCAGCAGCGACGGCAGCGGCTTGGCCGCGACATCGACGAAGGTGAAGGTCTGCTCGGCCTCGGTCACCGAGAGCACGCGGGACGTGCCGGCGGCGGCGATCTCGCCCTGCAGGCGCAGCGCCAGGTCGTGGCCCTGGGCGTCGAGCAGGCCCAGTTCCACCGGGATCACGAACGGCTTCTTCTCGACCTTGTCCGGGGTTTCCGGGCAGCTCTGGCGGAAGGTCAGGCTGTAGGTGTGCGCGGCAGCGTCATAACGTTCGCTGACCGCCAGACGCGGCGTACCCGCCTGGCTGTACCAGCGCTTGAACTGGGTCAGGTCGACGCCGTTGGCATCTTCCATGGCCTTGATGAAGTCGTCGCAGGTCACCGCCTGGCCGTCGTGGCGCTCGAAGTACAGGTCGCTGCCCTTGCGGAAGCCCTCGGCGCCGAGCAGGGTGCGGACCATGCGCACCACTTCCGAACCCTTCTCGTAGACGGTCAGGGTGTAGAAGTTGGAGATTTCGATGAAGCTGTCCGGGCGCACGGCGTGGGCCATCGGGCCGGCATCCTCGGCGAACTGGTGGGTGCGCAGGTAGGCCACGTCCTCGATGCGCTTGACCGTGCGCGAGTTCACGTCGGCGCTGAACTCGGCGTCGCGGAACACGGTGAAGCCTTCCTTGAGCGACAGCTGGAACCAGTCGCGGCAGGTCACGCGGTTGCCCGACCAGTTGTGGAAGTACTCGTGGGCGACCACCGCCTCGACCCGCTGGTGCGCGGCGTCGGTGGCGGTTTCGGCGCGGGCCAGCACGCAACTGGAGTTGAAGATGTTCAGGCCCTTGTTTTCCATGGCGCCCATGTTGAAGTCGTTGACCGCGACGATCATGAAGATGTCCAGGTCATATTCGCGGCCGTAGACCTCTTCGTCCCAGCGCATGGACTTCTTCAGGCTGGTCATGGCGTGCTGGCACTTGTCGATGTTCTCCGGCTCGACATAGATGCGCAGGGTCACGTCACGCCCGGACTGGCGGGTGAAGGTATCTTCGACGCACCACAGGTCGCCGGCGACCAGGGCGAACAGGTACGCCGGCTTCCTGAACGGGTCTTCCCAGGTCGCCCAGTGCCGGCCGTCGTCCTGCGGGCCACTGCCCACCGGGTTGCCGTTGGAGAGCAGGACCGGGTAGCGGTGCTGTTCGGCGATCACCGTGGTGGTGAACGCACTCATCACGTCCGGGCGATCGAGGTAGTAGGTGATCTTGCGAAAGCCCTCGGCCTCGCACTGGGTGCAGAACATGCCGCTGGACTTGTACAGGCCTTCCAGCGCGGTGTTGCTTTCCGGGTGGATGCGCACGCTGGTGTCGACGGTGAACTGCGCGGCTTTCGGCTGCAGGGTCAGGTGGCTGTCGCCGAGCTGGTAGTCGGCGGCGCCCAGGGGCTGGTCGTCGAGGGCGACGCTGAGCAGTTCCAGTTGCTGGCCGTCCAGCACCAGCGGCGGCAGGCCGGCACCGCGCGCCGGGTTGCGGCGCATCACCAGCTGGGCGTGGACCAGGGTGTGGTCCTCGAACAGCTCGAAGGTCAGGTGGGTTTCGTCGATCAGGTACTCGGGGGCCTGATAGTCCTTGAGGTAGATCACTTGCGGCTGTTCGGTGCGCATGTGGCGGTCCTTTTACTGATGCACGGCCAGTTGGTAGGCCGTGTACTTGCGAATGTTGATCACGCCGGTATCGAAGATCAGGTACTGGCCCTTGATGCCGAGCAGCGTGCCCTCGGCCACCGGGTTCTTGTCCAGGTTGAAACTGACGATCTTGCTCGGGTAGGCCTCGACCGGATAACGGATCTCCAGCGGCTCGCCGTCATGCAGCGGCTGGATGGCCTGCAGCCCGAAGCGCTCCTGCAAGCCACGGATGCCGTCGCCGCAGCTGTCGAACAGCTGGTCACGCACGGAGGCCAGGTCCACCGGTTCGGCATCGCCCTTGAGCAGCGCGCGCCAGTTGGTGCGGTCGGCGACCTGGCTGCGCAGCAGGTCTTCCACCAGCCCGGACTGCTGCCGGGTGGCGACCCGCAGGATCGGCAGGGCCTGGCTGGCACCCTGGTCGAGCCAGCGCGTGGGCAGCTGGCTGGCGCGGGTGATGCCGACCTTGATCCCCGACGAGTTGGCCAGGTAGACCACATGGTCGGTCATGCAGAACTGCTCGCCCCAGGACGGCTCGCGGCAGGTGCCGGCGTCGTAATGGCACCGTTCGGGACTCATGATGCAGACATCGCACTGGGCCAGTCGGGTCATGCAGGGATAGCAGTAGCCCTGGCTGAAGCTGGTCTTGGTGCGCTTGCCGCAATGACTGCAGTGGATCGCGCCCAGGTACTCCAGGCGCACGGTCTGGCCGATCATCGGGTTGACCGGGACTTCGACCTCATCCAGGCGGAAGGCGTATTGCACGACCGGCGTCTCGAGACGCGCGGCCATCTTGCGAATGGAACCACGGCCGACTTCGATCAATGGATCGCATCCGACTTGAACAGGATGTTCGGCACGCTGATGGACTTCGAGGCGCATTCCTGCGGGCCCATGTAGCCGGTGCGCTGCTCCTCTGGGAGGTTCTGCAGCTCCCAGGCGATCACCGCCTGCAGGGACAGTTCGCGCTGCTCGCTGGTGAGCTTGCGCCCGTCAGCCCATTTGCCGATTTCCACGGCCAGCTTCAGGCTCTCGTAGATTTCCGGGGTGATGTTTTCGATCATTTGCGCAAAAGTGGACATAGCGTCTCCCAAATCAAGTCGTCAGTTTACGCCGGGCCAGCGCCCCGCCCAAGAGTCCGCTCAGGCATCCGACCAACAGACCGCCGACATGGGCGGCGTTGGCGATCTGGCCGAAACCGAGCAGGCTGACCAGCCCGGACAGGCACAGCAGCAGCCAGACCAGCATCATCACCAGCACGCCGCGAGGCATGCGATAGAGCGGGCTGGGCGCCAGCCACTGGTACAGCCAGATATGCCCGAGCAGGCCGTAAAGCACGCCGGACAGCCCGCCGAACAAGCTCGGACCGCCGAACAGGTATTGCGCGGCGTTGGACACCAGGCCGAAGACCAGGGTCAGGCCGAGCAGGCGCAGGGCACCCTGGCGCCATTCGATGCGCCGCCCCAGCTCCCAGTACCAGAGCCCGTTCATGGCCAGGTGGAGGATGCCGAAATGCACCAGCATCGGGCTCAGCAGGCGCCACCACTGGCCGGCCTGCAGGCTGACCTCCAGCGGGGTGAAATAGACGTAGTCGCCCTTCACGTGAAAATCGAGGAAGGTCAGCCAGCGCAGGGTCTCGAGGTTGTCGCCGAGGCCGGTCAGGCCGGCGACCAGCAGGCTCAGCAGGAGGATCGCCGCGGTGGCCTTGCTGACCCGCAGCTGTTCGCCCACCCCGGGGCGTTGCTCCGGCGCCGCCGCGGGTGGCAGCAGGTCGGCATCGACATCGCCCAGCGGATGCAACTGATACAGGCGATGGATCTCTGCAGCCCGTGTCTCGTCGACCCAGAGCACCTGCGCGCCCTGCTCCTCGGTGACCCGGTGCGCCACCTGCAGGCGCCGCAACAGCTGGACGAAACCGCTCAGGTCGGCGCTCAACGGCAGGCGCAGGACTTCAACCACATTCATTGACTGGCCTCCGGCCGTTCCACATCGACCCAGACGAACTTGCGTGGATCGATACGGGTTTCCTCGTCGAGCCGGTACGCCACCAGCTTGCCGTAGAGCACTGCACTGTAGTCCAGGCAGGCCAGGTTGGCGCGGATCGGCGCCGGCTTGCCACTGCGCCAGTAATGCCCGACGAACAGCAGTGGCTCGTCCTCGGCGTAGCGCAGCAGGGCATTCTTCTGGCTGTGGCTGAGCGGCGCGCTGGCCACCTCGGCCGGCAGCGCGTCGGGCTGGAAGACGATATCGCCGTAGGTCTGCGGGTCTTCTTCCCAGAACTTGGTGCGGAAGAAGGCGCGGGTCAGGCCGTCGCCACCGGTCAGGGTCAGGCCGTCCGGCAGGCGCATGTCGGTGCCGCGCAGCAGGCGGTTGCAGGCCAGGTGGGCGAAGGTGTCGGGCTGCGCCGAGGCCCGCACGAAGGCTTCGTCGATCAGGCCTTGCGGATACTGCTGGCGCAGTGTGTCGATCACCCGCCCGTCCCAGCAGGCATGGACCAGGCGGAAGCGCCCGGCATCGACGAACAGCGGCAACTGGTAGAACCAGCCGAGGAAGTCGTGCCAGTCGCCGGGGTGCTGGGCGAACTGGGTCAGGGTTTCGTCGATCAGCCGGGCGTGGCGCGGGGTGTGCTCGCGCACGAAGGTCTTGCCGCTGCCGGCCGGGGCCGGGGTGGTCCAGCCCAGGGCGTTGTATTCATGGTTGCCCATGATGCAATGCGCCTGGCCGGCCTCGACCATGTCGTGAACGATATGCAGGGCCTCACGAATACGCGGGCCGCGATCGATGATGTCGCCGAGGAACAGCGCCTGGCGCTGGGCATGCCGCCACACCCCGCCCTGGCGCTTGTAGCCGAGGCTGTCGAGCAGGCGTTCGAGGGTGTGGGCGCATCCGTGTACATCGCCGATCAGGTCGAAACTGCGCGCTGGATCGAGCATCAGTCGCCTCCACCACCCAGACGGCTGCCCCAGCCGAGTTTGGTCCGGCAGACCTCGTAGTAGTTGTGGTCCAGCGGATGGATCAGGCGCAGCTTCTGCGGCTTCTTGTTCACCGTGATGGTGTCGCCGGGGGCGCAGGTGAAGTGGTTCTGGCCGTCACAGGAAACCTGCGGATAGATGGTCATGTCCTGGGACACGACGATCTTCAGCTCGCTGTTGCCATCGACCACGATCGGCCGCCCGGACAGGGTGTGCGGGTACATCGGCACGATGACGATGGCGTCCAGCTTGGGATGCATGATCGGCCCGCCGGCGGACAGGGCGTAGGCGGTGGAGCCGGTCGGGGTGGCGACGATCAGGCCGTCGGCCTTCTGGCTGCAGACGAACTGGCCGTCGATGTAGATCTCGAACTCGATCATCCGCGTCGACTTGCCCGGGTGCAGGACCACATCGTTGAGGGCGTCGCCCTGGCCGATGGCCTCGCCGTGGCGGCGCACTTCGGCCTGGAGCAGGAAGCGGTTTTCCACCAGGTAGTGGCCGTCGAGCACCTCGGCGACTTTCACTTCCAGTTCGTCGGGACGGATATCGGTGAGAAAGCCCAGGCTGCCGCGGTTGATCCCCAGCACCGGGGTGTTGTGCCGGGCCAGGGCGCGGGCGGCGCCGAGCAGGCTGCCGTCGCCGCCGACCACGATGACCAGGTCGCAGACCTCGCCCAGCAGTTTGCGCGAGGACGTCTGCAGGCCGTGGCCGGGCAGGACTTCGGCGATGGTGTCCTCGAGGATGACGTGCAGATGCCGCTCCAGCAGGAATTTTTTCAGTCGGCGGATGGTATCGAGCACCTGCGAGCTGCCAAGGCGACCGATGATACCGATATTGCGAAATTGCTCCATGGGGCTCCTGCAAGGCTCTGCGACGTGGATAAAGCACGGTTGCGAAAAGCCCGATTATGGGCCAGCGCCCCGGCTGGCGGCAAACGGGCTATGCTCGCTGGATGAATCCGTTCGCCAGCCTCGACGCCCTGCCCCGCCATCTGCGCCAGCCCGCGGTCCGCGATCTGGCCTGGACCCTGCTGTCGCCGCCGCTGCTGGCCAACGCCCCGTGGCCGCAGCGGCATCCGCTGAGCGCCAGTGCCTGGGTCGACGATCCGCAGCGCCTGCAACACTGGCTGCTGCACCTGGAGCAGGAGCCCGCGCCATTGCTGGACTGGCTGGCGCGCTCTGCCAGCCGCCGCCTGGGCCTGTACTACGAGCGCTTGTGGCAGTTCGCCCTGCAGCAGGCGCCCGGTGTCGAACTGCTCGCCGCCAACCTGCCGATCCGCCAGGGCGGCCACACCCTCGGTGAACTGGACATGGTGCTGCGCGACCGCGAAGGCGTGCATCACCTGGAACTGGCGATCAAGTTCTACCTCGGCCCCGACCATGGCGACGGCCTCGACCCGGCGCACTGGCTGGGCCCCGGCTGCCACGACCGCCTGGACCGCAAGCTGGCGCACCTGGCCGAGCACCAGTTGCCCATCTCGGGGCGTGCGGAAAGCCGCGAAGCCCTCGCCGGACTGGGCCTGCAACGGGTCGAGGCGCACCTGTGGCTGGGCGGCTACCTGTTCTACCCCTGGCCGGCCCACGCCGATGCGCCGCGCGGCGTGTATCCCGGGCATCTGCGCGGGCGCTGGCTGCATCGGCGCGACTGTTCGGCATTCCACGCCAGCAGCACCGGCGGCCGCTGGCAACTGCTGCCGCGGCAGACCTGGCTCGGTCCGGCGCGGGTCAGCGCCAGCGAGGTGTGGACCGAACAACAGTTGCACACCTGGCTCGCCGCCCTCGATCCGCAGGCCCAGGCACAGCTGATGGTGCGCCTGCAGCCCGGCGAGGATGGCGACTGGCACGAGGTGGAACGGGCCTTCCTGGTCGCCGACCACTGGCCGCAACTGGCGGAAAATCCCCCCACGCCCTTGATCCAGGCACCTTGACCCTAATGCTGGTCAGTTAGCGTTCTGGGGCTGCTTTGCAGCCCTTCGCGAGCAAGCTCGCTCCCACAGGATTGCGCCTACCTTGTGGGAGCGAGCTTGCTCGCGAAGCGGCCCCAATTGGCATAACTGATCGGCATTAGCCTTGACCCGGTCTTTTTTGCGCATTCCACCTGCCGTAACGGCCATCAGCTATTAGAGTGGAAGAACAGCGCCGCAAAGAGCGCAGCCAACGACCGACGAGGAACGCTTCATGACCCTGACCAATACCCGGGAGCGCTACGGCAGCCTGTCCGTGGCCTTGCACTGGCTGATGCTGGTGCTGCTGGCGGCGGTGTACGCCTGCATCGAGTTTCGCGGCCTGTTTCCCAAGGACACTCCGGAACGGGAACTGATGAAGACCCTGCACTTCATGCTGGGCCTGAGCGTGTTCCTGCTGGTCTGGTTACGCCTGCTGCTGCGGATAACCCGGCCGACGCCGCGCATCCTGCCCGCCCCGCCCGCCTGGCAGACCGGACTGGCGCACCTGGTGCACTGGATGCTCTACGGGCTGATGATCGGCCTGCCGCTGGCCGGCTGGACCGTGCTCAGCGCCGCCGACAAGCCGATCCCCTTCTACGGTTTCGAGCTGCCGGCGCTGGTGCAACCGGACAAGGAACTGGCGCGCACGGTCAAGGGCTGGCACGAATGGTTCGCCACCCTCGGCTACTGGCTGATCGGCGTGCATGCCCTGGCCGGGCTGTATCACCACTACGTGCGCAAGGACAACACGCTGCTGCGCATGTTGCCGTCCAAGGACTAGACGAAGCCGCGGCGGCCCTGCAGGCCGCCGGTATGAACGAAGATCAGCCGGGTGCCTCTGCTGAAGGCCCCGGCTTTTTCGTGCAGGGCCATCAGCGCCTTGCCCGTGTACAGGGGTTCCAGCGGCACGCCGGATGTCCTTTCGCAGTCCTCGATGAACGCCAGCAGCTCGGCGTCCACCTTGGCGAAACCGCCGCGACAGGCTTCATGGAGGTGGTAGCCGGTCAGCGCCGACAGGTTTTCCTCCACGCCGTAGCCCGTGGGCACCGCCAGCGCGCCATGCACCGGATGGGCGCCCTTCTCCGCCATGACCAACCCGGCCAGGGTGGTCCCGGTCCCGGCGGCCAGCCACCAGGCGTCGTAGTCGTCCCACCCCAGCAGCGGCAACTGCGCCCGCGCCTGTTCGACAATCAGCGCACAGCCCTTCGCCCCCAGCTCGCCACCGCCACCTTCCGGCACGCAGTGCCAACCGGGATAGCGCGCGTGCCAGGGCGCCCAGAAACCGGGCTGGTTGCGCGCGCGATAGCCGCCGTAGCCGAGCCAGTGCAGATGCATGCCGAACGCCTGCAGGTCGCGGGTGGTCGGGGTGTCCTGGGGCTCGCCACGCAGCAGGCCGACGGTGGCGAAGCCGAAACGCTGGCCGGCGACGGCCAGGGCGTGCAGGTGATTGGAGTGGTTGCCGCCGAGGCTGATGATGCCCGGCGCGCCGCTGGCCCGGGCCAGGCGCAGGTGTTCGAGGAGCTTGAACCACTTGTTGCCGCTGACCAGCGGGTCGATCAGGTCGAGGCGCAGGATGGCGGCGTCGATGCCGGACTGGGTCAGCCAGGGCAGGGACAGGCGTTGCAGGGGGGCTTGGGGGAGACTGAGCATGGCGAGATTGTACCGCCCTCGACATGATTTTCGGCGCCCCTGCAGGAGCGCGGCTTGTCGTTGACGAACCACCACGAAGGACCGCACAGCGGTCCCAAATCAGCGTTGCTCGCCGCAAGTTCTCTGAAAGCGCAGCCTTTTCACCGCAGGGCTTGGGACTTTTCCTATATATCCGCCGCTGATCGGCATGCAGGATCTCAGCGGAATTTTTTCCCCAGTAATCCCCCGTTTTCAGCGGTCGGCAACACTTGCTCCAGCCCTCAAGTGATTACCTACCTAAATGCTATCGAGAGGTTATGCACCGGATGTGGGGGAATAAGTCCGGCCCGTATCGAAACGAGAGAGCTCCCCATGTCCAAACGCACCTACTCCCTGAGCGAGATACTCGCCATCAGCCGCGAGGCCTCCAACCGAACACGCACCGACGAGCCGCTCAGCCCGTGTGTCAGTTGCAAGCGCAATCTCATCATCCTGCCGCTGCGCTACGGCGTGGTGTCCGGACAAGACCGGAGCATCGTCGAGCAACTGGCCCCAGCGTTGCCCGCCCATCTGGGCAAGCGCCTGACGCTCCCGCTCAGCCACAGCCGCTACGCCGTGCGCAGCATTCGTGAGGGCTACGTTTATGTGTTCGTCAAGCGCATGGGCAAGGACTACCTGTGCGAAGGCACCTACCGCGTGCATGACTCGGGCCTGCTGCAGCCCGTCCTGTCTTATGAGCCGGGCACGCCGCTAGGTGGCGTCTCGGCGTTGGGAGGATGGACCCTGAGCGTGGCCGACCCGGAAGACGTTGATGAGGCGCGCCTGTTGTTCACGCCGGACCCGCTCAGTCCCGACATGCTCGACCGCTACCTGAAGGTCAACCGCTACCGCGACCTCCTGCAGAAATTCGACCTGCGCACCCTGGCCAACAGCTGCGGTGTCTTCGATGACGTCATCACGCCTTCGCAGGTGGACAGCATTGTCGCGGAGTTCCTGGCAACCCAGGATGCCGCCGCCAGAACCTTGCTGGAAAAGCAGGCCTTTCCTCCATTCCGGAGCGCACTGGCCCCGGGCGAGGCGCCGAGGGACATGGACTCGATCTACCGCAATGCCCTCGACCGGATGGTAGACGCGGGTGGTGTCGCCCTGGTGCTCGATGACCCGATCGGCATCGTTCAGGAGCTGAATGCCTGGCGTAACGACGCCGTCGAGATCAACCTGCCCTGGCTCAAGACTGTCGATGCACAGGGCATCAGCAACGAGCGCAAGTATGTGGTGGCCGAGGCCCTGGACGATGTGAAGGCGGCCATGCAGCAAGGCTATGTCGAGAACGCCGTCGAAGCGGCCGAGCGCAAGGTCAGTTACGAAAAGACCTACGACATGATGAACGCCAGCCGCTTCGGCACGCGCGTTGGCAGCCCGGCCGAAAAGGGCGAGCACCATGACCCCGAGCGCGTGCTGGCCCAGGCCGAGTCCGGAAAGGCAGCGGCCTTCGACAAGTACGAAGCCATGCTCGACTGGGATGCCAAGATGGACATCCAGGAACAATTCGCCAGGCGCGATCGCCTGGCCCAGGACGAAATGGACAAGCGTGGCGTGGACCATCTCGCCTGGCTGGACAGCGAGATGCTCGAACAGGCGCTCGACTTCTATGATCGCGACCAGCCGCTCTGGGGGCAGGCGTTCGCGAGCCAGATCGCCCTGTGCTTGCTCGGCATGAACGGCAGCAGAGGGGGCGAGGCGAAGCTGGCGTCCTGGTGGGCGGGCACTGAAATCACCAAGCGCAACCTGGTCTGGCGCGCCTTGACGCGCAACCAGGTCGACATCGAGAAGGAAACCCGGGAGGCGTTTACCAAGGCGAAAGCCGCGGCCAACGACCTGACCGCCGACACCATCGTCGCTGAACTGGGCGCTGCCGGTGGCTGGTTCCAGAAGGTCGTCGATCTGCTGATCAAGGCGGATGCGGCGGTTCAGAGTGCGGTGGTGAGCGATGCTCATCGCTGGTTCGATCCACAGCGTCTCGCCGTTACGCTGGTCCCGTTCGCCTGGCTTCACCAATACCTGTTGAAACTGCTGCCAGCCAACGCGGTAGATCGACGACTGTTGAGCCCGATGCTCGGCTTCGTGTATGCGGGGTTGGGCGAGGTGACGACCCGTCTGCGCATGAGCGAACTGGCGGCCTCAGGCCAGACGGCCAATCCGAACCGGGTGGCGGGGCAGGTGAACGCCCATATCGGCAGGGTGCGCGACACGCTGATGCGTGAGTTCCAGAACGGTGGGGGTGGTGGGTTTCACCAACTTCGGGGTGGCGTGCTGTTGGCGCTGCTCGAAGGAATCATTCTCGGGGTCAAGGCCTCAACGAAGAATGAGGGGGAGAAGGAGTACCTCGAATTCCAGGCGGCGTTTCTGATTACCACGGCTGCGGGCATCGAGCTGGCGGCGAGTGGTGTGCAGATGGTTGCGAATCGGTATGCGACGGGAGTGGTGAGTCAGGGAGCTAGGGTTTCGTTGGGTGGGTTGCGGTTGGTGGGGGGAAGTCTGGCGACTGTGGGTGGTGTCATGCTTGCTGTCATAGACTTAAAAGATGGCAAAAAGGCCTTTGATAATGAATATAGAATACTTGGTGGCGCCTACTTTGCCCGAGGCATTTTATCATTGGGGATGTCGCTGCTTGCTGGAATGGTAGCGATTTCTTTTGCCGGTCCATTGCTGCGATTCATATTTGGACAGAATAGCCAGTTAGGATTCATTGCGGTGATAGAGGGGTTGGCAGGTTCCGGGCTTCCATCGGTAATGCTGAAAATAATCGGTGTTGGTAGCTTGGTTACCCTAGGAATTAGTGTGGCAATAATATATCTCTCCCCCTCCAAGATAGAGGAGTGGTGTTGGCATAGCTGCCTCAAGAAGTGGGAGTCGGATAGCTTGTTAAAGCCGTTCAAGGATCAGGAAACAGAGCTGCAAAAGCTCTATGAAGCGCTGAAGGAGGTAAGCTGAATGTACTGGCTCGAATGGATGCTCTGGTATATCCAGACCTCGCCTCGTGAAAACGAGCAATGGCAAGATAAACTGGAAAAAATTCTAGCGGTCGAACGGGCGGGAAAAGGCAAGGATAAACGCCCCGGAATTTATGATCGAGTTAGTGACTCTCCTTCTGCGGATGGATCAGTCCACGAGTTGAATGGAACCTATATTGAGCTACAAGCCGGAGAATCACAGGAGAGGCGTGGTGCTATTACATTTATGACATTGGCCATTGTCTATTTTTTATACGATCTTTCCAGCTTCGCTTTAATGTTTAATGAGGTTTGGTTTTCTGGGGTTTACTATTCTTCGAGAAGGCCTGCGGAAACAGGAGATTACGTTACAGGAGTAATTCTGATCGCATTCGTGGCATGCTTGTTTTGGGTGGTGCTTCGTTATGCACGTATTTTTATAAACTTAGAAAATTTCGTTCAACGCCGGATGTTGATCCGCTTCAACCGAGTCACGCGCCAGGTCTACCTACACCGCCCAAAATTCGCCGGCGGCATTACCGTTTTCGACTGGGAACAGGTCTCCGCCGAGGCTGTGGTAGGTGAGGACGAAGGGGCCAACATCGGTCGAAAGCTCATTCTGAGCTGGGGGCCGACCATGCCAGATCTTCCCCACTTTCACATCGTCTTCGTCGGCAAGCGCGCCGATGGCACCAGCGATATCACCAACCTGTGGGAGTTCATCCGTCGCTACATGGAAGAAGGCCCGCAATCGGTGCCTGTTCCGAAGAAGTTTTTGAGCAAGGCGCCTTGGCCGTGGCTGTCGGTGATGGCAACCCTCAGCTTCTTCAGACCGTTGTGGCGTGCCGGGCTGCGTTGGCAGGTCGCCTGCATTGTGGCGCTGGCCTCTCCCGCGTTGGCACTGCACACCATGGGTCATTGGATATCGCTGCTGCTGTGTTGGGAACCCCGCTGGCCGCGTATCATTCGCGAAGCCGGCCTGCCCGGAAAACCTGTCCCGCCACTGTCCACCGCCGCTGATTGGCCTCCTTTGCCCAAGGTGGAATCTGCGAAGAAAAAAAGGCGTGCACATAAACCTGCACAGTTAGTCGGCCAAGATCCGAACGTCCCTGAATCCACGTCCGCCCCTGAATCAGCTACTCATCGTCAGGGATTGGAATAACGTGCCCCTTTTCCCAACACTGGCAAGCCATTCATAAGTAAAGCGTCCAGCCTCGACATCAAGGCTGGACGCCTTACCTCAAAGCCCCGCCGCCAACCGCGAACCCTGGTTGATCGCCCGCTTGGCATCCAGTTCTGCCGCCACATCGGCGCCACCGATCAGATGCACCGACTGCCCGGCCGCGACCAGGCCGTCATGCAGTTCGCGCAGCGGATCCTGGCCGGCGCAGATCACCACGTTGTCCACCGCCAGCACCTGCGGCTCGCCCTCGCCGACGCGGACATGCAGACCGGCATCGTCGATCCCCAGGTATTCGACGCTGTTGAGCATCTGCACCTGCTTGTTCTTCAGCCCGGTACGGTGAATCCAGCCGGTGGTCTTGCCCAGGCCGTCGCCGACCTTGCTCTTCTTGCGCTGCAGCAGATAGACCTGACGCGCCGGCGCATGGGGCTCGGGCTTGACCCCGGCGACACCACCCCGCGCCTGCAGGGCGCTGTCGATGCCCCACTCCTTCCAGAACGCCTCGCGGTCCTGGCTGGTGGCAACGCCCTGGTGAACGAGGAATTCGGACACGTCGAAACCGATCCCGCCCGCACCGATCACCGCGACGCGCTGGCCCACCGGCTTGCGCTGCAGCAGCACGTCGAGGTAGGTCAGCACCTTGGCGTGCTCGATCCCCGGAATCGCCGGCAGACGCGGCGCGATGCCGGTGGCGAGGATGATCTCGTCATAGCCGCCGGCGGCCAGCTGCCGCGCATCGACACGGGTGTTCAGGCACAGCTCGACGCCCGTGGTCTGCAGCTTGCGCCCGAAGTAGCGCAGGGTCTCGTAGAACTCTTCCTTGCCCGGCACCCGCTTGGCTACGTTGAACTGGCCACCGATTTCGCTGGCAGCGTCGAACAGCACCACCTGGTGGCCCCGCTCGGCCGCCACGGTGGCCGCGGCCAGGCCGGCCGGGCCGGCACCGACCACGGCAATGCGCTTGGCCTGGGTCACCGGAATGTAGTTGAGCTCGGTCTCGTGGCAGGCTCGCGGGTTGACCAGGCAACTGGTCAGCTTGCCGCCGAAGGTGTGGTCGAGGCAGGCCTGGTTGCAGCCGATGCAGGTATTGATCTCGTCGGCGCGGCCCTGCGCGGCCTTGTTGACGAAATCCGGGTCGGCCAGGAATGGCCGGGCCATGGAGACCATGTCGGCATCGCCCTCGGCCAGCACCTGTTCGGCCACTTCCGGGGTGTTGATGCGGTTGGTGGTGATCAGCGGGATCTTCACCGCGCCCCGCAGCTTGGCCGTGACCTTGCTGAACGCCGCCCGCGGCACCTTGGTGGCGATGGTCGGGATGCGCGCCTCGTGCCAGCCGATGCCGGTATTGATCAGGGTCGCCCCGGCCTTTTCGATGGCCTGGGCCAGTTGCACGATCTCATTCCAGTCGCTGCCGCCTTCCACCAGGTCGAGCATCGACAGGCGGAAGATGATGATGAAGTTGGGCCCCACCGCCTCGCGCACCCGGCGCACGATCTCCACCGCCAGGCGCATGCGGTTCTCGTAGCTGCCGCCCCAGCGGTCGGTGCGATGGTTGGTGTGGGCGGCGAGGAACTGGTTGATGAAGTAGCCTTCCGAACCCATGATCTCGACGCCGTCATAGCCGGCGCTCTGGGCCAGTTGCGAGCAGGTGACGAAGTCGGCGATCTGCTTCTCGATACCCTCCTCGTCCAGCTCCTTGGGCTTGAACGGGTTGATCGGCGCCTGGATGGCGCTCGGCGCCACCTGCTTGGGGCTGTAGGCATAGCGTCCGGCGTGGAGGATCTGCAGGCAGATCTTGCCGCCGGCCTCGTGCACGGCCTGGGTGACGATCCGGTGCTTTTCCGCCTCTTCCACGGTGCTCAGCTTGGCCGCGCCGGAGTACACGCCACCCTCGACATTGGGGCCGATACCGCCGGTGACCATCAGGCCGACGCCGCCCCGGGCACGCTCGGCGAAGTACGCGGCCATGCGTTCGAAGCCGTCGGGTTTCTCTTCCAGGCCGGTGTGCATCGAGCCCATCAGGGTGCGGTTGCGCAGGGTGGTGAAACCGAGGTCGAGGGGGGCAAGCAGGTGCGGGTATTGGGCGGCGGTCATGACGATCTCCACGGTGATCACGGAAAATGCGGGCGCCTCATCGGGCCCCGTCGGTTTGTCTGGAGCCGACATTAATGGCCGCCCCGCCGCCGCTCAATGACCGAAAGTGACAAGTTATTGATCGAAATGCACTAAGCGCCCAAGCGCGGATGCGACGGCGAAGTCCGGATTGAATCGACATTCGATCAAATGGATGCCACAGGCCCGTGCTTGCTTCACAATGGCCGCCCAATCAGCCCTGTGGAGCATCCGATGTCCCTCCCGACAACCGACGAGCGTCTGCTCAAGGCGCTGGCCGATGCGATCGTTGTCCATCCTCGTGCGACCCTGAAGGAACTGGCCGAGGCGGCAGGCGTCAGCAAGGCGACGCTGCACCGCTTCTGCGGCACCCGTGACAACCTGGTGAACATGCTGGAGGGCTACGGCGAACAGGTGCTCGCGCAAGTCATCGGCGATGCCGGGCTGGAAGAGCCCGACCCGATCGCGGCCTTGCGCCGGCTCATCGTCGAGCACCTCAAGCATCGCGAGATGATGATCTTCCTGCTCTTCCAGTACCGCCCCGACTCGTTCGACGACAGCGAGCAGAACCGCCCGTGGCGGGCCTATGCCGACGCCCTGGATGCTTTCTTCCTGCGTGGCCAGCGCGCAGGCGCGCTGCGCATCGACATCAGCGCGGCGGTCTTCACCGAGATGTTCCTGAGCATGGTGTATGGCATCGTCGATGCCGAACGCCGCGGGCGCGCGGCCAGCGCGACTTCGGTGCAGACCCTCGAACTGCTGTTCCTCGACGGCGCGGCTGCCCCCGCTGCCTGATCTGTTCCGGCAAAAGAGTGGCGGTGGCGGTTTCGCGAGCTGATCCGTTGCAGGCGGTGACGCCACCACTCACCCCAAGCCCCCCAAAAAAAGGCCCCTGGGCATTCGCCCCGGGGCCAGGCGGCTGGACTCGCCAACCAAAGGAGGACTTCAGCCCTTGTCCGGCCAGCCGCCACCCAGTGCGCGGAACAGGTCGACCAAGGCCAGCTGGCGCTGAGTACTGGCGTCGATGAAAGCGGCCTCGTTGACGTAGCTGCTGCGCTGCGCATCCAGGTAGCGCAGGTGGCTGTCCACCCCGCCCTGGTAACGCGCCTTGGCCAGCGCCACGGTCGCCCGGCTGGTATCGACCAGGGCCCGCCGCGCGGCTTCCTCGCGGCGCAGGGTGTCGGTGGCGGCGAGGGCATCGGCGACTTCGCGGAAGGCGGTCTGGATCGTGCCTTCGTAAGCGGCCACCGCCGAATCCTTGCGCACCTCGGCCAGGTTCAGGCCGGCCCGGTTGCGCCCGGCATCGAACAGCGGCAGCGACAGCTGCGGCATGAAGCTCCAGCTGCGCGAGCCACCGTCGAACAGCCCGGACATCTGCGCACTGGACGTACCAAAGCTGCCAGTCAGGCTGATCCGCGGGAAGAACGCCGCCCGCGCCGCGCCGATATCGGCATTGCGCGCACGCAGGCGATGCTCGGCGGCGAGGATGTCCGGGCGCCGCTCGATCAGGCTCGACGGTGTACCCGGCGCGATGTCGTGCAGCACCATCGGCTCATCCGCGCGCTCGGCGGGAATCGCCCTGGCCGCCTCGGCGCTGCCCAGCAGCAGGACCAGGGCGTTGTAGGCCTGGCGCTGCTGGCGCACGGTCGCCTCGAGTTCGGCCCGCGACTGCTCGACCAACCCCAGCGCCTCCTGGTGATCCAGCGCGGTGGCGGTGCCGGCGGAACGCCGCTGGCCGACCAGGGCCAGCGAATCCTCGCGGCTGGCCAGGGTCTGCCGGGTCAGGGCCTGGCGCCGCTCGGCGCCATCCAGGGTCAGGTAGGCCTGGCTCACCTCGGCGATCAGGGCGATGCGCGCGGCACGGCCGACCTCTTCAGTGGCCAGGTACTGCTCCAGGGCCGCGTCGCTCAGGCTCTTGACCCGACCGAACAGGTCGATCTCGTACTCCGGCAGCGACAGCCCGACCTGATAGCTACTGCTGACGCCCTGGCGCCCGTCGCTGGCCAGGTCCGCCGGCAGGTGTTGCCGGTTGCCGGACGCCCCGGCATTCAAGCCCGGCAACCGATCGGCACGCTGGATGCGGTACTGCGCACGGGCCTGCTCGATATCCAGCAGGGTCTGGCGCAGGGAGCGGTTGTTGTCCAGCGCACTGGCAACCAGCTGGCGCAGCACCGGATCGACGATGAAGCCCTGCCAGTCCAGCTGCTCCACCGCCTGACCCTGATGAGCGACGGCGTCGCCCCAGGCGGCCGCCACCGGCGCCTCGGGGCGCTCATAGGTGGGCGCCAGGGAGCAGCCGGCCAGGGTAACGGCCAGGGCGAACGGAAGAACACGATTGAGCATGACCATCACTTCGCTACCTCGACAGCCTGGTGAAGCGGGGCTGGTTTGCGCTTCAACAGCTTCAGCACCCAGACGAAACAGATCGGCACGAACACCACGCCCAGCAGCGTGGCGCTGAGCATGCCGCCGATCACCCCGGTACCGATGGCGCGCTGGCTGGCCGCACCGGCGCCCGTGGCGATGGCCAGCGGAATCACACCGAGGATGAAGGCCATGGAGGTCATCACGATCGGACGGAAACGCAGGCGCGCGGCCTCGATCGCGGCGTCACTCAGGCTGTAGCCCTTCTCCCACAGTTCCTTGGCGAACTCGACGATGAGGATGGCGTTCTTCGCCGCCAGGCCGATGATGGTGATCAGGCCGACCTTGAAGTACACGTCGTTGGACAGACCGGTGAGCATCACCGCCCACACCGCGCCCACGGCCCCGATCGGCACGATCAGCATCACCGTCAGCGGGATCGCCCAGCTTTCGTACAGCGCCACCAGCAGCAGGAACACTACCAGGATGGCCAGGCCGAACAGGCCCGCGGCCTGGCCGCTGGAGACCTTCTCCTGGTAGGACAGCCCCGTCCACGCATAGCCGATGCCAGGTGGCAGCTCGGCGACCAGACGCTCCATCTCGGCCATCGCCTGGCCGGTGCTGTAACCGGGCCCGGCGTCACCGGCGATGCGGATCGACGGATAACCGTTGTATCGCACGATCTGTACCGGACCTTCCTCCCAATGGGTGGTGACGAAGGCACTGAACGGCACCTGCTCGCCACTGGCGTTGGGCGCATACAGGCGCAGCACGCTTTCCGGGGTCATGCGCTGGTCCTGTTCGGCCTGCACCACCACGCGCTGCTGGCGCCCGGCATTGCTGAAGTCGTTGATCACCGCCGAACCGAAGGCGGTGGCCAGGGTGCTGTTGATCACCTCGAAACTCACGCCCAGGGCGCGGGCCTTTTCGCGGTCGATCTGCACACGCAGCTGCGGCGCCTCGGCCAGGCCTTCCATCATCGCGTAGAGGAATATCGGGTTGCCGTTGGCACTGGCCAGCAACTGGTCACGCGCCGCCAGCAGCGCTTCACGCCCCAGGCCACCACGGTCCATCAGACGCAGGGCAAAGCCCCCGGAGTTGCCCAGGCCGTCGATCGGCGGCGGCATGACCGCGGTAATGGCACCATCACCATTGGCGGCGAACTGGGCGTTGGTCGCCACGATCTCGGCAGCGACCGATTGTTCCTCGGTGCGCACTGACCAGTCCTTGAAGGTCGGGAATGCCAGCGCGGCGTTTTCCCCCTGGCCGGAGAAGCTGAAGCCGGTCACCAGGATCGAGTTGGCCACCGCTTCACGGGACATCAGGAATTTCTCCAGCGCGTCGGCGGTGTGGTCGGTACGCACCCGGCTGGCGCCCGGTGGCAACTGCACATCGACGATGCTGTAGCCCATGTCCTCGGCGGGCACGAAGGCCTCCGGCAGACGCACATAGGAATAGCCGAGCACCACCAGGATCCCGACATAGGCCAGCATCCAGCGCCCGGCACGGGCCACCAGGGCGCTGTTCATCAGCGAGTAGCGCTCGGTCAGCCGCGCGAAACCACGGTTGAAGGCGCCGAAGAAGCCGCCTTTTTCGTGATGGCCGTGGGCAACCGGCTTGAGCAGCGTGGCGCACAGCGCCGGCGTGAAGGTCAGGGCAAGGAAGCCGGAGAACAGAATCGACACTGCCAGCGACACCGAGAACTGCTGGTAGATCACCCCGACCGAGCCGGACATGAACGCCAGCGGCAGGAACACCGCAGCCAGCACCATGGTGATCCCGATGATCGCCCCGGACACCTGCCCCATCGCCTTGATGGTCGCCTGCGCCGGCGACAGGCCTTCCTCGGCCATCAGGCGCTCGACGTTCTCGACCACGACGATGGCGTCGTCCACCAGGATGCCGATGGCCAGGACCATGCCGAACATGGTCATCATGTTCACCGAGAACCCGAGCAGCTTCATGACCAGCAGCGTACCCAGCAGACACACCGGTACCACGATCGACGGGATCAGGGTGTAGCGCACGTTCTGCAGGAACAGGAACATCACCAGGAACACCAGGACCATGGCTTCGATCAGGGTGTGGACCACCTTCTCGATGGCCACGTCGACGAAGCGCGAGGTGTCGTAGGGCACCGAGTATTCGACGCCTTGCGGGAAGAACTGCGACAGCTCGTCCAGGCGTTCCTTGACCAGCGTCGCGGTCTGGATGGCGTTGGCACCCGGGGCCAGCTGCACGGCGGCGACCACCGCGGGCTTGCCGTCCAGCCGCGCCGAGAGGTTGTAGTTCTCGCTGCCGATGGCGATACGCGCGACATCACCCAGGCGCACGCTGGAGCCATCCGGATTGGCGCGCAGCACGATAGCGCCGAAGGCCTCGGGGGTCTCGAGGGTACCCTGCACCGCCAGGGTGGCCGTCAGTTCCTGCTCGCTGGCACCGGGCGTACTGCCGAAGCTGCCGGCCGGCACCTGGACGTTCTGGCCGAGAATCGCCGCCTTGATGTCATCGATGGACAGGCCGTAACCCACCAGTTTCTGCGGATCGACCCAGACCCGCATCGCCGCTTCCGAGGCGAAGAACTGCAGCTTGCCCACACCGGGCACACGCAGCAGCTCGTTGTTGATGTTGCGCGCGGCGTAGTCGGACAACGCCGTGATATTCCCACCGGTGCTACTGGTCAGGGCGTACATCAGCAGAAAACCGGAACTGGCCTGCTCGACTTTCAGTCCCTGGGTCAGCACGGCCTGGGGCATGCGTGCCTCGGCCTTCTTCAGGCGGTTCTGCACGTCGACCTGGGCCATGTCCGGCACGGTGCCGGGCTCGAACGTCACCATCACCTCGGCCACGCCGTTGGAGTTGTTGGTGGACTCGTAGTACAGCAGGCCTTTGGCGCCGTTGAGCGACTCTTCGATGATACTGGTCACCGACTCCACCATCACCTTGGCCGAAGCACCCGGATAGGAGGCGGTGATGGAAATCTGTGGCGGTGCCACGCTGGGGTACTGGGCCACCGGCAACACCGGGATCACCAGCAAGCCGGCCAGGGATATGAACAGCGCCACGACCCAGGCGAAGTTCGGCCGATTGATGAAGAACTTGGACATCTCGTCAACCTCGCCTTAGTGCGCCACGGCCTGTTGCGCCTGGGCCGGCGTCACCGGCATGCCTGGGGCAAGACCTGCCGGACTGCCGACGATGACCTGGTCACCCGCCTTGAGTCCCGCGGTGATCTGCCAGCGCGCGCCCTGCATCGCACCCGTCTGCACGACCCGTGCTTCGGCGACGCCGTTGGCGGCCAGCATGACCCGCGCCTGCCCGTCGCTGCCGCGCTGCACAGCACGCTGGGGAACCAGGATGGCCTGCTTGTCGGTGCCCTGAGGTGTGCGCACACGCACATACATGCCCGGCAGGAGCGTGCCGTCGGCGTTGTCGAAACGCCCGCGCAGCACCACCTGGCCGGTACCCCGGTCCACCGTCACATCGGTGAACATCAGTTCGCCCGCGCGCTGGAAATCGGTCCCTTCGACTTGCGCCGTCAACGCCTGGCTGCCCGCCGCGAGTGCGCCGTCCTTCAGCGCCTGGCGCAAGCGCAGGGCGTCGGCGGCGGACTGGGTGAAGTCGACGTAGATCGGGTCGAGCTGCTGGATCCGCGCCATCAGCGTCGCATCGCCCTGCCCGACCAGGGCCCCTTCGGTGATCAGCGCACGGCCGATGCGTCCGGAGATCGGCGCGGTGACCGTGGCGTAGCCCAGGTTCAGGCGTGCCGTCTGCACATCGGCCTGGGCCGAACGCACGGCCGCCTGGGCACTGCGCAGCTCGGCGCTGGCGGTGTCGAAGTCCTGCTGGCTGACCGCTTCGATCTTGACCAGCGGCTCATAGCGCTTGACCCGCGCCTGGGCCTCCTGCTGCACGGCCTGGGCACGGGCCTGGTCGGCCTCGGCGCGGGCCAGGGTGGCCTTGAGCGGCGCCGGGTCGATGTTGAACAGCACATCGCCCGCCTTGACGTCGGCGCCTTCCTCGAAGCGCTTGTGCAGCACGATGCCCGGCACCCGCGCACGCACCTCGGCGACCCGCATCGGCTCGACCCGGCCCGGCAATTCAGCGGCCAGCGTCATCTGTTCGGCGACCAACGTAACGACTTCCACCGGGTAGCTCGCGGTCGCCGCGGCCTCCGGCTCCGTCGCGGGATTGCACCCTGCCAGGGCTATCGCTGCCGCCAGCACACCCATCCTGATCGAACCTGTCTTGCTCATTACTCACCCGAGCCATGATTGAAAAATTGCGCGAATGCTACTTTTCAATTCAAATTGAGTCAATAATGACTCATAAAATTCATAAGAGACTCTATATGGACACCCTGACCTCAAGCACTGAGCACGGCGGTTCTCTGCCCGGCAAGCTGCTGAACGCCCTGTATGCCGCGGTCGCCCAGCGGCCCAGAGCGTCGATGCAGGAACTGGCGGCGCTGGCCGGCGTCAGCCGGGCCACCCTGCATCGTCATTGCGGTACGCGGGAGAACCTCGACAGTCAGCTCGACCGGCACGCCAGGGCGGCGCTCCTGCAGATGCTCGGCACAGTCGATGCGCTGGCGAGCCAGCCCCTGCTCGCCGTGCGCCAGCTGATCCACGAGCACCTGGCCCGGGACGCGCTGATCGCCTTCCTGGCCTCGCGTTATCACGCGCAGGCGCAGGCGCAGCGCGAGGAAGAGCTGAGTTTCTATGTGCAAAGGCTCGATACGCTGTTTCTCAACGGCCAGCGCCAGGGCGCCTTTCGCCTCGATGTCACCGCCGCCGTGCTGACGGAGATCTTCGTATCGCTGCTGTACGGCACGGTGGGTGCCCGGCAACGCGGGCGGACGCCAGGCCAGTGCGCGAGGATGCTGGAAAACGCCTTTCTGCAGGGCCTGGCCAGGCGGCCGCTCGAGTGAGCGGCCGCGCTGTCGGCGCTGGCTATTGCTCGGCGTCTTCCGCGGGGGTGCTCCAGATCACCAGTTCGAGTGCCGCGGCGATCTGAATGCGGTGGTCGGCCAGCTTGATGGGCAACAGATCCTGCGCGCGCTCCAGGCGCCGCAGCAGGGTATTGCGGTGGGTCCCCAGCACTTCGGCGGTCTGGGTGATGTTGCAGCCATTGGCCAGGAACGCATGCAGCGAATGCAGCAGCACCGCCGGTTCCGCGGCCATGCGCCCCAGCGTGCTGAGGATGAACTGCCGGGATGCGCGGGCGTCCTGGGTCATCAGCGACACCATGCGCACCTGATCGATGCTGGCAACCGGCGGTGCCCCGGCCAGGCGCCCCATCACCCGCTGCGCGGTCAAGGCCTCCAGGTGCGAGCGCCGAAAGCCGTTCAGTCCCGCGCCCGGCGAACCGAGCGCGGCGCGAATCCCCGGAAACTGGCGGCCGACGCTGTGCAACTGGTTCAGGTCCAGCGGCTTGACCGCGCTGCTCCACACCCACAAGGTCGCGGGCCCGGCGAAGACCACCAGCGGTGTGGCCGAACCGGTGAGGCTGGCCAGCGCCCGGGCCATTTCCTCGAGGCGGTGGATCTCTGCGTTCGGGCTCTCGCTCCAGACCAGGCAGGCCTGATGCTTCTGCACCAGGCTGTAGCCCAGGCGCCTGCCGAACTGCTCGGTATCCATGTCCCTGCCGTCGAGCAGCCGACTGACCAGGCTGCGCTTGTCGACGTGCTCGTCATGGGCGTGGGCGTTCTTCTCCTCGAGGATGATCTCGGTCACCACACGCATGTTGCTGTCGATGAAGGTCGAGATCGAACGCGACGAGACGTCGAGGAATTCCTCGAGCAGTTGCGGATCCTGGGTCAGGCTGAAGGCCATCTTCATCCACACTTCCCAGGCCGCGTTCTGCGCGGCCCTGGCCGAGTTCATCAGCAACTCGGACATACCGCGCCGGGCCAGTTCCCGGGCGGTGTCCACCATGTCGGAGGAGACATAGGGCTGCACCGGCTCGCCGGGGCGCTGCAGATTGGCGTTGGCCCAGTGCAGCAGCTCCGCCCGGTTGGCCCGCCGGCATGCCGCGAGAATCACCGGGTCCTCGAGCACCAGCGTGTCCTCCGGCGAGGAAAACAGCGACTGATTGAGCCGCTCGACCCATTCCGGCGGCAGGCTCTGGGCGATTTCCGCACCTTTGCGCATGAGCTCGCGAACGGCTTCCGAGGGGCGCGGCCAGAGCGGCGAAGGGTTAGTCATGGCTGGTACAAATCAATCAAAAATCCCCTTTGAATTGGTGCACTTTGTACCTTGGCGGGAGGCTGGGCGAAAAATAGCATTAAGTGACTGCCTGAACAAAAAAAATCACAGGGTGGCACCCCGTCGCTCCATGTTCATTTTGGGTTTAGCGCAGTGCTCATCGTCCTGGCGGACTTGTTCGGTGATGCCGATCCATCGGCCCCGAATGCAAGCCACCCGAGCGCAAACCGTCCTCATATCTGGAGTGTTTTCCATGTCGTCTTCCCTTCGCGAATCCCTGCCCAGCCTGCCGATCGCGACTCGCTCGACCTCAGCGGAAGAAATCGCTGCGCTGAGCGATCAGGCTGGCGCGGTCATCATCCGCGGCTTCCTGACGCCCGAGCAAGTGACGCGGATCAACGAAGAACTCGATGCACCGCTGGCCGCGCTCAACGCCGGCTCCAAGCACGATCACGAGCTGATCGCGGAGTTCCATGGCTATCAGACCAAACGCCTGACCAACCTGATTACCCTGAGCAAGACCTTCCGCGAGGAAGTCCTCGATGACGATCTGTTCCACGCCGTGGGCCATGCGCTGTACGCACCGGAGTGCGGTGACTGGTGGCTGACCACCGCGCAGTTGATCGAGATCGGCCCGGGCAACAGGGCGCAGATGCTCCATCGCGACGCGATGCAGTACGCCCCCTTTGTCGCCCAGAACAAGCATGCACCGCGCGCCATCACCAACCTGATGCTGGCCCTGACCGATTTCACCGAGGAGAACGGCGCCACCCGCATGATCCCCGGCAGCCAGGACTGGGACGATTTCGAAGAGGTCGGCACGCCGGAGATGACCATTCCCGCCGTGCTCAAAGCCGGTGATGCGGTGCTGTTCGGCGGCAAGGTGGTGCACGGCGGCGGCGCGAACGTCACCGCCGATCAGTATCGCCGCGGCCTGACGATCCCCATGCAGGCGTCGATCCTCACGCCTGAAGAAGCCTACCCGTTGATCGTGCCGATCGAAGTGGTGCGCACGCTGTCTCCGCGCGTGCAGAAGATCATCGGCTTCCGCTCGCAGTATCCGGCGGGCAGCCCGGGCCTGTGGCAGCACAACTACGCGGATCTGGCGGACCATCTGGAACTCTAAGGATGGATTCGGGGGTGGCTTGCCGCCCCCGAACCTTTTCGCGCTGGGGTTCTTCACGGAATTTCGGGGGGTGCTGGGGGGCGGGTGTCGGTGTCGGTGCCGCATAGGTATCTACGCATCTTCGAAGGCTTGTCGGGGGACCGCATCAAGGCTGCCAGGTGCCTGTCTTGAGCCTTGCAGCGCCCTCCAGATCGAGCGCCGCCCGCGCGGCGCATCGCGGATGAATCCGCTCCCACATTTGTTGCAACGTGCCTATGTCTGACAGGCTATGGTTGACCGCCTTTTGTGGTCGACTCGATATCGAGTCGAACCCAGCAGCCTCCCCGCGATACATCGCCGAAAAAACAAAGGCTGACAACCCAAATCCCACAGGCCATGGCACGTTGCAACAAATGTGGGAGCGGATTCATCCGCGATGCGCCGCGCGGGCGGCGCTCGATCTTGAGGGCGCTGCAACACTCAAGACAGGCACCTGCCGGCCTTGATGCGGTCCCCCGACAAGCCTTCGAAGATGTGTAGATACCTATGCCGGATGCAGGAGCAAGCGGTTTTCATCCATTTTTGCCAAAAAAGGCCAGGCGCCAATTCAACGCCCGGCCTTCTTCATTGCCCAACGCCAGTCATTTCTGCCCAGGCACCACGCCACGCCGTGAGAACAGCAGCGGCGCACCGTCGGCATCGAGCAGCGCCGCCGTCAGCGAAACGCCGTCGGCCGCCTGCTGCTCCTGGAAACTGTTGCCACCGTCGCTGCTCACCGCCATCAGGCCGTCCAGACCGGCCACCAGCACCCGCGACCCGGAGACCGCGACAGAGGTAACCGAACCCTTGCTCTGCATCGGCAGGCGGCGGAAGTCGCTGCCATCGGCATTGCCATGCAACAGCGTGCCGCGCTGACCACCCACCAGCAGACTGCCGTCGGCCAGCACCGCGCCGGACCAGAGGGTACCTTCGTAACCGCTGTCCAGATAACGCCAGCTCTTGCCCTGGTCTTCGGAACACAGCACCTGGCCGTGCTCCGCCGTCGCATACAGCTTGCCTTTGCCGTCGGCGAACAGGCCCATCAGGTTGAGGTCAGCCCTGCTCGACCCGGGAGGCGCCGGCAGGGACTGTTCGCTCCAGGTCTGCCCGCCGTCCTCGGTGGTCAGCACCAGCGACCAGAGGCCAACCGCAACGCCCTGCTGCGCATTGAAGAAATGCACGGCGAAGAGCGGACGATCCTCTTCGCTGGACAGGCGCTGGACCTGCCAGGACTCACCGCCGTCCGTGGTGGCGAGAATCGCCCCCCAGTGGCCCACGGCCCAGCCATGCTGCGCATCGACGAACGACACGCCGGTCAGCGGGGTGGAAACCGGTACCGCGCTCGCCTGACGGAAACGTGCGCCGTGATCATCGGACAACAGCACCACGCCGTGGTCGCCCACGGCCACCACCCGCGGCCCCGCCCAGACGGCATCGAGCATGGTGGCCTGGGTCGCGTTGCTCGCCTGGACGGCGGGCAGCGCCTGCAGCGGCGTGGCCTGAAGTGCCCCGAACGGCAGTGCCGCAACGACCAGGGCGGCCATCAATGAAACCGTGTATCGCATGCTTCTCTCCTCAATGCAGCAACGCGCCGATCATGCGCACCGGACGCTTGCGCGGAAACACCCGTTCCAGCCAGACAGCGAAGGCCGGCAGCACGGTCATGGCCATGATCATGTTGACGATGAACATGAAGGCCAGCAGCTTGCCCATGTCGGCCTGGAACTTGAGGTCGGAGAATGCCCAGGTGGCCACGCCGATGGCCAGGGTGATCGCGGTGAAGATGGTGGCCACGCCCACTTCGAGCAGCGCGTACTCGACCGCCTTGGTGATCGACTGGCCATGGGCCTGGTGCAACTGCAGGCGGTTGTAGATGTAGAACGCATAGTCCACGCCGATCCCCACGGCCAGCACCATCACCGGCAAGGTGGCGATGGTCAGGCCGATCTGCAGTTCCTTCATGAACCAGTAGCCGATGAAGGTACCGATGGTCAGCGGCAGGCAGCACACCAGCACCGCGCGCAGATCGCGATAGACCACGAACACCAGCAAGGCGATGGCGGCGTAGACGTACAGCAGCATCGGCGTCTCGCTCTTCTCCACCTCTTCGTTGATGGCGGCCAGGACCCCGGCGTTGCCCGAGGCCAGACGCACCGAAACGCCCGGCAGCGGATACTCGCTGCGGAACGCCTTGGCCGCTTCGACCACCTTGTTGATCGTGGTGGCCTTGTGGTCGGCCAGGTACAGGTGCACGGCGGTCATGCTGCAGTCGACGCGCATCAGTCCGGGCGTGCGCGCGACCTCGGTGGCCAGCGCGGCGTAGTTCAGCGGATCGATGGGCACCGTCGACATCTTCGGATTGCCCTCGTTGTAGCCCTCGTTGAACTGGCGCATGTTGCTCGAGAACGAGGCGACCGAGAGCACCCCGGGCACGCCCTGCATGGCCCAGACGAAACGATCCTGGTACTGGCCCAGGGCGACGTTTTCGCAGGCGACCGTGCTGCCCTCGCCGCCAGCGTCGCTGTTGACTTCGAAGACCACGCTGAGCCAGTCCAGGCCGATGTCGTAGTTGCTGGCGATGGACACCGCGTCACGGTTGAAACGCGAGTCCTCGCGCAACTCCGGCGCACCGGCCTGCAAGGTGCCGACGACGCGGTCATGGCTTTGCCAGATCGCCACCAGGAAGACCACCAGCGCGGCGCCCAGTACCCACTGCGCGTTGCGCGGCTCGGCGAGCCGGGCCAGACCGTGCAGCCAGCGGCTGCGACGCTCCCGGGAGATTTCCTGGGTGGCGGCGTAGGTGTCGCCGACCCGCAGCATCGACGCCACCAACGGCAGCATCACCAGGTTGGTGATGATCTTGAAGGCCACGCCGAGGGACGCGGTGATGGCCAGTTCGCGGACCATCGGGATCGGGATCAGCAGCAGGGTCACGAACGACACCAGGGCCGTCACCAGCGCCAGGGTGCCGGGGATCAGCAGGCCGCTGAAGCTGGAACGCGCGGCCTCCTCGGCGCTCTTGCCGATGGCGATCTCGCGCACGATGAAGTTGATCTGCTGCACGCCGTGGGAGACGCCGATGGCGAAGACCAGGAACGGCACCAGCACCGCCAGCGGATCGAGACCGTAGCCGAGCAGGCGCAGGCTACCGAACTGCCAGACCAGCGACGCCAGCGAACACACCAGCGCCAGCAGGGTGAAACGCACCGAGTGGCAGTACCAGTAGACCGCGGCCGCGGTCAGCAGCAAGGCCAGCAGGCAGAACTCCAGCACCGCCGAAGCACCGTCGGCGATATCGCCGATCTGCTTGGCGAAACCGATGATCTGCACTTCGAACTCGCCATCCTCGAACGGCTGGCGGATCTCCCGTTCCAGCACATGGTTGAAGGCGACATAGTCCAGGTGCGCACCACTGGCATCGTACTCGTTGAGTTCCACCGTGATCATCGCGCTGCTCTGATCACGGGAAACCAGGGTCCCGATAAAGCCACCCTGCGCGGTGGAGCTGGCGATCCTGCCGATGATCTGCTCATCGAGGTGCTCGGGAGAAACCGTTCCCGGCACCAGTGGATCGGCGCGGAACCCCTCCTCGGTGATCTCGTTGACAAAAGCATTGGGCGTCCACAACGAACGCACGCTGCTGCGCGATACACCCGGGAGGAAGGTAACCGCCTGGGTGACGTCGTACAGCCGCTTCAGGCCCGCGGCACTCCAGATGCTGCCATTGCGGGCCTTGACCACGAGGGTCAGGCGGTTCGCCCCGAGCAGGTCATTGCGATAGGCCTCGAATGTCTTGATGTATTCGTGACCGATCGGCAATTGCTTCTCGAAACCGGCATCCATGCGCAGTTGTACGGCGAACCAGGCCATGACCAGGGTGAAAACGGCCAGGATCGCCAGCACCAGCCGGCGATGCCCGAACAAGACCCCCTCGACGCGCGACAGCAAGCCGCGCGCCGGGGTTTCAGATAGCTTTACGGAACCGTTCACAGCAGGCCTCACAAGGTACGGGAGATCGCGACACCGACATAATCGCGGTCACGGTACAGCTGGTCGTAAGGGGTATCACCGCCCATGAACGTCGCGTAGTTCAGCGAGATCTGCCAACTGGCCGGATTTCGCACGAAGTTCAGGTAGAGGTTCATGCTGCTGGCGTCTTCGGTGAAGGTCGCGGCCAGGTTGGGCGTGCGCCCGCCCAGGGAGCGCGAATAGAAGACACCCGGGGTCACTTGCCAGCCCGGCAGCAAGGTGCCGTCGTAGGTGAAGCTCAGGTCCAGGTTGACCCCCGACGAGGTCTTGTCGCCATGCGCGCGGGGCGCGGTCGTCGGATCCAGCTGCCAGGTGTTGAGACCGGCCGCGAGTGGTTCGCCGTTGTACTCGTCATGCAGGCCCGGGTACTTGATGACCACCAGTTCGCTCAGCAAGGTACCGGTGCTGGCGCCAAGGAAGTCGAGAAGGTCCGGGGAGTTGGACGGGGTGAAGCTGTACAGGCCGGTCAGGTGCCACTGGAACTTCTTCTCGTCCTTCCAGCATTTGCCGCCATTGTTGGTGCACAGGTCGATGACCGGGTTGAGCGCTACCGAGTCCTTCGGACGGTACGACAGCTCCGTGCCGACGGCCCAGTCGCCGATCGGCATGTTGGCGCTGATGCCGTACAGCATGCGGTCTTCCTGGTAGCGCCAGACCGGCGCCGCGGCGAAAGTGGCCGGATCGAGGATGTCCACGCTCAACGACGGCAGCTTGTCGTGATAACGCATCACGTAGAAGCCGTAGTTGACGTCACTGTCCTCCGGCTGCCAGCGCAACGAGAGACCCCACTGGCCGCTGTCGCGGGCATCCTTGTCGGAGTAGCCGTAGTCCTTCTTGCCCTCGCCGAGCCCGGTCGTCGTGGACCAGTAGCTGCCCACCGGCGGCAATTCGCTCTTGTTCCAGCGGAACTGGTAGTAGGCCTCGATGTTCACCCCGGAGCCCAGGCCCGAGGCGACGCTGATCATCGGCGCCGGCAGCACCGCTTCCTTGAGCTGCACGCCGGGGCGCGCCAGGGCCTGCATATCGTAGGCGTTGGTGTTGTTGATGCCGCCCTGCACGAACAGGCTTTCGCCCCAGTTGATCACCTGGTTACCCAGGCGGGCACGGACGCGCTGGTCGCCCACGTCGAAGCTCTTGCTCACCCACAGGTCGAGCAGGCGGGTCTTGAACTTGAGGTCATCGCGGGCGTCGTCGCTGAGGCCGTCGCTGCCGACGCTCTCGGGGGTGTAGAACGACTGCGTGCCGGTGGTGTCGGTGGCGGCGAAGTCGCGGATCCAGGTGCCACGCGCCATGAAGGTGTAGTCGTCGGGCAGCTTCAGCAACAGCTCGTGGGTGCCCTTGAGGTAGTTGGTGAACATATCGCCGCGGTCGTAGTTCAGGTCGCCCTGGTCGCCTATGCCCGAGGTCTGTGCCAGGCAGCCGGAGGGCGCGTTGTGCCCGCTGACGCCCTGGTTGATCAGGTTGCAGCCCCGCGATTCCGTACGCAGTCCCATGCCTACGGCGATCGTCGAGTCGAACGAACCCTGGATGTTTTCGGTTTCAAATGTGAACCCCATTGCCAACGGGGTTGCGCACGCGATGACAAGGCCTGACGCTTTCGTAATTATTCTTTTCATGTTGGCTCTCGATCTGACGTCGTTTTAGCGTTCGCTCATGGCTCGCAGGTTGTCGGAAGTGAAGAAGTCACGTTTCAGGCGCGGACTGCCGGTGTCCTCGACGAGCCAGCGGATATCGTTCTTGCCTGCGCCGACCGAAGTCATGTCGAACAGGTAGCGGCCATCCGCCAGGTTGTACTGGACCTGGGCCTGCACGTCGCAAGCGCCCGTTTCGTACACCGGGATCGAGAAACCTTCGCGCACTTTCCAGATCTGCCCTTGCTTGTCGTAGTCGACCGCGACCAGCGGGTTCCAGCTGTCCTCATCGATGTAGAACATGCGTTTCGGCGCCTGGTGGCGCATGCCCTGGCGAACGTTGGCCTCGACCACCCAGACGCGATGCAGCTCGTAGCGGCGCGCCTGCGGGGCCAGCGAATCGTTGCCGGCGAAGGCTTCTACCTTGGCCCCGGTGTCATAGGCGCCGAAGTCGTTGTAAGGCACCAGCAGTTCCTGCTTGCCCACCAGTTTCCAGTCGAAACGGTCCATCGCGCCGAAGAACACGTTCGCTTCATCGACGGTGTACTGGTTGTCCAGGCCGATCTGCGGCGCGTCGTAGGAATACGACGGCATGCGCCGTACGCGACGCTGACCCGGGAAGTAGTAGAAGCTCGTCGCCTGTTCGCCGGCGACGGCGGTCTGCACTGCGGATTGACCGGCCAGCGCGGCGGGTTCCTGGAAGCTGAAGAAGGTGGCGTTTTCCAGGCGACCGTAGGACGAGAACAGCGAACTGCCTTTTTTACCCCAGGGGGTGTAGAAGAACGTGTCCGTCGACTGACGCAGCCATTCGCCGCCCTTGCGTGGCGAAATCCCGGAAATGCTCCGCGGGATTTCCACGCCGGTACCGCGATAGCGCATCTTCATGTTCCACATCACCTCGGCACCGTTGCCCGGCATCGGGAACGGGACACCCGGCACATGCGCCTCCTCGAGGGCGAGCCCGGCGGCATCGAGCTTGGCGAAGCCAACGTTCTGCCGGGTGTTGTCCACCACGAAGTCAGGCGCGCTGCAGGTACGCCGGGTCGGATAGACCTCCATGCGATAGCCCGGCACTTTCTTGAACAGCTCGAGCTGACCGGGGGCAAGCTTGCTCGCGTACTGCGCGACATTGTTCGAGTCGATGCTGTACAGCGGCTTGTCGCCCTTGAACTTCCAGTGATCACCGCGGACCTGGCCGTAACTCCATCCCGCCCCTTGTGGACCAGGCTGGGTCCAGGCCGGAATGTCCCCACTGGAACTTGCCGCGACCTCACCGCCCAGAGGGGTCAGTTGCGAACCCAGCGCCTCGGGGCCAGTCGCGGCCTGCACCGAGCAGATCGTGGACGACGCCACGATGCTCACGAGCAGTTGCCTGATCACACGGCGGGCGGACACTTCACCTTCCAGCCGTTCAGTCACTTCTTTCATTGGAGGATCCTCAAACAATGGGCCTTGACCGGTGGCTGTACCTTCCCTGGAGGAAGAGTCAGCGCCCGTCACTTCTCTTGGTCACCTGACCTGATCAACTGACCATGTCACTCGATCAAGACGCAAGCCATATGCCAGAATCGCTTTTCGTTTAATTTATCCTTTAAAATCAATAACTTATATATCCGACCCAGGAGTTGATCTGGCACAGCCCTGCCCCATCATGGGAATTAAGGAAACATGTGTTACCAGGCGATGCCTGCTCATGGGGCGCTGTAACCCGGCCAAGGCAAGCGCATCGGGTTGTTACCTCACGCATTTGAGTCTAGTTGTGTCACAGGCGAAGGCATGGCAGGCCGCCCCCGAATGCCAGGCATAAAAAAACCGCCCCGAGGGGCGGTGGAAAAATGCAGGCCGAGGCCCGCCATGGAGTTGCGCGTCGAAACGAACAGTTGGCCATTCGCCCCGGCGTCAGCGGGAATGCGCGAAAGTGTGCGCGGTGCTTGCCTGCGAGCGCTCCAGCGCCGTGTAGGCGTAGTACAACTGCACGATCGAATAGGCCCAGGTCAGCAGGGCGTAGGTCATGAAGATCAGCTTGGTGTCATCGCCCGGAATCGGGAAGAAATCATTGCGGATCGCGATGGTCAGCCCCGCTACCCCGCCCACGATCGTGGTCAGGACGTGGAAGAACTCCCTGGCCCGCGCCAGGCGCCAGATGAAGCAGCAGAGGTACAGGGTGTAGAGCGACCACATGACCAGATAGAAGTACGGCAGTGGCGCCTTGAAGGCATCGGAAAGGTGGTAGACGAATGTCGCGGCAAAGCCACCGACGAACAGGACGATGTCCGTTGCGCGAGAGGGCCGGTAGCCGTGGGTGAGCGCCATCAGGCCGAGGGTCGCGATGATCGGTACGCCAACGCCGCGGGAGAAGGCATCGAGAAACAGCGCGATGTCGTAGTTCAATTGCCAGCCCGTGGCGATGAACGTGGTGAAGTTGGAGGCGGAGATACCCACGATGAGGAATTCAAGGCCCAGCAGGTAATTGTTTCTCCTGATGAACGCCACGCCATAAAACAACCCGGAAATGACCAGGGCAATGCATGCAAGCAGGGCAAATAAATCTCTCGGTTCCACGATGACAGCCTCTAGGGATAGAAAATCGGCGAATGCCTTGTCGCAACTGCGCGAAGATCGCGCTCAGCCGTTCAAGACATTGTCTTTACGCACTTTCTTGTTGGTCCATGAATCGAACAGCTTGGCGGTCGCCAGGGCGGACTTCATCGCGCACCACTGGAAGGGCTCGGGCAGCATGGACGGCGTCTTGTGCTGCATGGCCGCGAACAACTCCGGCGCTTCTCCGCTGATCTGCGCGGCGAGCAGCGCACCCATCAGCGACTGCGAGGCCAGGCCATGCCCTGAACACCCCGCGGAATAGAAAATGTTCTGTTTGGCCCCGGTCGTACCGACCACCGGCAGCGCGTCATAGGCCGCGCTGATGTAGCCGCTCCAGCAGTGCTGGATGCCCAGCCCCTGCAACATCGGGAAGCGCTCGCGCAGCCCTTGGGCCAGGGCGGCGTAGGCATTGTGATCCGGAATGTTGGGGGTCTTCGAACCGTACACATAATTCAGCTGCTTGGTGGTCAGCACCATCGTGTCATGCGCGGTCAGGCGGTGGCTCTCCATGGTGAAGTGCGGAGTGATCAGCCCCTCCCGCCCCTTCCAGTCCAGGGACGCCAACTGCTTGGCCGACAGCGGCTGGGTTTCGATCGCCGACACCCGAATCGGTGCGACCTTGTTGCGCAGCAGCCCAAGTTGGGGCGTATAGGCGTTGGTAGCCAGGAGCATGACCGGGGCGGTCGCGCTGCCCAGCGCGGTCTTGCAGGTGATCACCGGGCCTTCGCTGTAGGACAGCAGCGGCGTGCGTTCGTACAGCCTGACCCCCGCCTTGAGCGCGGCACGGCGCAGGGCGCCGACGTACTTGCCGGGATTCAGGGTGCCGCCGCGCTGCTCGCTGCCGAACAGGAACGCTGGCGGAATACCACGGGCGCGCATTTCCGCGGCGTCGACAAAGCGTGTCGACGAGCCCAGCTTCTCGCCCAACTGCATATTCGCGCGCAGGCGTTTTTCCTGGCTGGGATGGACAGCGGCGCGGATGATCCCCGAAGGGTTGTAGTCACACTCGATACCCAGCGCGTTGAAACGCCCTTCCACATAGGTGACCCCCACGTCGTAGAGGCTGACGAACTGTCGTGCCTGCTCCAGGCCCACGCGCTTGATGAAGAGATCGAACTCGATGCCCATACTGCCGAGGAGATAGCCGGCATTGCGGCCGCTGGCACCGAAGCCGCAGAACTCCTGCTCCAGGAGGATGACACTGGCACCACGCGCCGCCAGTTCCAGGGCCGCCGAGAGACCGGCAAAGCCGCCGCCGACCACGATCACGTCAGCATGTTCATGACCTTTCAGCTCCGGTTGCAGGTCGAGCGGACGCTCGACCCAGCCGCCAAGGCTGCGAAACCTCATCACGCCAGAATCGCCGAGGGCCACTTTGTTTGACATTTCCATTCACACCACTCCTACGTGGGCTCTGTGAACATTCCGCATGCATGAGCATTGCAGCGGACACGACATCGCCCGCATGAGGAAGATCGGCAGTGCAGTTGTTTACTGATCGACTGGGAAAGCCCCGGTCGATCGATTCGATAAAGTCAGAAATCCTTGCCCGGCTCGGTGAAGGACGGCATGTCGAGAAGCGCTTGCGGGTCGCGCATCTGGCCATCGATTTCCACCCAGCCCAGCAACGTCGAGCTCGAACTCCAGCCCAGCAGGCGCTGCATCTGCGCCGGCAACTGGCGCACGCGCTCGATGGGCAGGGACAGGTAGTGGTTCTCCTCCAGGCGCAGGAAGGCCAGGTCGTAGGCCATCGTCAGGCCCGTGCGGGGGGCCGCCGAGGTGTTGGCGCCACCACCGTGGTACACCGAACCCATCCACAGCAGCGCCGAGCCCGCCTTCATTTCCGCCGGAATGGTTTCTTCCTGGGTCGGCATGCGCTCGTCATCCCATTGGTGACTTCCGGGAATGACCCGGGTCGCGCCGTTCTCCTCGGTGAAGTCGGAAACCGCCAGCATCATCTGCAGGCGCGCCTCGCGGCCATATTGCGGGTGGCGCCAGAGCGAAGTGGCATCGTCGCGGTGCAGCGGCTGCAGGCCCTGCCCCGGACCGATCTGGATGGCCTGGGTGATGCTGAGCTGAATGTCCGGTGCGACCTCGACGCGCTCGCTGCCTACCCAGACATGGGTCGGGGTCTGCAGTATCTGCCTGGCCGATTCGAGAAACAGTGGATCCAGGGCCACGTCCACCGCCGTGTCGCTGCGCCCGATAATGCGCGCCACACGCCGGGTCTGGGTGCCTGCGAAGTACGGATCGACACCGCAGGGGGTCACGTTCAGATAGCGGTCCAGCTCCTCGGCGAGGGTGGCCAGGGTCTGTTGCGAGACGAAGTCGGCAATGACCACGGCGCCGTCCCGCCGGATGATCTCCACCACCTGCTCGATAGGCGTGTCGCGGCTTACCGTCGAGAGTTTTTGCGTGTTCATCGGTTTCCTACCCCTGTGTGTCGTGGTTCTGTGGTTCTGGTCATTAGACATGATCAGTTGACCAAGTCATTTGAACAAGGCAATTTACGTGCCTATCGAACCGAGTGCTGCAAAAACACGCGCGAATGCGTGGTCGGGAGTGGAATTACCTGGCGCTGGTGATACCGATATACCCATGCACAGCGGACTACCGTGCCCTGCAAAGGATGGTTTCGGGAATTAACGAAACAGTAACGAATCCGGCGCACGCCACGAACGCAACCGCTGTGGCATGCCCCACACCGACGCGCTGCGCGCAATCGCAGCGGCTCATGGATTGGGGAACGACCATGCGTTAGCATTCATCAGCATCGACGCCGTACCAGTTGGCTGGCGGCAACACTGAATAAGGAGTACGCCTTTATGGCTCGAATGGGCGCAGAACTGCGCAGACAAGACTTCATTGAAGCCACCGTGAAGGTGATCGCCGAACATGGGATAGCCAACGCCACTACCCGTCGTATCGCCGCGGCAGCGGATTCTCCCCTGGCGTCGCTGCACTATGTTTTCCACACCAAGGACGAGTTGTTCTATGCGGTCTACGAATCGCTGATCAACATGCCCCAGGAGTCGCTGCAGCACGTTCCCAAGGGCACCACGGCGGCGGAATCGGTCGCCGAGATGCTGCGTCAGTTGGTCAACTGGTTCACCGACCACCCTGAACTGGCGACGACACAGTTCGAGCTGTTCTTCTGGAACCTGCGCAACAACCCGGAAATGGCAACCAAGATCTACACGGTTTCCGTCCAGGCCACCGAACAGGCCATCGCCAAGGTCGCCGGCGCCCAGCTTGATCCGGTGCAACTGACGACCGTCAGCCGCCTGCTGATCAATCTGTTCGACGGCCTGCTGCTCGCCTGGTCCGCCCATGGCGACCACGAGCGCCTGGAAAACGAAACCGAGACCGCCTGCCAGGCAGTGAAACTGCTGGTGGCCAGCTACTGAGACAACGTCCGCCGGCACCCTGCGCGGTGCCGGACGAAAGCAACTCGACGAGCCGAACGCCGGCTCGTCCGACAGCAGCATCAGCGCCCTCCCCCGCGCACCGGGAACCTCGCTCCCACCCCCTCGCGCAAGCGCCTGGCCTGACCCGATAACCGCCCCCGCCCCCCGCTCCGCACTGGCATTTGGTGCAAATTGTCCCAAAGCGATAGCAAACGTGTGCAATTTGCACCTTGCATCGCCCGATCCGGCAATTCTATGCTTATATCAAGCGATCAAGTCACTTGACCAAGTCTCTATAACACAACAATAGGAGGCGACATGTCCTCACACAATGCTCTTCCCGTTGAGCCGCTCGATATCCTGATCATTGGCGCCGGTGTTTCTGGCATTGGTGCGGCGGCCTACCTGCGACGCAACCAGCCAAACAAGACCTTCGCGATTCTTGAGTCCCGCGAGCGAATGGGCGGCACCTGGGACCTGTTCCGTTATCCCGGCATCCGTTCCGACTCGGACCTGTTCACTTTCGGTTTCGACTTCAAGCCCTGGACCAAGGCCAAGTCCCTGGCAGACGCCGCGGATATTCTCGAATACCTGCGCGAAGCCATCGACGAGTACGCCCTGGACCCCTACATCCAGTACCAGCAGAAAGTCGTCTCGGCCAACTGGCAGAGCGACAAGGGCCTGTGGGCGGTGCAGATCGAGGATGGCAGGACCACTGAAACCCGCACCGTCGAATGCCGCTGGCTGTTCAGCGCGGGCGGCTATTACCGCTACGACCAGGGTTTCAGCCCACGCTTCGAAGGCGCCGAGCAATTCAAGGGGCAGATCGTCCATCCCCAGCACTGGCCGGAAGACCTGGACTACAGCGGCAAGCGGGTGGTAGTGATCGGCAGCGGCGCCACCGCCGTGACCCTGATCCCGGCCATGGTCGACAAGGTGGCCAGCATCACCATGCTGCAGCGCACCCCGTCGTACATCATCAACCAGCCGGCCAACGATTCCGTCGCCGCGTTCCTGCGCAAGATCTTCCCGGCGCAGACCGCGTATTCGCTGACACGCTACAAGAACGCCAAGATCACCCTGGCATTCTGGGCGTTCTGCCAGCGCTTCCCGAAACTTTCGCGCAAATTGCTGCTCTGGCTGACCAAAAAGGAATTGCCGAAAGACTACCCGGTGGACGTCCACTTCAACCCGCCGTACAACCCCTGGGACCAGCGCCTGTGCACCGTTCCCGAGGGCGACCTGTTCAAGGCGATCAGTGCCGGCCGGGCGAACATCGTCACCGACCATATCGACCGCTTCACCGAGTCGGGCGTGCGTCTGAAATCCGGCAAGGAACTGAAGGCGGACATCATCATCACCGCCACCGGCCTCAACGTGCAGCTGTTCGGCGGCATCGCCCTGCACAAGGACGGCAAACCGGTCGTGTACAGCCAGAGCCTGGCCTACAAGGGCATGATGCTCTCCGGCGTGCCCAACTTCGCCTTCGCGGTGGGCTACACCAACTCCTCGTGGACCCTGAAAGTCTGCCTGCTGTGCGATCACTTCTGTCGCCTGCTCGACTACATGGACAAGAAAGGCCACAACGTCTGCGAACCCAAGGCGCCAGCGGGAATCGAAACCCGTCCGCTGCTGGACTTCGGCGCCGGCTACGTGCAGCGCGCGCTGGACGGCATGCCACGGCAGGGGCCGGCCGAACCCTGGGTGATGTCGATGGACTACTTCCGTGACGTCAAACTGCTGCGCAAAGGCGAGGTCGCCAACCCCAGCCTGATGTTCAGCGCAGTCCCTGCGAGTCGCCAGCACAACGGCGTCGAACTGCAGAAGAGCAGCCGGCGATGAGTATCGATCGGTTCTGCGAGCTGCCTGGCGAGCGCCAGCTGTGCTATCGCAGCCATGGGGCCGACAACGCCCCACCGGTCCTGCTCATCGTCGGCCTGGGGCTGCAGCTGACCTACTGGCCGCAGGCGTTCATCAACGGCCTGGTCGACAAGGGCTTGCGCGTCATCACCCTGGACAACCGCGACTCGGGCAGATCCTTCTTCACCCAGGTCGCGCCACCCACGGTGCTGCAGCAGTTCTTCCGCAAGCCGACCACGGGTTACGACCTGGGAGACATGGCCGCTGACGTGATCGGCCTGATGGATCACCTGCAGCTGGAAACCGCGCACGTGGTGGGCATGTCGATGGGCGGCATGATCGCCCAGACCCTCGCCGCCCGGTATCCCGGGCGGGTGAGCAGCCTCACCTCGATCTTCTCCACCACGGGTTCGCAGCGGGTAGGCCAGCCGACGTTCAAGACGATTCTGCAACTGCTGCGCCGCCCTCCACGGAACCAGCAGGAAAGCGTGCGCGACTATGTGGACATCATGCGCCTCATCGGCACGACGCTCGAATGGCATGAGCAGGCGCTGCGCGACTATGCCGCCGAGGCCTGGGAGCGCGGCGGTGGCGAGGCGAGCAACCTCGGCACCGCCAGGCAGATCGGCGCCATCATCAACTCGGGCGATCGCACCGAGGAGCTCAAGCGCATTACCTGTCCCACACTGGTCATCCATAGCGACAAGGACCTGATCGTCGCGACCAGCGGTGGGTTCGCCACCGCGGCCGCGGTGCCGGGTGCGAAGCTGGTGCTGTTGCCGGGGCTGGGTCATGACTTCCCACCCTCGCTGATCGGCACCCTGCTGTCCCTGGTGGGTGGGCACCTGCAGTAGAACGACTTCCCTTTAGGGGCGAAACGCTCATCGCCCCTCTTTTTTTACCCGGATCAGCACAGGCTGCGGTACACCAGCGGCCGGCGAAAAAGCCGATGCGTGGTCAAGCCCTCCGCCACCCACTGGCACGAACAAAAGTCTGATGCATCGAAACCAAGAAAAGCTTCACAACCTCCGCCAGAATATAGGCAAGGCCTGCAACGACCCGGCACGGATCCACGCCCCTGCAAAGCGGCATGACACTCCGCTGCCTCGATTGACGATTCGGGACTTCGCAGATGGCATCTAGTATCCGTGGCACCGCCTTGCTGGGCTTCGACGAATTTGCCTTCACCCAGGGGCTGGACTCCCGCGCCCTCCTCGCCGATTTTTCGCTCGCAGCCGTCAGCCCTGACGACCCCCTCGATACCCGCCGCTTCAACGACCTGCTCGAGTTGTGCGCGCAGCGTTCGGGCAACCCGCTGTTCGGCCTCGAGTTCGGCCTGCAGCATGGTCTGCGCGGGCTCGGCAACCTGGGTCCGCTGGCCGCCAACGCGAGCACCGTCGGCGAGGTACTGGAGGCCTTGAGTCAACCCAACCATGGCTACGGCAGCGCCGTGGAATTCCATCTCGAACGGCATGCCGACCCTGCCCGCCTGTCGTTCCAGGTCATCGACGCGGACATCCCCCGCGTACGCCAGGCGGTGGAACTGGCGGCCGGCATGACCGCGCAGCTCATGCAGCACCTGGGCAAACAGCACTGGCATCCCTCCGGTCTGCTCCTGCGCCACACCGGCGGCGGCGTGGACCTGGCGGCCTACCGGCGCCTGCTGGGGGTCACGCCACGCTTCGCCAGCCTGGAAAACGCCTGGCTGTTCGACCCGGCGTTGCTCGGCCTGCGCCTGGTCGAGCGCGATGAACGGACCACGCAATGGATGCGCCAGTTGCAGGAGGAGCTAAGCGATATCGAGCTGCACGAGCTGCCCGCCTACGTGCAGAAGCTGATACGCGGGCGCATGCTGCATGGGCGGGTCACCCTCGAACAGATCGCCACCGACCTGACGATCAGCCCGCGCACCCTGCAGCGCTACCTGATGACAGAAGGCACGAGTTTCCAGGCACTGCTCGACGACACCCGGCAAGCACTGGCCACGCGCTTCATGCGCGACTCGGCGATCAGCCTGACGCGACTGGCGGAACTGCTCGGGTACGCCCAGCTGGGTGCGTTCTCGCGGGCCTTCAGCCGCTGGCATGGGGTCAGCCCGCAGCAATGGAAACGCCAACTGCAGTGCGAACCGCTGGCCAGGCAGGAGGGCCAGTCCGCGGAGCCATCACCACCATGCCCATGACCCCTTTCGTGCGCACCATCAGCCTGATCGGCTTCCAGGAATTCGCCACCCGGCAAGGGCTCGATCCTGCGCAGATGCTCAAGCTGATCGGCCTGCCCCTGCAAAGCCTGCAGGGCGAGGACGCGCTGTATCCCTACCAGCAGTACTGCGCCCTGCTGGAGGTGTGTAGCATCCACTCGGGAAACCCGCTGTTCGGCCTGCACTACGGCCTGTTCCAGGCCTCCAGCGCCTTCGGCGACCTGCTCTTCCTGCTGCGCAATACGCATACCGTGGGTGAGGCGCTGACGGAGTTGCGCACGCACTATCGGCTGTACAACGGCGCCGCCGACATTGGCCTGGTCAGCGAAAACGGCCTGACCACCCTCAGCTACCACGTCCACCAGCCTGAAATGCCGGGTGTGCGCCAGGCGCAGGAACTGGGTTGCGCGGTGGGTATGCAACTGATGCGCTTACTGCTGGGCGCCCACTGGCTGCCCGATGAGATCCGCCTCCCCCACTCACCCGGCAGCGACCCCGAGCGCTACGTACAGGCCCTGGGCATGTCGCCGTGCTTCGACTCGGACAGTCTTGCCATGGTGTTCGCCTCCGCCTTGCTCGAACAGCCGGTCAATGCCCCGGATGATGCCGTGCATCACCTGGCGAGCCGGAAGATGGAACGTCTGGAGTCACTCTGCGCCGACGGGCTGTGCAGCCAGATCAGGCAACTGCTGCGCCACCTGCTGCCCAGCGGACGCGCCACGGCGGAGAAAGTCGCCGACATCATGGCCCTCACGCCGAACGCGCTGCGCCAGGCCATGGCCGAGGAAGGCACGTCCTTTCAACAGTTGCTGGAAGAAGTTCGCCAGGGCATGGCCCGGGAATACCTGAGCGGCCCGTCGACCAACGTGGCCGAGCTGGCAAGAATGCTCGGCTACTCCGAGGCGAGCGGTTTCTGCCGCGCCTTTCATCGCTGGTTCGGCATGAGTCCGCTGAACTGGCAGAAAACCCAGGGGGTCAAGCGCCAGCCACGTCTTCTCGGCAGACGTCGCAAGCGCTTGTAAACCCGCGCCTAGAAGCCCCTGAACACATCACCGATGCTGGCCACCGGGTGTCCGACATGGGACGCCACAGCCTGGCCGGCAACAGACGGTTTCGAGACGTAGACAGCACTCAGGAACATGGCCAGGGTCACACCGACCAATAGAAACGCAAAGCAGCGCATAGGAACCTCCAGCGGTGTTTTTATAGTTGTTATCACTGAGTGTGCTCCGCGGTGACCGCGAAAGCTTCACAAAACACGCCATTAAATGCTCTTCTGATCCGCCCCCCGGCCGTCGCGTCCTTGCGATCGTCTGGTCGTTCGCGGACTAGGCCAGTTTCTGCAGATGAGCCCAGTGCGTAGCATCGCTCAAGGTCTTCTCGAACGCCGTGAAGATGACATCGATGTCCTCCTCCGTGGTGATCAGCGGCGGGCAGAAGGCGATGGTGTCGTAGATGGCGCGGATGATCAGGCCATGCTTGTGCGCCTGCTTGAAGATGAAGCTGCCCAGCGCTCCCGGCTGCGCGAACGGTCGCTTGCTGGCCTTGTCCGCCACCAGCTCGATCCCGCCCACCAGCCCGACACCACGGATATCGCCCACCAGCGGATGGTCGGCGAAGGCCCGCAGCCGGCTCTGAAAGATCGGCGCCAGGCGCTGCACATGGCCGAGCAGATCGCGCTCCTCGATGATGCGGATGTTCTCCAGTGCGACCGCGGTGGCGACCGGGTGACTGGTGGCGGTCAAGCCATGGGCGAACGAACCGAGGCGCTCGCTCTGGCTGATCAGGACGTCATGGATCGCATCGGACACCACCAGTGCCGCCAGTGGCTGATAGGACGAGGTGAGCTGCTTGGACAGCACCAGGACATCGGGCTGGATGTCGTACAGCTCGGAGCCGAACATGGTGCCGAGACGACCGAAGCCGGTGACGATTTCGTCGATCACCAGCAGGATGTCGTAGCGTCGGCACACCGCCTGGATCGCCGCCCAGTAGCCTTTGGGCGGCGGCAGCACGCCACCCGCGGCGATCAGCGGCTCGCCGATGAACGCGGCGATGGTCTCCGGCCCTTCGGCCAGGATGTAGCGCTCCAGCTCGTTGGCCAGGCGCGCGGAAAAGTCTTCTTCGGTTTCGCCAGGCTCGGCGAACCGGTAGTAGTTCGGGCAGGTCAAGTGATGCACCGGGATCGCCGGCAGATCGAAATCGCGATGGATCCCCGGGATCCCGGTCAGACTCGCGGAAGCCACCGTGGCGCCGTGATAGGCCTGCTGCCGGGAGATGAATTTCTTCTTCGTCGGTCTGCCCAGTGCGTTGTTCATGTACCAGACGATCTTCACCACCGAGTCGTTGGCCTCGGAGCCGGAGCTGGTGAAGAACACATGGTTCAGGTCACCGGGCGCCAGCTCGGCCAGCTTGGCGGCGAGCGCGGCGGCGGGGGCGTTGGTCTTGTGGCTGAAGCTGTGGTAGTACGGCAACTGCCTGAACTGCTCGACGGCGGCATCCACCAGTCGCTGTTCACTGAAGCCCAGTGCCACGCTCCACAGCCCCGACATGGCCTCGATATAGGTATTGCCCTGGTCGTCGATGACCCGCACGCCCTCTCCCCCGGTGATCACTATCGGGCCCGTCTCACGGTGCTGGGCCAGGTTGGTGTAGGGATGGATGTGTGACGACAGATTGTTCTGAACGGTGGATTGCGGAGTACTCATTGGCGGGTTTTCCTTCCTGCGGACGGTTATCGACTGCACGGTGGCCCATGCGGCAGGTGTCTGACAGACATCGCCACACAGGGGTCCAAGGGGTTTACTGGCTCAGCGCGGCCGCGATCGACTCGCCGAACAGTTTCAGGCCCAGTTCCAGCTGGTCGGTAGGGATGTTCACCGGCGGCATCAGCTTGATCACTTCGCCGTTCGGACCGCAGCGGTCGACCAGCACACCGGCCTGCAGTACGCGCTGCTGGGCATCCTTGGCGTAGGCGACGCGACCACGACCGAAGTCGATGCCGGCGACCATGCCGCGGGCACGCGCGGAGGCGACACCCGGGATCTGCGCGAAACCGGCGACCGCCTCTTCCATCACCGCGACGTTTTTCGCCAGCAGCTTGAGGAAGCTCTCGTCACGCCAGTAGCCGAGCGCGATCTGCGCCGTCAGGAAGGCCAGCTGGTTGCCGCGGAAGGTGCCGATGTGCTCGCCGGGCTGCCACACGTCCAGCGCCGAGCGGATCAACACAATGGCCATCGGCAGGCCGAAGCCGCCGATCGATTTCGCGCAGGTCACCAGGTCCGGCTGGATGCCGGAACGTTCGAAGCCGAAGAAGTCCCCGGTACGGCCACAGCCGGCCTGGATTTCGTCGCAGATGAGAATCACGCCGTTATCGCTGGTCCACTTGCGCAGGCGCTGCAGCCACTCGTTGGACGCAGCGTACACACCCGCCTGGATCTGCACCGACTCGACGATCACCGCCGCCGGCAATTCCCAGCCGCTGCCCTGGTCGTTGGCCATGCGCTCGAGGAAGCCGATGCTGTCGAATTCGCCGTGCGGGCTGTCTTCGTAAGGCACGAAGGTCACGTCGGAGGACAGGCCGGCACCACGGCGGGTACGGTTGCCGGTGATGGCCAGGGCCCCGGCGGTCATGCCGTGGTAAGCGCCATAGAACGACACGATGCGGGTCCGCCCGGTGGCCTTGCGCGCCAGCTTCAGCGCGGCTTCGACCGCATCGGCGCCGGTCGGGCCGGTGAACTGCACCTTGTAGTCCCAGCCGCGCGGATCGAACAGGTCACGCTTGATCGATTCGAGGAAGTTGCGTTTGGTGCTGGTGTGCAGGTCGAGACCATGGGTCACGCCGTTCGCCGAAAGGTACTCGATCAGGGCGTCGCGCATGCGCGGATCGTTGTGGCCGTAGTTCAGCGCGCCGGCGCCGGCGAAGAAGTCCAGGTACTCGCGGCCGTCCTCGGCGTGGACCTTGCTGCCCAGCGCGGTATCGAATACCAGCGGCAGGTCGCGGCAGTACATCCGCACGTTGGATTCGAGCTTTTCGAACGTCTCGATGTTGTTCATGCATAACCTCTTTTCAGTGTCTGAACAGGCCCGCAGTCTTGCTTGCGGGCCTTGTCGCGGTGTCGTTGCTATCAGTGCTTGAACATCACGTGGCGCACCACGGTGTAGTCTTCCAGGCCGTAGGTGGACAGGTCCTTGCCGTAGCCGGACAGCTTCACGCCGCCATGCGGCATCTCGCTGACCAGCATGAAGTGAGTATTGATCCAGGTGCAGCCGTACTGCAGGCGAGCGGCCAGGCGGTGGGCGCGGCCGACATCGGCGGTCCACAGCGACGAGGCCAGGCCGTAGTCGGACTCGTTGGCCCAGGCCAGCACCTGCGCTTCGTCTTCGAATTCCGACACCGTCACCACCGGGCCGAAGATCTCGCGCCGCACCACTTCGTCGGCCTGGGTCGTGCCGGCCAGGACGGTAGGCTCGAAGAAGAATCCGTCACCCTCGGCACGCTTGCCGCCGGTGACCACCTCGATGTGCGGAACCTCCAGCGCACGCTTGACGAAGCCCTCGACACGCTCGAGGTGCTCGCGGGTGATCAGCGGGCCCATTTCGGTCGCCGGGTCATCCTGCAGGCCGGTCTTGATGCTGGCCACGGCTTCGCCGAACTTGCGCACGAACTGCGCATACACGCCCTTCTGCACATAGATGCGGCAGGCCGCGGTGCAGTCCTGACCGGCGTTGTAGAAACCGAAGGCGCGGATGCCCTCGACAGCGGCATCGATGTCGGCGTCGTCGAAGATCAGCACCGGCGCCTTGCCACCCAGTTCCATGTGCATGCGCTTCACGCTGTCGGCCGTGCCTTCGATGATGCGGCTGCCGGTGGCAACGGAGCCGGTCAGGGAGACCATGCGCACCTGCGGATGGCTGGTCAGTGGTTCACCCACCGAGGCACCGCGCCCGTGCACGATGTTGACCACGCCCGCGGGGAAAATCCCGGCGAGCAACTGCGCCAGCTTGAAGGTGGTCAGCGGCGTGTGCTCCGAAGGCTTCAGCACCACGGTGTTGCCCGCCGCCAGGGCCGGGCCGAGCTTCCACGCGGCCATCAGCAGCGGGTAGTTCCACGGCGCGATGGAGGCGACCACGCCTACCGCATCGCGGCGGATCATCGAGGTGTGGCCGGGGATGTACTCACCCGCCGCCGAGCCCTGCAGGCAACGCACCGCGCCGGCGAAGAAGCGGAACACGTCGGAAACCGCCGGCAGCTCGTCCTGCAGCACGGCGGTGAACGGCTTGCCGCAGTTGTCCGACTCCAGGCGGGCGAACGTCTCGGCATGGGCATCGATGCTGTCGGCCAGCTTGAGCAGGAGGGTCGCGCGGTCTTTCGGCGGGGTCTGCGACCAGCCGTCGAACGCCGCGTTCGCGCTCGCCACTGCGGCGTCGACCTGGGCGCGACTCGCCTCGCGGGTCTGCACCAGAACACTGCCCAGGGAAGGGTTGTACACCGCCAGGTTGTCGCCTTCGCCGTCCACCAGGGCGCCATTGATCAGAAGCTGGGTCTGCATATCGATTCTCGCGATTGGAGGGCAAGCCCGCGGGCTTGCCGGATGATTGTTGTCGAAGCGTTCGATTGAAAAAACGTCGCCAGGCCAGGCGCCCGCGCACCCGGCCAGCAGTTCACGGGATCAGCGGCTCAGGCACGGGACTGCGGAAGAAGCTGGTCCGGCAGGCCAGGTAGACCAGGCCCAGGCCCAGCCAGGTGCAGCCCATGATCAGGGCGTCCTTGTCCAGGCTGATCAGCATCCAGCCGGCCGTGACCAGGCCGATGAGCGGAAACAGCACGCCACCAAACACACCCGCCCCGTCCCTGGACTGCGCATCGAAGGTCAGGCGCAGCGCACAGAGGTTGACCGCAGTGAAGGCGAGGAAGGCGCCGAAGTTCACCAGCGAGGTCGCGGTGGCGATCGACATGCCGAAGCCGACGGTGCCGAAGGCGCCGCTGAGCAGGATGTTGAACACCGGCGTCTTGAAGCGCGCGCTCAGCGAACCGAAGAGCCTGCGTGGCAGCTGGTTGTCCCGACCGAGGGCATACAGCAGCCGCCCCACGCTGGCCTGGAACGACATGCCCGCAGCGAAGTGGGCGACGATGATGCCGGCCAGCACCACGGCGAAGAACAGGTCCCCACCGATGATCCGGGCGATCTCGAAGGCCGCGCCATCGATGTTGGCGAACTCCATCGACGGATGGACCAGGTGCATGAAGTACGACGAACCGACGTACACCGTGCCGCCGGTCAGCGCCACCAGCAGCATGGCCCGCGGAATGGTCCGCGTCGGGTCACGGGTTTCCTCGCTCAGCGTCGACAGCGCGTCGAAGCCGAGGAAGGAATACGCGGCGATCGCGGCACCGGCCATGGTCGTCGAGAACGGCACGTCCTGCTTGAAGAACGGTTCCACCGAGAGCAATCCGCCAGGGCCGTTGACAGCACTGACGTAGTGCCAGCAGAGCCCGATGAACATGACGATGATGGCCAGCTGGACCAGCATCAGCGTCACGTTGAAGCGGTTCGCCACCTGGATGCCGAGGACGTTCAGCAGCGTGCTGGAGACGATGAAGCCGGTGATCCAGACCCACTGCGGCACCTCCGGAAACGCCATGGCGAGGTAGCTGGCGCCGAGCAGCCAGATCAGCATCGGGATGAAGAAATAGTCGAGCAGGGCCGCCCAGCCGACCATGAACCCGAGATTCGGGCTGAGCATCTTGCGGGTGTAGAAGTAGGCCGAACCCGCGACCGGAAATACCTTGACCAGACGACCGTAGCTCAATGCCGTGAAGATCACCCCGATCGCCGCCATGGCGTAGGACATCGCCGTGGTGTTCTGGCTAGCCTGCGAGATGACCCCGTAGGTACCGAAGACGATCAATGGAGCAAGGAATGCCAGACCGAAGAGCAGAACCGAAAACGGGCCCAGGGTGCGCTTCAATGAAACGCCGGGAGTTGCTTGGCTCATGATCGTCTCCCCTCAACCTACGAAGTCGTAGGCAGCGGCGATGATGCCGCGATAGGTCTCCACCGTCATTTCCTTGGCATTGTTCGGGTCGGAGAAGTTCTTCTTGGACTTCTCGGCGATGACCTGGAAGTCCTCGACACGAACCCCCTTGACCCCGGAGAAACGCGGGATGCCCAGATCCTTGCTCATCTGGAACAGGTAGTCGACGGCAGCCTCGGCGGCGGCGACAGGCGAGAGGTTGGGATCGATGCCAAGCGCGTAGGCGACCTGGGCATGGCGGGTGATATCGGCATCGCGGTTGTGGCCGAAGATGAACGGCAGGAAGATCGCGTTGCCGACGCCGTGCGGGGTGTCGTACATGCCGCCGATGGCCTCGGAGATGCAGTGCACGCTGCCCACGTCGGCGTTGCCGAAGGCCATGCCGGCGATCAGGCTGGCGATGAGCATCTGCTCGCGGGCTTCGAGGTTGTCGCGCTCCTGCACGGCGGGCTTGAGGTAGCGGCTGATCAGGCGGATGGCATGCAGGGCCAGGCCGTCGCTGATCGGGTTCGCCACGCGGCAGGTGTAGGCCTCGATGGCGTGGGTCAGGGCATCCATGCCGGTCGCGGCGGCGATCGGCGCGGGCAGCGTCGCGGTGATGTGCGAGTCGAGCAGGGCCAGCACCGGGCCGATGCGATAGTCGAGGACGTTCATCTTGAAGTGGCGGGCGGTATCGGTGATCACCGAGAAACACGTCACTTCGCTGCCGGTACCCGCGGTGGTGGGGATCGCCACGATCGGTGGCAACGCATTGGTGAGGGTGAAGGAGCCCTCGTAGTCTTCGATGCGGCCCTCGTGGGCCAGCAGGATACTGATGGCCTTGGCCGCATCCATCGCGCTGCCGCCACCCACGGCCAGCAGGCCGTCGATGCCCTTGCCGCGGTAGACCTGCGCCGCCTGGTTGATGTCGTCGCTGCGAGGGTTGGCCTTCACATCGGCGATTTCCTCGAAGGTAATGCCCGAAGCCTCCAGGCTGGTGTACACGCTGTTCAGCAGACCGGCAGCCTTGACCCCGGCGTCGGTCACGATGAGCACGTGCTTGAGGCCGAGTTCACGCAGATGTTCGCCGGTGCGCTCGCGCAGACCAGGTTCCATCACGATCTTGGTGGGAAGTACAAAGCGGAATTCCATACATACCTCGTGCCCTTCGGGCGCAGTTATTGTCGTTTTCAAAGGTTCGCTGGAACAGCACCAGCTAGGCCATCAGCAGGGTCGATCAGTGTTGCTTTTCGGTCGTCGCAGCCTCCTCTGCCCGGGCCCACTCACGCAGGACGAACTTCTGGATCTTGCCGGTGGCGGTCTTGGGAAGCGCCGCCAGCGACACGTAGCGCGGAGCCTTGAAGCCCGCCATGTGCTGGCGGCACCAGCGAATCAGGTCGTCGCCACTGACACTGGCCAGGGCGTCGTCACGCAGGGTGACGAAGGCGTGCGGGGTTTCGCCCCAGCGCGAATCGGGGCGCGCTACCACCGCGGCTTCGATCACCGCCGGATGCAGGTAGAGCGCTTCCTCGATTTCCAGCGAGCTGATGTTCTCGCCGCCGGAAATGATGATGTCCTTGGCCCGGTCCTTGATTTCCACGTAGCCATCGGGGTGCAGCACGGCCAGGTCGCCGGTGTGCAGCCAGCCGTTGGCCAGCGCGCTGCGGGTGGCTTCCGGGTTGTCCAGGTAGCCCTTCATCACCGTGTTGCCGCGCACCACCAGCTCGCCCAGGGTGGCGCCGTCGGCGGGCACCGGACGACCGGTCTCGCTGTCGAGCACCGTGGCCTCTTCGAGCATCGGGTGGGCCACGCCCTGGCGGCTCATGAAGCGGGCGCGCTCCTCCAGCGGCAGCTCGTCGATACCCGGTTGCCACAGGCACAGCGTGCTCGGGCCGTAGCTTTCGGTCATGCCGTAGGCGTGGGTGATGCTGAAGCCGCGTGCCTCCATCGCCGCGATCACCGCGCTGGGCGGTGCCGCGCCGCCGGTGATCAGCGACACCGGCTCGCTCCTGGTCGCGCCCTGGGCGGGCTCGGCGTGGATCAGCATGGACATGACCACCGGCGCCGCGCTCATGTGCGTCACGCCGTGCGCGGCGATGGCAGCATGGATGGCCGGGGCCAGGACCTTGCGCAGGCACACGTGGGTGCCGCCGGACAGGGTCACCGCCCAGGTGTGGCTCCAGCCGTTGCAGTGGAACATCGGCAGGGTCCACAGGTAGACGCTGCGCGGCCCGAACTGGAAGGCCAGGGCACCGGCGCAGGCGTTGAGGTAGGCGCCGCGGTGATGCAGGACCACACCCTTGGGATCGCCGGTGGTGCCGGAGGTGTAGTTGATGGCGATCGACTGCCATTCGTTCTGCGGCGCGCTCAGCGGCCGGCCCGGATCGCCCTGGGTGAGGAAGGTCTCGTAGTCGAGGTCCGAGACCAGGTCGGCGGCATCGGCCTGGGCATCGTCGATGCCCACCAGCAGCGGCGGCGAATCGAGCAGCGCCAGCGCCTCGCGGACCACCGGACCGAACTCGCGGTCGCAGAGCAGCACCTTGGCCGAGCTATGGCGCAGGATGAAAGCGATGCTGCGCGCCTCCAGGCGAATATTGATGCACACCAGCACCGCGCCCGCGCCCGGCACACCGTAGTGCGCTTCGAGCATCTCGGGGATGTTCGGCGCCAGGATCGCGACCCGTTCACCCGGCTGCACGCCGACCCGCTCCAGGGCGCTGGCCAGGGCGCGGCTGCGCTGGTGCAACTGCTGGTAGCTGTAGCGCCGCTCGCCGTAGATCACCGCATCGCGCTGCGGATAGACCCGGGCCGCGCGCTTGAGAAACGACAGCGGCGACAGCGGCACATGGTTGGCTTCGTTGGGAGCAAGCTCGTGTTCGAAGTTCGGGGTCATCATGAAAGGCACCTCATCGGCACGTTACCCAGGCAGTTCAAGTCCATTACTGATTCCGGTTTCTTATTGTCTTGGCGCCGGGGCGCGTCACAGGCTGCTGCACAGATGGCCGCCATCGACCACGATCTCGCTGCCGGTCATGGCCCGGCCGGCATCGCTGGCGAGCAGCAGCAGGGCACCATCAAGGTCGGCCGGCTGGCTGAAGGCGCGGCTGGGGATGCGCGCGCGCAGCTTCTCGCCGGCCTCGCTGACCAGGAATGCCTCGTTCAGGTCGGTCATCACGTAGCCGGGCGCCAGGGCGTTGACCCGGATGCCATGGCGCGCCAGTTCCAGGGCCATGGCCCGGGTCAGGTGGGCCAGGCCGGCCTTGGCCGCGAGATAGGGCGCAACGGCGCCCGCCACACGACTGGCGAGGATCGAGGTGACGTTGATGATGCTGCCGCCCTGCCCCGCCGCGATCATCCGCCGGGCACTTTCCTGGGCCACGGTCCAGGCGCCCTTGAGGTTGGTGTCGAACACCCGGTCCCAGCTCTGCTCGTCGCAGGCCAGCAGGGGCTGGCTGTCGCTCACCCCGGCGTTGTTGACCACCACATCCAGGCGGCCGGCGGCATCGAGCACGCGGCAGACATCGTCACGCGAGGTCACATCGAGGGCGAAGGCACGGGCGCGGCCACCGGCCCGCTCGATGTCCTCGACCAGGCTTTGCAGGGGCGCCAGGCGCCGGGCGCTGACCACCACCTCGGCGCCCGCGGCGGCCAGGGTCATGGCGAAGTGGCGACCCAGGCCACTGGAGGCCCCGGTGACCAGTGCACGGCGCCCGTCGAGGGCGAACAGTCGGGCAATCGTCGGCTGCATCAGTGGGCTCCCAGGCGCTGGTCGAGGAGTTTCTTCGCCAGGCTCATGCGGTGGACTTCGCTCGGGCCGTCGTAGATGCGGAACGGACGAATGTCACGGAAGATCCGCTCGACCACGGTATCGCCGGTCACCCCGCGTCCGCCGAGCACCTGCATGCAGCGATCGACCACTCGCCACAGCGCCTCGGAGCTGATCACCTTGGCCATGCTCGAATCGACGTTGCCGCGCTGGCCCTGATCCAGGACCCAGGCGCAGTGCCAGACCGCCAAGCGCACCACATGCAGGTCCATCATGTTGTCGGCCAGCATGAAGCCGACGCCCTGGTGCTCGCCCAGCGGCTTGCCGAAGGCGTCGCGGTGGCGCGCGTAGTCGCAGGCGATATCGTGGGCTCGGCGCGCGGCACCGAGCCAGCGCATGCAATGGGTCAGGCGCGCCGGCGCCAGGCGTACCTGGGCATAGCGGAAGCCCTTGCCGACTTCGCCCAGCACATCGCTCGCCGGCACCCGCAGGTTGTCGAAGCGCAGCTGGCCGTGGCCACCGGTGAAGCAGCTGTCCAGCGAGTCCAGCTGCCGCTCGTGGATGATGCCGTCACGCTTCATGTCGCTGAGGAACATGGTCGCCGTGCCGTCCTCCATGCGCGCCATGATGATGGCGAAGTCGGCGCCGTCGGCTCCGGTGATCAGCCATTTGTGGCCATTGATCAGGTAGTCGTCGCCATCGCGGGTGGCGGTGGTGCGCAGCATCGACGGGTCGGAACCCGAGCCCGGTGCCGGTTCGGTCATGGCGAAGCAGGAACGGGTGCGGCCTTGGACCAGTGGACGCAGCCAGCGGTCCTTCTGCGCCTCGGTCGCCACCACATCCATCAGGTGGATGTTGCCTTCGTCCGGGGCATGGATGTTCAGCGCCACCGGGCCCAGGGGCGAATAGCCGGCTTCTTCGAAAACGATCGCCTTGGCCACATGGCTCAGTTCCAGGCCGCCCATTTCACGGCTGGCGTGAGGGGTCAGCAGGCCCGCTTCGCGGGCGCGGGCCACCAGGTCCTGACGCAGCGCGTCGCTGGGGCCGTGGGAGTCCTGGCGTGGGTCGTTCTCGAACGGGATAACCTGTTCGGCAATGAAATCGCGAGTTTTCGCCTGCAAGGCAAGCAGCTCGTCCGGCAGAGTAAAGTTCATATCTATCCTTCTCGTTCTTGTCGGTCCGGGTACGGATCGCTTGTTCAGGGCATGGCCTTGGGATTGCTGATCGCCAGCTGGGCAACGGTCACCTGGCGCAGGGCCTCGACCAGCGTGCTGCGTCCTTGCACCGCGTCATGGCGGCCGGCGCGGATGTCCCGGGCAAGTTGCCGGCGGGCGTCTTGCAGCGAAGCGCCGCTGACGTCGGTGAGGACTGCCAGCCGGGACAGTTCGTAACTGCTGGAGCGCTCCTGCAGACGGCTTTCGCGGGCAGCGATGGCCATGGCGTTGGCGATCATCAGGGTCGGGTAGCGCAGGTCCGCGGACAGCGCCGGGAGCACCTGTTCGAGCAGGGTCTGGCGGGCGATCTCGAGGAGTTCGCAGGCGTTCGGCTGGGTCATGGCGCGTCTCCGCCCGTCATGTTGAGGATGTCGAGTTCGAGTTCCGGCAGCATGCGCGCGGTCAGTGCCAGTTCGAGGGAAGGTTCTTCGCCGGACAGGTGGCGCTGGCCCTGCTGCAGGGCGATCACCGCCCAGCGCAGCGTCGCCATGACCTGCCAGTAGTGCAGTTCGCTGCGCTCGATGCGCAGCGCGGAAACCTGCTGGTAGCCCGCGAGGAAGTCTTCCAGCAGACCGATGCCACCGGCTTCCAGGTCCGGGCGGGTAAAGCGCCAGCAGCGCGCGGTGAACCAGCCAAGGTCCTCGCGCGGGTCGCCCCAGCCGGTGAACTCCCAGTCGAGGACCGCTTCCAGGCCTTGCTCGCTGGCCAGGTAGTTGCCCGAGCGGTAGTCGCGGTGCAGCAACGCCACGTCATGGCTGCTCGGCACATGCAGTTCGCACCAGCGCAGGCCCCATTCCAGTGCCGGATAGGCATCGTCGAGGGTATCGAGGTAACGCCGGTAGGCATTGATGGTCGCCAGGGCCGGCGAGCCCTCCGCCACCGGCAGGAAGTCCAGCGCGGCCTGCGGTGGGCGAACCTGGTGCAGGCGCGCCAGGTTGCTGCCGAGCTGCGCCGCCAGTTGCGCGCGCCCCTTGGCGCCGGCACCGGCACTGAGCACCCGGCCAGCGGCGACACCCGACACGTATTCCATCAGGAAGAACACCCGGCCGTTGACGCTCGCATCGCGGCACAGCCACAGCGGGCGCGGTACTTTCACCCCGGCCTGGTGGACCACCTGCAACACCGCGAACTCCTGCTCGCGGCCAAGGCTGGCCGGCAGCGACGACAGCGCGTCGCTGCGCAGCACCCAGCGCCGCGCACCGGCCCAGGGACCACCCTCGATCAGCAGGTCGAGCAGCCAGTTTTCCTGGATGGCGCCGCCGCTCAGGCGTTTGCGGGCCTCGATGACCACCCGCGTTGCCGCGGCGTGCTCACGGATGAAGTCGATCAGGCGCTGATCGTTGGCCACGGCCGCGACGGCGTCGCTGGCCTGGGGCACTGCAGAAGAAATGCTCATGGATCGATAAGCCCAGACTTCGATTTGTTATTGGCCCAACACGCAGAGCAAGGTGTGGGCCAACTCCGCTGAAATCGGCTACAGACCAGGCAGAACAAGGCCTACAGGCATTTCAGAAGGGCTTTGCAAAGACACCTGCATTTCACAATCGCAAGGAAATCCTGCAACATCGAAACATTGCAAACTTGAAAAGGTCTCGCCATGCACTCCCCCACCGCCCAGGTCGTCGTGCTGATCAGCCACCTGCAGCGCCCCCGGCAGCGCAGCCGGCTCGCCCATGTGGTAAGCGGGCTCACGGCGGACTACCCCGGCACCCATATCGAGGTGCTCGACACCTCGGTCACCGAAGCCCTGCAGACCGCGCGCGAGCTGGAACAGCTGGGTGCCGTCGACGTGTTCATCTGCGCCGGCGCCACCGGCGCCTACCTGCGCAAGCACCTGACCCGCCCGGTCCTGACGATGCACATCGGCGAGGGCGATCTGCTGCGCGCCCTGGGCCAGGCCCGGGAGCACTCCTCGCACGTCGCCCTGCTCAGCTACAACCGCGTCAACCACGACCTGCAGGCGATGAGCGCGCTGTTCACCGTGCAGATTCACCAGGCCGCCTACACCACCCTGGAAGAGGCGCGCCAGGCGGTCGAGCAGGCCGCCCGGCTGGGCTGTCGCAGCCTGATCGGCTCCTCGACGGTGGTGGAACTGGCCGAGCAGGAAGGGCTGTACGGCGTGCTGTCGCTGAGCGAGGACACGGTGCGCAAGGCGCTGGACGAGGCCCTTGGCATCCTCGACAGCCAACGTATCGAGGTGGCCAAGCGGCGCCACCTGAATGCCGTGCTGCAGCACATTCCCACCGGCGTCGCGGCGATCGACACCCAGGGCCTGGTGCAGTCGCTCAACCCGGCGCTGGCGCAACTGCTGGACTTGCCGCTCAACGCCGCCCTGGGCCGGCCGCTCCAGCAACTGTGCCCGGAACTCGACCCGCAGCAGGCCCTGCGCGATGGTGGCGGCGAGGAAAACCGGGTGATCCGCCTCGGCTCCCATGCCGTGGTCAGCAACCTGCTGCCGACCCTGGAGAACGGCGAGCGCACCGGCCTGGTCCTGACCTGCCAGGACATCACCGCGGTGCAGCGGGCCGACCAGCGCATCCGCTCGACGCGCCGGCCCGGTGCGTTCACCGCGCGCTACCAGCTCGAACAGCTGGTGGGCGACAGCCGCGCCAACCGCGAAATGCTGCAACTGGCCAAGCGTTTCGCCGCCAGCCATTCGACCATCCTCATCACCGGTGAAAGCGGCACCGGCAAGGAGCTGCTGGCCCAGGGCATCCACAACGAGAGTCCGCGGCGCCAGGGGCCCTTCGTCGCCATCAACTGCGCGGCGTTCCCCGAGTCGCTGCTGGAGAGCGAACTGTTCGGCTACGAGGAAGGCGCCTTCAGCGGTTCGCGCAAAGGCGGCAAGCCCGGCCTGTTCGAAACGGCGCACCGCGGCACGCTGTTTCTCGACGAGATCGGCGACATGCCGGTGTCGCTGCAGACCCGCCTGCTGCGCGTGCTGCAGGAACGCGAAGTGCTGCGCCTGGGCGGCACCGAGCCGATCGCCATCGACGTGCGGATCATCGCCGCCACCCACCAGGACCTGCGCAGCGCCCTGGAAGAAGGCGAGTTCCGCAACGACCTGTACTACCGGCTGAACATCCTGCGCCTGCGCACCACGCCGTTGCGCGAGCGGCCCGAGGACATCGCCTCGATCGCCCGCGGCATCGGCCAGCGCCTGCTGGTCCAGGGCCAGCCGCCGCGCGCCGCCGAGATCCCCGGCGCCCTGCTGCCCTACCTGACGCGCTATGCCTGGCCGGGCAATGTCCGCGAGCTGGAAAACGTCATCGAACGGGCGATGCTCTCGGCCCGCGAACTGCTCAACGCGCACGGCCTGGACGAACACTACCTGGCGCGCGTGCTGCCCGAGCTGTGCGAAGACCGACCGGCGCCAGCCACACGGAAAAAAACGCCGCGGGAAACCGACCTGCACACCATCGGCAAAGCCGCGCAGCTGCGCCACGTCCAGGAGACCCTGGACAGTTGCCAGGGCAATCTCGACGAAGCCGCGCGGCGCCTCGGCATCAGCCGCACCACCCTGTGGCGACGCCTGCGCGCCGAATCCTGACCGCGGCTGGCGGCACGGCCGCGGGGGTGGCTTGCGCCGAGCTTTGGTATGATTCGAAACATTCGATTTTGCCCTGATGCCCTCAGGGCCATTGCTTTCCGGTGAAAAGCGAATCCATGCGCAAACTGCTTTCCGGCGCCCTGGCGCTTGTCCTGCTCGCCACCCTGGGTGGCTACCTGCTCTGGGCCGACCAGCGTCCCGAGGGTCACTACCTGTCCGACCTGCGCGTCGAGCTGGTCCTCGACCAGGGCCTGCCCAGCGGCCAGGGCAACCTGCTGGGCATCGAACCGCTGCTCTACCCCGGCGACTACCAGAACCTCACCCGCCTGCACCGCAAGCTCGCCGCCTACCTGGAACAGGCGCGGGTCAAGGGCCTGGTCAACGAGCGCACGGTGGTGATCCTGCCCGAGCACATCGGTACCTGGCTGTGGACCCGCGGCGAGAAGCGCGAGATGTACCAGGTCACCCGCCTGCGCGAGGCGTACCAGTGGCTGGAGCTGAGCAACCCGCTGCGCTATGGCCTGGCGATGCTCAATGCCGAGGGTGACGACCGCCGCTCGGACGCCCACCTGCGCATGAAGGCCGGACAGATGGCCGCCGACTACCAGAAACTGTTCGGCGACCTGGCCAGGGAGTTCGGCGTGACCCTGGTGGCTGGCTCGATCGTCCTGCCCGAGCCCTACCTCGACCACGGCGTCCTGCGCACCGGCTCCGGCGCCCTGTACAACAGCAGCCTGGTGTTCGCCAGCAACGGCGCGGTGCTGGGCGAAGTGCAGCGCCAGCAGTACCCGGACAGCAACGTCAGGCGCTTCATCGAGGCCGGCACCGCGCACCCGCCACAGGTGGTGGAGACCCCGGCCGGGCGCCTCGGCGTACTGCTCGGCAGCGACGGCTGGTATCCCGCAAGCTACCAGCGCCTGGCCAGCCAGGACGCGCAGATCATCGCCAACCCGGCCTTCGTCGGCAGCTGGCACGGGCCATGGCGCGGCAACCGGCACCAGCCGCGGGCGGCCGACCTGCTGCTGCAGCCGGGTGAAATGAGCGAGGAACAGGCCTGGTATCGCCTCAGCGAAAGCACCGTGCCCGCCGGCGTTGCCAGCATGAGCGTGTTCCTGCGCGGGCAGTTCTGGGAAGTGCGCGGCGAAGGCCTGGGCTTCGCCAACCTCAACGGCCTCTACCATGCCAGCGCCAGCCGTGGCGCGCGGCTGCTCAACCTGTGGCTGTAGGCGCATGAGCCGACCACGGGTGCGCCTGGGCGATCTCTCGGTGGGTTTCATCCAGAGCCTGGAGATGGCCCTGGCCGAACTCGGCCAGGACCCCGCGCCGCTGCTGCAGCGCTACGGCCTGACCGCGCAGCGCCTCGCCGAGCCGGGCGCCCGCCTGTCGATCCCGCGCTACATGCACCTGGGCCACGCGGCCATCGAACAATGCCGCGAGCCGGCGCTGGGCCTGCGCATGGGCCGCCTGAGCCGCCTCGGCCAGGCCGGCCTGGCCGGCGTCAGCGCGGCCCAGGCGCCGACCCTCGGCGAGGCCGCGCGCACCCTGCTGCGCTTCGAGCCGCTGTACGCCGCCAACTACCGCGGGCAGTCCAGCATCGAGGAAGACAGCCAGGGCGCCTGGCTGCGCTTCTATTCCATCAGCCCGTACAACGCCTACAACCGCTTCGTCGTGGACTCGCTGCTCTCGGGCTGGCTGGCACAGCTGGCGGACCTGGTCGGCCAGCCGGTGCAGGCCGAGCGCATCGAGATCGAATTCGACAGCCCGGCCTATGCCGAGCGTTATCAGCCGCTGAGCCTGAGTCCGGTGCAGTTCGGCGCGCCGACCAACCGCCTGCGCCTGAGCCGCGCCACCCTCGAGCTGCGCAACCCGGCGCACTGCCCGAGCACCTGGCAGCACCTGCTGCAGCTGTGCGAACAGGAACTGCTCGAACGCACCCGGGTCCGCAGCCTGGGCGAGCGCATCGTCCATCTGCTCGGACCGCTGCTCAATGGCGGGCGCGAGCCGGACCTGGAAGAAGTGGCGCGGCGCCTGCAACTGCCGACCTGGACCTTGCGGCGCAAGCTCGCCGAGGAAGGCACCCAGTTCCGCGCCATTCTCAACGACACGCGGCGGGATCTGGCGATGAGTTATATCCGCGATACCGAGCTGGCGTTCGGCGAGATTGCCTATCTGTTGGGGTTTGCCTCGGCGGAGGCGTTCCAGCGTGCGTTCAAGCGCTGGAGCGGGGTGACGCCGGGGGAGTTTCGGCGTAGTCAGCGGCGGGGGGGGTAGAGGGGGGAGGTGCCTGTCATGAGTGTTGCAGCGCCCTTGAGATCGAGCGCCGCCCGCGCGGCGCATCGCGGATAAATCCGCTCCCACATTTGTTGCAACGTGCCATGGCCTGTGAGATTTGAGTTGCCAGCCTTTGTCTTGCGGCGATGCATCGCGGGGAGGCTGTTGGGTTCGGCTCGGTATCGCGTCGTGCCGACAAGGCGAACAACCATGACCTGTCAGGCATAGGCACGTTGCAACAAATGTGGGAGCGGATTCATCCGCGATGCGCCGCGCGGGCGGCGCTCGATCTCAAGAGCGCTGCAAGACTCAAGACAGGCCCCCGGCGGCCTTGACGCGATTCCCCGCCAATCCCCCAATAAAAAAGGGCCAGTGCATTCACTGGCCCTTCTACCCCACTACCTGCCGAGCGCCGCTCACAGCTCGGTCGCATCGTCCGCCGGTTCTGGTACATCCAGCTCCGCGGCGTGGAATTCGAGAAGTTCTTCCTGATAATCGTCCATCGTCTGCTCCGTGTTTTCGTTCTGTTCGTGTCTGATTCCTGATTCACCCTAAAGTGCACCGGTGAAGGAAAAATGACAATAACGTGTAGGAAAATAAACGTAGCAGGTGTAACAGGATTTATCCCGCGAGCTAGAGCGCCGGCGCCGGTGCAGCGTCGCTCGGCGCGGGTGGCGTGTCCACGGTCGGCACGCTGGTGGCCGGGGCGACCGGCTCGGTCACCGTCGGGGCGGTCGTCTCGGGCGCGGTCGGCGCCACCGCTTCGGCGCTGATCGGCGCGGCCTCGGCCGGCGGCGCCACCGGTTGCGAACCCTGGCTGTCGTCCACCACCGGCGCCGTCTGGGTTTCCGCTACCGGAGCGGCTACCGGTACGGGCGCAGGGGCAGGTGCAGCTTCGACCACCGCCGGGGCGACCGCCGCCTGCGGTGCGGCCAGGGCAGCCGGCGCGGCACTGGCGCTTTCCGGCACACCCAGCTCGGCGGCGGGCTTGGCCGGTGCGGCAGCTTCGGGCGCGGCGGCCTTGTTCTTCGGCTCCGGCGGCAGGAAGCTCTCCACCAGGGCGAAGTAGCGCTCGTAGAACTTGGCCGAGGTCACGGTCTCGCTGGCCACCTTGACCATGGAGTCGTCGGTGGAGCCGATCGGCATCGACACCGAACCCAGCACACCCACCCCCAGGCTCGCCGAGGTGTTGGACTTCTTCAGCGCGTAGCGATCCTGCAGGGCATTGGCGAACACCGTGGAACGCTTGCTGCCGCCCATGTCGTCGGCGCAGACGATGTTGAAGGTGATCTGCAGATGGCTCTCGCCGGTCTGCTGGAAGCTCTTGTTGCCGTTGACCTGGCCCTTGTCGGCCGAGGTGATGATGTAGCCCTGGCTCAGCAGCGCGCGGCGCGCGGCTTCGCAGGAGCCGGACTCGCTGACCGGAAAGCTGCGGGAGAAGGTGCCGGAATCATCGAAGTTCTCGTGTTCGTAGATGGCCGCCTTCTTCGAGGAACAGCCGGCGACACCCGTCAGCACAAGGGCCAGCCCGAGTGCAACGCGGACGGTGGACTTTGACATTGCAGATCCTGGAAGGGAAAAACGATCGGCGCCTATTGTGCAACACCTGGCCGGGCACTGAAACCGCCTGGCGCAGAATCGGCGACGGAATTCATCTCGCCGACACACGGCACCCGGCCAGGCGCGGTGCCCCCGCGCTAAATTTCGCTGCCGCGGGATCGTCCTCTCCGTGACGGCAAAGCCCCCTCTTTGCCCGCACTGCGAACGGCAACCCTGAACGAGGCGGCCATGACCCGAGAGACGACAGCATGACCCTCAACACCGAAAGCCTGGCCCGGGAAACCCTGCGCATCCTCAAGCCCTACTGGTGGCTGGTGGCGCTTTCCACGGCGCTGGGGATCGTCAGCGGCCTGAGCGTGACCGGCCTGCTGGCCACCATCAACAACGCCATGGCCCAGCCCGAGGGACCGGGCGTGGAAACCGCGCTGCTGTTCGCCGGACTGTGCGTCCTCACCCTCGCCTGCTCCACCGCCTCCAGCCTGATGAGCAACAAGGTCGGCCAGCGCGTGGTCACCAACCTGCGCCGCGAACTGGCGGCGAAGATCCTCGTCGCGCCCATCGAGCAGCTCGAACGCTACCGCTCGCACCGGCTGATCCCGGTGCTGCTCAACGACGTCACCACCCTGAGCAACTTCGCCCTGTCGGTGGCGCCGATGGTCATCGCCTTCACCGTGACCCTCGGCTGCCTCAGCTACCTGGCCTTCCTGTCCTGGCAGATCCTGGTCCTCACCGTGCTCACCGTGGTCATCGGCAGTGGCGCGCAGTTCCTGGCGCACCGGCTCGGCATGCGCAGCATCCTCGACGCCCGTGACGGCGAGGACGAGCTGCAGAAGCACTACCAGGCGATGTCCGCCGGGGCCAAGGAACTGCGCATCCAGCGCAAGCGCCGCCAGCACCTGCTCGACGAGCAGATCTTCGCCACCACCGAGCGCATCTGCACCTCGAACATCCGCGCGGCGAACATCTTCGTCAGCGCCGAGACCTTCGGCTCGATGCTGTTCTTCGCCGTGATCGGCATCGCCATCGCCTTCCAGGCCCTGTGGCCGAGCAGCGACAAGACCGTGCTTGGCGGCTTCGTCCTGGTCATGCTGTACATGAAGGGCCCGCTGGAGCGCCTGGTGACCTCGCTGCCGATCATCTCGCGGGCGAAGATCGCCCTGGGCCGCATTGCCGAGCTGTCGTGGAAGTTCTCCTCGCCGGAGCCGCACCTGCTGGTCAAGGACCGTCCCTCGAGCCTCGGCAGCATGCATACCCTGGAGCTGCGTCAGGCGCGCTACGACTACCCGCGGGTGGAAGGCGTCGAGTCGTTCCACCTCGGCCCGATCGACCTCTGCATCAAGCAGGGCGACATCGTCTTCATCGTCGGCGAGAACGGCGGCGGCAAGACCACCCTGATCAAGCTGCTGCTGGGCCTGTACACCCCGCAGCAGGGCGAGATCCTGTTCAACGGCACGGTGCTTGCGCCCGAGCAGCTGGACGACTATCGCCAGCTGTTCACGACCATCTTCGCCGACTACTACCTGTTCGACGATCCGTTGCCCGGCGAAGCGCCGCTGGCGGCGGATGCCGGCAAGTACCTGGAGCGCCTGGACATCGCGCACAAGGTCAGCATCCGCGACGGTGCCTTCACCACCACCGACCTGTCCACCGGCCAGCGCAAGCGCCTGGCGCTGATCAACGCCTGGCTCGACGAGCGCCAGCTGCTGGTCTTCGACGAGTGGGCCGCCGACCAGGATCCGGCGTTCCGCCGGGTGTTCTACACCGAACTGCTGCCGGAGCTGAAGCAGCAGGGCAAGACCATCATCGTGATCTCCCACGACGACCGCTATTTCCCCGTCGCTGATCAGCTGGTGCGCATGGAGGGTGGGCGTATCAGTGTCGAGCAGGTGGGTTCGGAGCAGGCGATTGCCTGAGGTGCAAGGCGACAGCCTTCCAGCGCCCTCCAGATCGAGCGCCGCCCGCGCGGCGCATCGCGGATGAATCCGCTCCCACATTTGTTGCAACGTACCTATGCCTGACAGGCCATAGTTGTCCGCCTTGTCGGCACGACGCGATACCGAGCCGAACCCAACAGCCTCCCCGCGATTCATCGCCGCAAGACAAAGGCTGACAACTCAACTCTCACAGGCCATGGCACGTTGCAATAGATGTGGGAGCGGATTCATCCGCGATGCGCCGCGCGGGCGGCGCTCGATCTTGAGGACGCTGCAACACTCAAGACAAGCACCTGGCGGCCCTGACGCAATTCCCCGACAAGCCATCAACGATGTGTAGCCCCCACCCCAGCGTCAACCCACAGGCGCCATAAAAACGACGGAAACCCCAACAAATCCGGGCCTTTCACCCATTTCCGCAAAAAACGGTGAAATGTGAAAAATTGGTTAAATAACTTCAATTCCCATTCGTACAGCTAGAGACGAATGACCGCCACGTCCGGTTCTTCGCCAGAGGTTCCCGGGGAGATTCCGGCCGGCCGCGAGGCCCGCCGACTGCATTGGGCGCAGCCTGCAACGGGAACGCTTCATCCACTGTCGATACCTACTAGAAGAGTTTTCCGCCAATGCACACCCCTTCCCGTCTCAACCCGCTCAGCAAGGCACTGCTGATGCGTCATGCGCTGCGCAAACCGGTGTTCGCCGCCATGGGCATGGCCTGCATGCTGCCGCTGTCGGCCCAGGTCCAGGCTCAGGAAATCGAGTTCAACATTCCGGCGCAGTCCCTGGCCAGCGCCCTGAATGAGTGGGGCCGGCAGAGCAACCTGCAACTGTTGTTCAGCCCGGAAGACGTGCAAGGCAAGACCAGCACCGCGGTACGCGGCAAATACACCCCGTCCCAGGCCGCCGGCCAGCTGCTCAAGGGCACCGGCATCGGCTACAGCCTGCAGGGCGACACCCTGACCCTGAGCATGAGCGGCCCGGCTTCGGCGGTGAACCTGAGCCCGACCACCATCGGCGCGCAACAACTGGGCACCACCACCGATGGCACCCACTCCTATGCCACCAACTCGGTGACCATCGGCAAGTCCACCCAGACCCTGCGCGAGACCCCGCAGTCGGTGACGGTGATGACCCGCCAGCTGCTCGACGACAAGAACCTCAACAGCCTCGACAAGGTCATGGCCAAGACCCCCGGCATCACCTTCGGCCAGCGCAACTTCGGCGCCCACGTGTTCCAGTCGCGCGGCTTCGTGCTCGGCGAAGAAAGCTATCTGATGGACGGCGTGCCAGGCCAGGCCTACACCGTGACCGGCTGGCTGCCACCGGACATGGCCGTGTATGACCGCGTCGAAGTGCTGCGCGGCGCCACCGGCCTGCTGGTCGGCGCGGGCAACCCGGGCGGCGCGGTCAACCTGGTGCGCAAGCGCCCGACCGCCGAGCCTCGGTTTTCCGTCACCGCCCGTGCCGGCAGCTGGGACAACTACCGCATGGACCTGGACGGCAGCGGCAAGCTGAACGACGCCGGCACCGTGCGCGGACGCTTCGTCGCCGCCTATGAAGACCGCAACTCCTACCTCGACCTGTACGAGTCGCGCACCCCGCTGCTGTACGGCATCGTCGAGGCCGACCTGAGCGAAGACACCACCTTCACCACCAGCTTTCGTCACCAGACCGGCGACATAAACGGCTATTCGATCTTCGGCCTGCCACGCTACAGCAACGGCCAGTCCCTCGGCCTGTCGCGTTCCACCGCCCTGGTACAGGACTGGAACAGCCACGAAACGAAGATGGACGAAGTCTTCGCCGAGGTCGCCCACCGCTTCAACGACAACTGGACCAGCACCACCTCCTTCACCCATTCCGAAGGTCAGGTCGACCAGGCCCTGGCCTATGCGCGCGGCGCCATCAACCCGGTGACCAACACCGGCTCGACCTTTCGCGGCATCGAATTCCGCAAGGTCGACATCGACAGCAATGGCGTCGACAGCCACGTCGACGGCAGCTTCGACGCATTCGGCCTGACCCACCAGCTGACCGTGGGCGCGAACTGGTCGAAACAGAAGATCAACGACAAATCGGCGGACATCTTCCTCGACCCGCGGGTCCCGGTGAATGTGTTCGACCCCGACCACCACTCCATCCCCAAGCCGCTGCGTCCCGACTGGACCTCGGTCAACAACCTGACCGACGAGCGCTACGGCCTGTACGCCAACACCCGGCTGAAACTCGCCGAACCGCTGACCCTGGTGCTGGGTGCGCGGGTCAGCTGGTACAACTACGACTTCGAGTACAAGCTCGACGACGCGCCAGACTACAACGCCAAGGAATCCGGCCAGGTGACGCCCTTCGCCGGCCTGATCTACGACTTCAGCCAGAACTGGTCGTGGTACGCCAGCTACGCCGACATCTTCATGCCGCAGAGCAGCTACGTCAGCTTCGGTGGTTCGCCACTGAAACCGGCGATCGGCACCAACTATGAAACCGGGATCAAGGGCGAGCTGTTCGACAAGCAGATGAACGTGTCCATGGCACTGTTCTACATCAAGCAGAAAGACGCCTTCTACGAAGACCCGGATCCGGATCACAGCTGCCCGCAGAACATGAACGACGTCTGCTACCTCGCCGGCGTGGTGCAGCGCAGCAAGGGTATCGACCTGGAAGCCAGCGGCGAAGTGCTGCCGGGCCTGCAGGTGATGGCCGGCTACACCTACAACATGACCTACAGCAGCGGCGCCGAGCGTCTGTCCAGCGAAACGCCGAAGCACCTGGCGAAGATCTCCACCAGCTACACCCTGCCGGGTGCCTGGAACCGCGTGACCGTCGGCGCTGGCGTACAGGCGCAGTCCGATTACGAGAACGAGACCTGGGACGGCTACAAGTACGGCGCTGCCGGCCGTGCCATCTGGGATGCGCGGGTGGCCTACAAGCTGGACGAGCACTGGACCGTCAGCCTGGTCGGGGAAAACCTCGCCGACCGCAAGTACTACTCCTCGGCGGACGGCACCGACCGGGTGAACCTGTACGGCGAGCCACGCAACTACATGCTGACCCTGCGCGGCGATTTCTGATCCTCGGGTGATGCAGACAGAAGCCCCCGGCCGTGAGGTCGGGGGCTTTTTTTTGGTCTGACGGGGAATCGCATCAAGAGTGCCAGGTGCCTGTCTCGAGCCTTGCAGCGCCCTCAAGATCGAGCGCCGCCCGCGCGGCGCATCGCGGATGAATCCGCTCCCACATTTGTTGCAACGCGCCATGGCCTGTTGGATTTGAGTTGTCAGCCTTTGTTTTTTCGGCGATGCATCGCGGGGAGGCTGTTTGCTCGGCTCGGTACCGCGTCGAACCAACAAGGCGGTCAACCATGGCCTGTCAGGCATAGGTACGTTGCAACAAATGTGGGAGCGGATTCATCCGCGATGCGCCGCGCGGGCGGCGCTCGATCTGGAGGGCGCTACAAGGCTCAAGACAGGCACCTGGCGGCCTTGATGCGGTCCCCCGACAAGCCTTCGAAGATAATCAGTGACCTGTTTTTCCACGAAAGCCTGGCATCACCTCACACCGGCACGCTCACCGTCGACCGCGACAACGCCACCGTCAGCAACGCCTTGCAGATCCTCATGTCCAGCAGCGCATCATTGAGCATTCGCTGATGCTTCACACTGGCGTGGGCGGGCAGATAGGACGTAAGGGCGATTGCCTTCTTCAGATGATCCTTGGCACGGAGGATCGCGTCTTCATGGGACAGACCGGGACCGACGCAGAGGACGGGTGGATCGGGGACCAACTTCTTCATGACTAGCTCCTATTCCGGATTGGGGCTGCCACGAACTCGCTGTCAAACGATGGGTGGCAGCTGTGCGCGGGTTGACAGACCAGGGGAATAGAAGAAAACCTGGCGCACCCGAAGGTGCCCACACGCACAGCCGCCATAGCGACAGCCAGCGCTTCAATTCCCAGCGGCCTGTCAAAGCCGATCGTTGAATTTGCAACGACCGGCGAAGACTAGGCAGCGATGTCCGGGAGCGCAACAGCTGGCAAAGGCGAAGAAGTATGCTTGGGAAATTGCCTACAAGAAAGTCGGAGATCGGTGAATTTTCCGAGCCTTATGCGACATTTTGTGCCTGATTTTCCTTCCCGAAAGATGCCCCGTCCTGGACGACGGCTCGGCTGGCCGAGAACCTACAAGGCATTCAGCCCTTTCTAACGAAAATTCCGAAGCGCTGCTGAGATTTCCTATAGATCGCGGGGAAATGCCCTGCTGACTGCATTCACCTTCACATCAATGATTCCGCCCCTCACACGACTATGGAGGGGTTATGGGAAGACCATTGGCATGCCTGGGCGACAAGACCACCTACGGTCAGGTCGTCTCGGCCACGGCAATCTGGTGCGAGGGGGATAAACCCATCGTGCAGTCGGGCGACCTGGCCCACTGCGAAAAATGCAACGGCACCTTTCCCATCATCGGCACCGCCTTCGAGTGGTCGGAGAAACAGCCCTATGCCGCCACCGGCGACCGGGTTGCCTGCCGCTGTCCGGATCATGTGGTGTACGGCTCGACCCGGATGATCAGCACGACTCTGCCGCCGGAGCAGTCTGCTGCCGCCCAATCGGCGAATTTCCGTGCGATGCCCACCGCAGCCAACGTGGCGCCAGGCCCGAGCACTGCTTCCGAGACTGCTGCAGCGCTGCAAGACCGGGTGTTCGCCAGATCCTGTCTCGGCACTACCAAATCCACCTGCACCCAAGAGCCGATCGAGAATTTCGGACGGGTCGCGGTCATCGGGCCGACCGCGCGGGAAACCGCTGCCGGTACCGCCCTTGGCGGCGTGGCGATTGGCCGTGTCGCTGGCAGCGGCTTGCTGGAGGGGCTGGGAACCTGGGCGGTACGCGGAGCAGGCGCGGCGGCGTCTTCATTCGCCAGTGCTGCCAGCCCGCTGCTACTGGCCCTGTGGCCGTCCGATCTGGCCGACGGCACGCTCTACACCGAGGAACAACTGCGGCAGATGAGCGAAGCGCTGACCCGCGTGCGCTTCCAGTTCCGCCGCGATGCCCAGGGTGTGGTGCAGATCCATGGCTTCCATACCTTCAGCCACTACGGCGGTGAGGACCGGGTAGCGGTCAGGCAGGCCAACTGGAATGCCGACAAAAGCGCGATGGAGGCGCGCCTCGGCGGCCTGACCATCACCTGGACGCCCAACAACGGCCCGCTGGTGACGGCGCCGACCACCTACCCCGGCGCGCGACCGGATGTGCTGGACAACATCCTGGTTCACCCCATCCCCACGGGGCGGAACAGTCAGATCACCACCTACCCCGGGCACGATGCCGAGGACATCACCTGGCAGGACGTGATCCTCACGTTCCCGGCGGATTCGGGGGTGCCACCGCTGTATCTGGTGTTTGCCAAGCCGGCGGTTGAAGCGTTGGAGATCGATGTCTACGGGGCGTTCAAAGGCCGGCCGCGTAACGGGCTTCACTTGGATCATATGCCTTCCAAAGCCGCAGTCCGGCGCTATTTAGAAAGTGTCATGGGCGACCTGCGTAACGGTGAAAAAAACAGATTACTGGACGAAGTTGCTTGCATTGCAATACCCGCTGACGTTCATCAGCGATTTAGCGAAACCTTTGGTGGGAGGAATAGCTTTGAAAAGCAACTCATCGACTCTCGCGATCTGCGCGCGGCTCTTGATAGCAACTTCTACGCTATCAAGCCAATGATGACTGAAAGGGGGTTCACTGAATCAGATCTTGAAGAGGCACGTTTGAAAATGCATGCAATCAATGAGAGCAGAGGCTGGTACTAAATGAGCGCAAACTTGATAACTCGTTGGACACTCAGCTTAGGACGTACATTCCAAGGACTGGTTCGTGAAGGGTTGCTGGTCGACGGACCACTGTTTCCATCCTCAGCGGAAGGTGTCAATGAAGAGATGATCTGTGAGCCCGTAGCAGGAGTCGAATTCTGGTTCTGGCAAGAAACGATGAGACTGGATCGGATAGTGATCACGCTCACCGCTCGAATATCAGGAATTTCAGTTTACAAGGGTGAATTACCAGAACCCTTTGCTCACGGAATGAATCAAGCCGAGGTACGCGAAAAACTCGGACAGCCATACCGATCCATGGGGGAAGTAAAGCTCCCCCTGCCCATTGGTTTGACTGGTGGCTGGGATGCATATCGATTGGCAAGTTCAACTCATCCCAATGCTGAGGTCGTAATTCAATATCTCTCGGACAAGTCGGTTTGCGGCCTGGCGTTTCGCCTGATCGACAAAGGACACGATTGAACTCAACAGACGCTGTGGGACACCAACTGACTTGTTCACACAGGACGCAACCCCATCGCCTGTACGGTGAACCACGCAACTACATGCTGACCCTGCGCGGCGATTTCTGATCCTCGGCTGATGCAGACAGAAGCCCCCGGCCGTGAGGTCGGTTTTTTTTGTCTGAAGGGAAATCGCATCAAGAGTGTGCCAGGTGCCTGTCTCAAGCCTTGCAGCGCTCTGGAGATCGAGCGCCGCCCGCGCGGCGCATCGCGGATGAGTCCGCTCCCACATTGGTTGCAACGCGCCATGGCCTGTTGGATTTGAGTTGTCAGCCTTTGTTTTTTCGGCGATGCATCGCGGGGAGGCTGTTGGGCTCGGCTCGGTACCGCGTCGAACCAACAAGGCGGTCAACCATGGCCTGTCAGGCATAGGTACGTTGCAACAAATGTTGGAGCGGATTCATCCGCGATGCGCCGCGCGGGCGGCGCTCGATCTCAAGAGCGCTGCAAGACTCAAGACAGGCACCTGGCGGCCTTGATGCGGCATCACTTCACGCCTCCAGCCCTCTCCAACGCCACCACCCCCTAATGCCAACACCTGTTTCGTAAATACCCGCATCGCGCCCCCCCGGGAAACACCCCGGCGCAAGCGCTGGGTACACAAGTACCAGCTCGCCTGCCCCGGAAAAGACGCCTCCCGGCTGCGCCCAGCCTTGCCGCAGTGTGTCGGAATTGGCGCATGATTTGCTTTCAATCATTCGACTTGTTCAATTGACCAAGTCCAATGAACAAAGAGAGGATCCGTATCTTGCACGACAACGACTGCCGTTCCAGCTTCGACGTATCCGTCCTGGGTCTTGGGTCCATGGGGACGATCATGGTGCACGCCCTGCTCAAGCAAGGTAAACGTGTGGCGATCTGGAACCGATCCCCTGGCAAGGCAGACGCACTGGTCGCCGCCGGCGCCCACCTCTGCGAATCCCCGCAGGCAGCCCTGGCGGCAAGCCCTGTGGCGATCCTCGTGCTGCTGGACGACGCCGCGGCGCAGCAGGTGCTGGCCGCAGACGGCGTGACCGCAGCACTGGCCGGGCGCACCATCGTCAACTTCACCACCAACTCGGAAGAACAGAGCGCGGCGCAGCAAGCGCTGGTCAACCGCGCGGGCGGCCGTTACGTCAAAGGGATGATCATCGCCTATCCGCGCAATGTCGGCCGCGCCGAAAGCTATTGCCTGTATACCGGCGAACAGGACGCCTTCGAACAGCATCAGCCCCTGCTGCAGGCGCTCGCCGGGCAAACGCTGTTCCTGCCCTGGGGCGAGGCCCTTGCCTTCGCGGCCATGCTCCACGCCCACATGTTCACGGCGATGGTGACCTTCTACGAATCGGTCGGGGCCAGCCGCCACTTCGGTATGTCCCTGCCGAAGACGGCGCGGCTGCTGGTCGACGCTTCACGCTTCTTCGTCGCCGATGCGCTCGAGGATGCCGCGCGTCGGTTCGAGACGGAAGACTTCACCGGCGACCAGGCAACGATCGATGTGCATGCCTATGCCTTCGAGGAGATCGCCTACGCCATGAAGGCGGTCGGTGCCAGCAGCCCGGTTTTCGATGCGGCATGCCAGGTGATCCAGCGCGCGCAGGCGATGGGGTTTGGTGAGCAGGATATTTCGGCTGCCAGCCGGGTATTCGGGCCAGCCAGTTAGCGTCTTGGGGCCGCTTTGCGGCCCTTCGCGACGGTTGGCGCGAAGGGCTGCGAAGCAGCCCCAAAAAGGCTAACTGACCGAAATCAGACCACTACAACGCCTTCAACCGCCCCAACACCTGCCCCAGCAGCGCATCACCAAGAATGATGCCGTCATGGTTCTCGCCCTCCAGGGTCGAAGACACCAGCCCATTGACCGCGGACTTGGCCTTGAGCACCGCATCCGCCGCCGCGATCTCCTCGAGCGTCTTGCTCGCCCCCGCCCACCAGCAATGCGGCGCGACCCGCAGCGGCTTGAGGGTGAAGGCCTGGCTCAGGCGGATGTTGGCGCTGAGCAGCTTGTAGCCACTCTCGATCTCGTCCTGCACGGCAATATCGCGGTACACCGCACGCAGGCCCTCCACCGCCACACCGCTGCGCTGCGCCACCTCGACGATCACCCAGTCGGCGATCTGGTCCTGCTCGACAAAACGCTCGCGCCCCTCGGCCACCAGGTCGAGCACCACCCGCTCGCCGATCCCCGGGACGAACGCCAGCAGGCTGCGCACCAGATCCTCCATCAGCCCCAACGGCGCCTCGCCCTCTGCCGGCGGCGCATCCGGGGCAAAGACGTTGTCCTCCACCGGCAGGCTGGTATCCACCAGGCCAAGGAAAGCCACCTCCTGCCCGGCCTGCTCCAGGGCATGGGCGACATCCATCGCCAGCGCCCCACCCAGCGACCAGCCGAGCAGGTGATACGGCCCCTGCGCCTGGGTCGCGCGGATCTGCTCGACGTAGTAGCCGATCATCCCCTCCCAGCTTTCGTCGAACCAGCCCGGCACCACGTAGTTGCGGTTGACCACCCCGACCACCCGCCGCGCCGCGCCGAGGTAGCCGGCCAGCGGGTAGTAGGAATACACCGCGCCACCGCCCGGTGGCAGGCAGAACAGCGGCGGCTCGGCGCCGTCGTGGGCGTTCATCGTCACCACCGGGCGCTTCACCCGGCGCTCGTCGGCGCGCAGCAGCTCGGCCAGGTCCTCGAAGGTTTCCAGCAGGAGGAAATCGTTGAGGCTGAGGCTGATCTCGAAGGCCTCGCGGATCTTGCCCACCGCGGCGATCACCAGCAGCGAATGACCGCCGAGGGCGAAGAAGTTGTCGCGCAGGCCGACCCGCTCGACACCCAGCACCTCGCTCCAGATCGCCGCCAGACGCCGCTCCTGCTCGGTGCGCGGGGCCTGGTAGTCGCCCTGGGCCAGGCTCGCGTCGGGCTTGGGCAGGGCCTTGCGGTCCAGCTTGCCGTTGGGCGTCAGCGGCATGCGCGGCAGCCACTGCAGATGGCCCGGCACCATGTAGTCCGGCAGGCCGACCTTGAGGTGCGCGCGCAGTTCGTCACGCAGTGCTTCAGGGTCGGCCACGCCTTCGCCGGCCACCAGATACGCGGCCAGCTGCTTGTTGCCGGCCACCTCGATATCGATCACCACCGCCTGGTGCACCGCGCCGTGCTCCAGCAGGCGCGCCTCGATCTCGCCCAGCTCGATGCGGAAGCCGCGGATCTTCACCTGATGGTCGAGACGCCCGACATATTCCAGCACCCCGTCGGCGTGATAGCGCGCCAGGTCGCCGGTGCGATACAGGCGCCCGCCCTGGCCGCCGAACGGATCGGGGACGAAGCGCTGCGCAGTCAGCGACGGCCGCTGGTGATAACCGCGGGCCAGGCCGTCGCCACCGATCAGCAGTTCGCCGCGCGCGCCCACCGGCAGCACCGCGAAATCGTCGCTGAGCACATGCAGGTTGGTATTGCCCAGCGGCTTGCCCAGCCAGACATCGTCGCTGCGGGTCAGGTAGTGGCGCGCCGACCAGATGGTGGTCTCGGTCGGGCCGTAGACGTTCCACACATGCCCGGCCTGGTCGATCAGGCGCTGGGCCAGTTCGGCGCTGAGCGCTTCGCCGCCGCAGAGCACGGTCTTGCCGGCCAGGGCGCCGGCCGGCGCCGCGTCGAGGAGCATGCGCCAGCTCGACGGCGTGGCCTGGATCAGGCTCACTCGCTGGCGCTCGATCACCTCCAGCAGCGCCTGCGGATCCTTGTTCTGCCCGCTGCGCAGCACCACCACCGCGGCACCGCGGATCAGCGGCAGGTAGAGCTCCAGCCCGGCAATGTCGAAGGACAGCGAGGTCAGCGACAGCACCCGGTCGCCGGCCGCCATGCCCGGCTGCTCGCCCATGCTGACGAGGAAGTTGACCAGCGCCTGGTGGGCGATGGTCACGCCCTTGGGCAGGCCGGTGGAGCCGGAGGTGTAGATGGCGTAGGCAAGGTTCTGCGGCGCCGCCAGGGCCGGCAGGTTGTCCTGGCTGTAGCCGTCCAGCCAGTCGCTGTCCTGGTCCAGGCAGAGGTTCTGCACGCCGGCGGGGATGCTCAACTGGCCGAGCAGCGACGACTGGGTCAGCAGCAGCTTCAGGCCGCTGTCCTGCATCATGTAGCTCAGGCGATCGGCCGGGAAATCCGGGTCCAGCGGCACGTAGGCGCCACCGGCCTTGAGGATCGCCAGCAGGCCGACGACCATCTGCGGCCCGCGCTCCAGGGCCACACCCACCAGCGCATCGGCGCCGACCCCCAGCTCGCGCAGCTTGTGCGCCAGCGCGTTGGCCTGGGCGTTCAGTTGGGCATAGCTCAGCGACGTCTCGCCATCGAGCAACGCCACGGCCTGCGGCGTGGCCCGCACCTGCGCCTCGAACAGCGCCGGCAGGCACTGCTCGCGCGGGTAGTCCAGCTGGCTGCGGTTCCAGTCGACGAGCATGCGTTCGCGCTCGGCGTCAGCCACCAGCGGCAGTTGCCCCAGGCACGCCGCCGGGTCTTCGATCAGCGCCAGCAGCAGCGTAGCGAACTGCGCGGCCAGTTGCGTCACCGTGTCCGCGGCGACGCGCTGACGATCGTAGGCGTACTGCATGAGCAGGGTCTGGCCGACGCCCACCAGCAGGGTCAGCGCATAGTGGGTCTGCTCCTGGGTCTGCGAGGCGCTGAACACCAGGTCGTCCGGCGCCGCCTGCTGCAGCGCCTCGGCCACCGGGTAGTTCTCGAACACGAGGATATTGTCGAACAGCGCCTCGCCGCTCCAGCCGGCCCAGCGCTGGATCTCGTACAGCGGCGTGTGCTCGTGCTCGCGCAGGGCCAGGTTGTGCGCCTGGACCTGCTGCACCCACTCGGCCACGCGCTGCTCGCCACGCGGGCTGGCGACCACCGGCAGGGTGTTGATGAACAGCCCGAGCTGCTCCTCGGCCCCCGGCAACTGCGCCGGACGCCCGGCCACGGTGGCGCCGAAGGTCACGCAGGCCTGCCCGCTGTGACGCTGCAGGACCAGCAGCCAGGCCGCCTGCACCAGGGTGTTGACGGTGACCCGCTGCTCGCGGGCGAAGTCGTTCAGGCGGCGGGTCTGCTCGCGGTCGAAGACATGCACATGCTCGCCCTGCCCCGCGCCTTCGCGCGGCGCATCGAAGGTCTGCAGCAGGCGGGTCGGCTCGTCGAGGGCCGACAGCTGCTCGCGCCAGAAACGCTCGCTGACCCCGCGGTCCTGGCGTTGCAGCCATTCGATGTAGTCGCGGTAACGCCCGCCGGAACCGGACACCGCCTGGCCGCGATAGCGTTGCAGCACTTCGCCGAGCAACTGCGAATTGCTCCAGCCGTCCATGAGGATGTGGTGGCTGGTGTACACCAGGTGATGACGATCGTCGGCCACCCGCAGCAGGGCGATGCGCAGCAGCGGCGCACGCTCCAGGTCGAAGCCGCGCTGGCGGTCGGCCTGCGCCCATTCATCGAGGAACGCCGGCAGGTCGCGCTGGCCACGGGCGTCCAGCTCGATGCAGTGCGCGTCGAGCTGCTTGTGGATCACCTGCAACGGCTGCTCGAAATCGCTGTGGAAACTGGCGCGGAGCATGTCATGGCGGTCGCTGGCGGCCTGCCAGGCGGCCTGGAAGCGCGCCACGTCGAGACCCTGCACGTCGATGCGCATCTGGTTGATGTAGTTGCCCGCCTCCCGCGCCGACAGGCTGTGGAACAGCATGCCCTGCTGCATCGGCGACAACGGATAGACATCGGCGATGTCTGCCGCCGCCACCGGGAAGCGGTCCAACTGGGCCTGGCTCAGGCCGGCCAGGGGGAAGTCCGACGGCGTCATGCCGCCCACGCCGGCCTCCAGGCAATGGCCGATCAGCTGTGTCAGCTCGCGGGCGTAGTCGTCGGCCAGGCGCTGCACGGTGGCCTTGTCGAACACCTCGGCGCTGAAGGTCCAGCCCAGTGCCAGTTCGCCGCCATAGACCTGGCCGTTGATGCTCAGCAGGCTGCCCAGCGGCGCATCGAGGCTCTGCCCGTCGCCGGCGGATTCCGCCGCCGGGACGAACAGCGCGTCGTCGTCGGCGAAGCTGGCATCGAACTGACCCAGGTAGTTGAAGACGATCGCGCCTTCGGCCAGGCCGGCCAGGCTGCGCCGGGCCGCCTCGCTGCCGAGATGGCGCAGCAGGCCATAGCCGATGCCCTTGTCCGGCACCGCGCGCAGTTGTTCCTTGACGGTCTTGATCGCGTCGCCGGCGTCGCTCCGGGCGCTCAACTTCACCGGGTACATGCTGGTGAACCAACCGACGGTGCGGGTGATGTCGAGGCCTTCGAACAGATCCTCGCGGCCATGGCCCTCCAGGCGCACCAGGGTGTCGGCGCGCCCGGTCCAGCGGCTGATGGTGCGCGCCAGGGCGCTGAGCAGCAGGTCGTTGATCTGCGTGCGATAGGCCGCCGGAGCGTCCTGCAGCAGTTGGCGGGTCAGCTCGCGGTCGAGGCGGCTGTGCACCGTCAGGGCATGGCGCTGGGCCAGGCTGCCGTCGGCACGGTCGCGCGGCAGTTCATCGCTGACGCCGTGCAGCTGCGCCTGCCACCAGGCCAGCTCGGCCTCGCGCTCGGCGCTGCCGGCGTAGCGTTGCAGGTGCTCGGCCCAGTCCTTGAAGGCGCTGGTCTTGCCCGGCAGCAGCGGCGCCTTGCCGGCGGCCAGGGCGTTGCAGGCGCTCTGCAGGTCTTCCAGGAGGATGCGCCAGGACACCCCGTCCACCACCAGGTGATGGATCGCCAGCAGCAGGCGCTGCTCGCCCCCGGGCAGCTCGACCAGCAGCGCCCGCAGCAGATCGCCCTGCTCCAGCGACAGGCTGCGCTGCGCCTCATTGGCCAGTGCCTCGAGGTCATCGAGCTGACCGAGCTGGCGCACCCACAGGCGCTGGCGCGGCTCGCTGTCGAGGAATTCCTGATGCGACCCGGCGAAACGCGCGCGCAGGGCATCGTGGTGCGCGGCGAGCAGGTCCAGGGCCTGGCGCAGATGCTCGGGGTCCAGTGGCCGCGCAGGCCGCAGCAGCACCGACTGGTTCCAGTGGTCGCGGGCAGGGATCGGGCTGTCGAAGAACCATTGCTGGATCGGCGTCAGCGGTGCTTCGCCAGTCACCGGGCCCTGGTCGATGCTCAGCGCGCCGGCGCGCCGGGCGACCTGGGCGATGCCCTGCACGGTCTGGCGCTGGAACAGGTCTTTCGGGGTGAACAGAATGCCGGCCTGACGCGCGCGGCTGACCACCTGGATGGAGATGATCGAGTCGCCGCCCAGTTCGAAGAAGTTGTCGGTGGCACCGACCCGCGGCAGCTTCAGCACGTCCTGCCAGATCGCGGCGATGCGCTGCTCCAGTTCGCCTTGCGGCGCCACATGCTCGCCCCGGGCCTGGCCGGCATCCGGCGTCGGCAGGGCCTTGCGGTCGAGCTTGCCGTTGGCGGTCAGCGGCAGGCGCTCGAGGAACAGCCAGTGACCCGGCAGCATGTGCGCCGGCAGTTCGCGGGCCAGCGCCGCCTTGAGGCGGGCGGCCAGGTCGGCCTCCTGCGCGGCGACCACATAGGCCACCAGTTGCGTGGCGTTGCCGCTCTGCCACGGCAGCACCACTGCTTCGCGCACGGCGTCGTCGGCGACGATCCGTGCCTCGATCTCGCCCAGCTCGATGCGCAGGCCGTGGATCTTCACCTGATGGTCGATGCGCCCGAGGTAGTCGATCACCCCGTCGGCGCGCTGGCGCACCAGGTCGCCGCTGCGGTACAGGCGCGCGCCCGGGGTGAACGGATCCGGGACGAAGCGCTCGGCGCTGAGGTCCGGGCGCCGGTGATAACCGCGGGCCAGGGACACCCCGCCGATATACAGCTCGCCGGCACTGCCCGGGGCGCAGAGCTGCAGGTTGGCATCCAGCACATAGGTGCGCACGTTGCTGATCGGCCGGCCGATGGCGGCGATGGCGCCGGGCTGCGCACCTTCCAGCAGCAGGCTGCTGGTGTCGATGGTGGCTTCGGTCGGGCCGTACAGGTTGCACACCTGGCCGCCCCACTGGCGACCCAGTTGCTCGACCAGCGCGCTGCTCAGCGCCTCGCCGCCAAAGGCCAGCAGGCGCAGCGAGTCCAGCTGGCCCGCGCGCGCTTCCGGCAGCAGCGCCTGGAGTACCGACGGCGCCAGCTGCAGGATGCTGATGCGCTGCGCGGCCACTTCGTCCCAGAGCAGCGACAGGTCATCGCTCAACGCCGGGCTTGCCAGCACCAGCTGCGCGCCGTTGAGCAGCGGCAGCCAGAACTCCCAGACCGAGGCGTCGAAGCTGAAGGCGGTCTTCTGCAACACGCGGTCGTGGCTGGCCAGCTTCAGTTCGCCCTGCATCCACAGCATGTGGTTGGTCAGGGCGCCATGGCGGATTTCCACGCCCTTGGGCCGGCCGGTGGAGCCGGAGGTGTAGATCACGTAGGCCAGGTGCTCGGGGCTCAGGTCGAGCGTAGGGGCGACGGCCTCGCGGGTGTCGTCCCAGTCGATGGCTGCATCGAGGCTGAGGGTTTCCAGGCCTGGGTGGATTGGCAGCTGTTCCAGCAGCGTCGAATGGGTCAGCAGCAGGCGCACGCCGCTGTCGCGCAGCATGAAGTCCAGGCGCTCGCGGGGATAGGCCGGGTCCAGCGGCACATAGGCGCCGCCGGCCTTGAGGATCGCCAGCAGGCCGACGACCATCTCCAGGCTGCGCTCCAGGGCGATGCCCACCAGCACGTCCGGGCCGACGCCCTGCTCGCGCAGGCGCCCGGCCAGGCGGTTGGCCTGGCGCTCCAGTTCGGCATAACCCAGCTGGCGCTGGCCAAGGATCAGCGCCGTCGCATCGGGGGTACGTTGCGCCTGCGCCGCGATCAGTTCGTGCACCGGGCGGTCGGAGAAGGCCACCGCGGTGGCGTTCCACTCACCGGCGATGCGCTGCTGCTCGGCCGCATCCAGCAGCGGCAGCTCGCTGATCCGCTGGCGCGGGTCGCCGCCCAGGGCGCGCAGCAGGTTGCGCCAGTGCGCGGCCATGCGCTGGATGGTCGCCAGGTCGAACAGGGCGCTGGCGAAGGTGAACGAGGCGCCAACGCCATGGGCATGCTCCACGGTGTTCAGCGACAGGTCGAACTGCGAGGCCTGGCTGTCGGATTCCAGGCCCTCGACGCTCAGCCCCGGCAGTTTCTGCCCGGCATGGCCGGCCTCGACCTGGTGGTTGTACATCACCTGGAACAGCGGCGTGCGGCTCAGGTCGCGGCCCGGCTGCAGGGCCTCGACCAGTTGCTCGAACGGCAGGTCCTGATGGGCCTGGGCCTGCAGCGCGTGCTGGCGCACCTGCTGCAGCAGTTCGGCGACGGTGGTGTGGGTATCGAACCCGGCCTTGAGCACCTGGGTGTTGACGAAGAAGCCGATCAGGCCCTCGGTCTCGGCACGGTTGCGGTTGGCGATGGGCACGCCGACGCGGATGTCGGACTGCCCGGAGTAGCGGTGCAGCAGGGTCTGGAACGAGGCCAGCAAGAGCATGAACAGGGTCACGCCCTGCTCCCGCGCGACGTCCTTGAGGCGCTCCACCAGCACAGGTTCCAGCGGGATCGCCAGCCAGCCACCGGCACGGCTCTGGATCGCCGGGCGCGGGCGATCGCTAGGCAGTTCCAGCACCGGTTGCTCGCCGCCCAGTTGCGCGGTCCAGTAGGCCAGTTGCCGCGCCTGTTCGCCGGCGTCCATCCAGTTGCGCTGCCACTGGGCGTAGTCGGCGTACTGGAAGGCCAGCGCCGGCAGTTCCAGGGCCTGGCCCTGGCGGAAGGCGGCGTAGTGGCGGACCAGCTCGTCGACCATGATCGGCATCGACCAGCCATCGGAAACGATATGGTGCTGGGTCAGCACCAGCACATGCTCGTCGGCGGCCAGGCGCAGCAGGCGGATGCGCAGCAGCGGGCCGTGCTCCAGGTCGAACGGACGCTGCACTTCGTGCTGGACGAAGTTCTCCAGCGTCTCGCCCGCAGCCAGGGTCTCGACCTGCACGGTGAACGGCGCCGCGGCATGGATGATCTGCACGGCCTGCTCGCCGTCCTGGCGGAAGGTGGTGCGCAGGGTTTCGTGACGCGCCACCAGGGCTTCGAAGCTGCGGCGCAAGGCCTCGATATCCAGGTCGCCGCGCAGACGCAGGGCCACCGGGATGTTGTAGGCGGCGCTGTGCGGCTCCAGTTGCCAGAGGAACCACTGGCGCTGCTGGGCATAGGACAGCGCCAGCGGCTGCGCGCGATCGACCCTGGCGAAGGCCGGCGCCTGGCCGGCCTGGCCCTGCGCGGCGGCACGGGCGAAGGCGGCAAGGTCCTGGGCCTCGAACAGGTTGCGCAGGGACAGCTCCAGGTCCAGTTGCTTGCGCACCCGCGAAATCACCTGGGTCGCCAGCAGCGAGTGGCCGCCCAGTTCGAAGAAGTTGTCGGTAAGACCGACCTGCTCGACCTTGAGGATCTCCGCCCAGATCGCCGCCAGTTGCTGTTCCAGCTCGCTTACCGGGGCGACATAGGCGTTCTGCAACTGGCTGGCATCCGGCTTGGGCAGGGCCTTGCGGTCCAGCTTGCCGTTGGCCGTCAGCGGCATGGCCTCCAGCGCGATCAGGTGGGTCGGCACCATGTAGTCCGGCAGATTGGCCTTAAGATGCGCCTTGAGGCTGTCGCGCAGGTCCGTCTGGGCCGGGTCGCGCGGCACGAACCAGCCGGCCAGCTGCTGGCCAGCCGCACCGTCCACCGCCAGGACAATGGCTTCGCGCACCGCCGGATGCTCCTGCAGGCGCGCTTCGATCTCGCCCAGTTCGATACGGAAACCGCGAATCTTCACCTGATGGTCGATACGCCCGGCGTACTCGATCACCCCCTCGGCGCGATAGCGCGCGAGGTCGCCGGTGCGGTACAGGCGACCGCCGTCGGTGGAGAACGGATCCGGCACGAAGCGCTCGGCGGTCAGCGCCGCACGGTTGTGGTAGCCACGAGCGAGGCCGGCGTGGCCGACATGCAGCTCGCCGTTGCAGCCCAGGGCCACCGGGTTGAAATCGGCATCCAGCACGTACCAGGACAGGTCCGGGATCGCCTCGCCGATCGGGCTGACTTCTGACTGGGCCAGGTCCAATTTGCTGATCGGGCGGTAGGTCACATGCACCGTGGTTTCGGTGATGCCATACATGTTGATCAGCTGCGGTTGTGCGTCGCCGAAGCGTTCGAACCAGGGCTTGAGGCTGCCGACGTCCAGCGCTTCGCCGCCGAACACCACGTAGCGCAGGGCCAGGTCGGCGGAGGACTCGCAGGCGACCCGCGCCAGCTGCTTGAACGCCGACGGGGTCTGGTTGAGCACGGTGACGTTTTCATCCACCAGCAACTGGTGGAAATCTTCCGGCGAACGGGTCGTTTCACGCGGCACGATCACCAGGCGACCACCGTAAAGCAGTGCACCGAAGATCTCCCACACCGAGAAGTCGAAGGCATAGGAGTGGAACAGGGTCCAGACATCCTTGTCGTCGAAGCCGAACCACTTGTCCGTCGCCGTGAACAGGCGCAGCAGGTTGTGATGGGGCAGCAAGGCGCCCTTCGGCTTGCCGGTGGAGCCGGAGGTGTAGATGACGTAGGCCAGGTTGTCCGGCGAGGTCAGGTTGACCGGGTTTTCGCGGCTGTAGCCGCCGAGCGACGAATCCAGCAGATCGGCACGGGTCAGCAGCAGCTTGATGCCGCTGTCCGCCTGCATGTAGTCGAGACGGTCCTGTGGATAATCCGGGTCCAGCGGCACGTAGGCGCCGCCGGCCTTGAGGATACCGAGCACGCCGACCAGCATCTCCAGGCTGCGCTCGGTCGAAAGCCCGACCAGCACGTCCGGCCCCACGCCCTGCTCGCGCAACTTGTGCGCCAGCTGGTTGGCCCGGGCATTGAGCTGTGCATAAGTCAGCTGCTCGGCACCGAAACTCAAGGCCACGGCATGCGGAACACGGGCCGCCTGGGCCTCGATCAGTTGATGGGTGCACAGCTCGCTGGGGAATACCGTCAGCTGGCGATTCCAGTCACGCAAGGTGCGCTCGCGCTCGGCGCCGCTGTGCAGCGGCAGCTCGGCGATGCGCTCGGCGCTATTGGCGCACATGCCACGCAGCAGGTTGCGCCAGTGCCCGGCCATGCGCTCGACGGTGCCTGCATCGAACAGGTCGCTGGCGAACACCAGCGAGGCACCGACGCCCGCCTCGCTTTCGAAGGTGTTCAGGGCCAGGTCGAACTGTGCGGTGTGCTTGTCCGATTCCAGCCCCTCGACCTGCAGCCCGGCCAGTTGCCGCGCCTCGCCACGCACTTCGGTCTGGTGGTTGAAGATCACCTGGAACAGCGGGCTGCGGCTCATGCTGCGCTCGGGCTGCAGGGCCTCCACCAGTTGCTCGAACGGCAGGTCCTGGTGGGCCTGGGCGCCGACCACGGTCTGCTTGACCTGCTGCAGCAGGCTGGCCACGGTGCTGCGCCCGTCGAACTCGGCCTTGAGCACCTGGGTGTTGACGAAGAAGCCGATCAGCCCTTCGGTCTCGGCGCGGTTGCGGTTGGCCACCGGCACGCCGATGCGGATATCGGCCTGCCCGGAGTAGCGATGCAGCAGGGTCTGCAACGAGGCGAGCAGGAGCATGAACAGGGTCACGCCCTGCTGCCGGGCCAGGTGCTTGAGGTCCTGGCCCAGGCTCTGGCCCAGCTCGATCTGCACTCGCCCGCCGCGCCACGACGGCTGCGACGGCCGCGGGCGATCGGTGGGCAGTTCCAGCACCGGCTGCTCGCCACCCAGTTGTTCTTTCCAGTAGGCCAGCTGGCGCTCCTGCTCGCCGGCCTCCATCCAGTTGCGCTGCCAGATCGCGTAGTCGGCGTACTGGATCGGCAGACCCGGCAGATGCACCTCGCGGCCCTGGCTGTAGCCTTCGTAGCAACGCACCAGCTCGTCGATCATGATCGGCATCGACCAGCCATCGGAAACGATATGGTGCTGGGTCAGCACCAGCACATGCCGGTCCTCACCCAGCGCAAACAGGCGCACCCGCAGCAGCGGGCCGTGGCGCAGGTCGAACGGACGCTGGATCTCCTCCTCCACCGTGGCGTGCAGCAGGTCGGCGGCCAGCGGCTCGGCCTCCAGCACGAACGGCTGCGCCGCGTGGATCACCTGCAGCGCCTCGTCGCCGTCCTCGCGGAAGGTGGTGCGCAGGGTTTCGTGACGTGCCACCAGCGCGCTGAAGCTGCGGCGCAGGGCGTCGATATCCAGCGCGCCGTTCAGGCGCAGCGCCACCGGCATGTTGTAGGCGGCGCTGTGCGGCTCCAGTTGCCAGAGGAACCACTGGCGCCGCTGCGCGTAGGACAGCGCGGCGCTGTCCTCGGCCTCGCGCCTGAAGATCGGCGTGACTCCATACAGGTTCACACCCTGGCGTTTGAGCAAGGCCGCCAACGCCTTGCGTTCCCGGGCGGACAGCGATTTAACGGAGTCGAGCAGCGCTTGCACTTGGGGTTTCTCCTGCTATGCGATCAAGTTATCGATTTCCTCTGCACTTAGACGTTTGAGGGCCTCCAGGGATTTAGCCAATTCGTCCTGAACCTGCTCGCCCTGGCCGTTTTTCTTTTCCACGGCACGGGCGAAGTCGCCCAGCTCCGGGTGTTCGAACAGCTCGTTGAGGGACATCTCGATGCGCAGGCGCTCGCGCACCCGCACCATCACCTGCACCACCAGCAGCGAGTGGCCGCCCAGTTCGAAGAAGTTGTCGCCGAGCCCGACCCGCTCGACCTTGAGCACATCGGCCCAGATCGCCGCCAGTTGCTGTTCCGTCTCGCTGACCGGCGGCACATGGTGCTGCTGCAGCTCGCTGGCCTGCGGCGCCGGCAGGGCCTTGCGGTCGAGCTTGCCGTTGGCCGTCAGGGGCATGCCGTCGAGCAGGATCAGGTGCGCCGGGACCATGTAGTCCGGCAGGTGCGCCTTGAGGTGCGCCTTGACCTGGCTGCGCAGGGCATTGCGTTCGTCGGCCGTGGCCGGCGCTGCACCGGCAGGCACCAGGTAGGCGGCCAGCTGCTTGCCGCCAGGGCCGTCGATGTCCACCACCACCGCTTCGCGCACGTCCGGGTGCTCCAGCAGGCGCACCTCGATCTCGCCCAGTTCGATGCGGTAGCCGGGGATCTTCACCTGGTAGTCGGTCCGCCCGACGTACTCCAGCACGCCGTCGGCGGCACGCTGGCGCACCAGGTCGCCGGTGCGATAGAGACGCTCGCCCGGCACCGCGGCATAGGGGTTGGGCACGAAGGCCAGGGCGGTGCGCTTCGGATCGGCGAGGTAACCGCGACCAACCCCCACGCCGGCGATATGCAGCTCACCGGTGGCGCGCAGCGGCATCGGTTCGAGCAGGTCGTTGAGTACATGCAGGCGGTTGTGCGCGGTGGCCGTGCCGATCGGCAGGCAGATGCCCTGGCCGTCGCTGGCCACCACCGGGTGCAGGGCGACGTCGTCGGAGCACTCGGCCGGGCCGTAGGCGTTGATCAGCGGGATCTGCGGGTACTGGCGCAGCCAGCGCTCGGCCAGGGCCGGCGGCATGGCCTCGCCGGTGGTCATCAGGTAGCGCAGGCTCGGCAGCTCGGCCTGCGGCAGGTCGAGAATGCCCTGGACCAGCGCCGGGACGATCTCCAGCACGGTGATGCCGGTGTCCTGCACATGGCGGATCAGCGCCCGCGGATCCTGCACCACGGCGCTCGGCACGATCTCCACCACGGCGCCGCACAGCGCCGCGGTGAGCAGTTGCCAGACCGAGATATCGAAGCTCTGCGAGGCGGTCTGGGCGATCACGTCATGCTCGTCCAGCTTCAGGTACGGCAGCTTGCTCAGCTGGTTGTTGAGCATGCCGGCCTGCTGCACCATCACCCCTTTCGGCGTGCCGGTGGAGCCGGAAGTGAAGATCACGTAGGCCAGGTGCTGGCTGGCGTCCGCCGACCGTTCGGCGAGGTCCGCCAGGGGCGCCGCCTGCTGCTGGATCTGCTCCCACACCAGCAGCTGCGGACGCAGCGCCTCGGGGATGCGCTCCAGCAACTGGCGGGCCTGGCCCAGGCTCGATTCGCCCGCCACCAGCAGCCGCGCGGCGCTGGACTGGAGGATGCCGGCCAGGCGCTCCAGCGGCAGGTTCGGGTCGAGGCCGAGGTAGCCGGCGCCAGCCTTGAAGCTGCCGACCACCATGCCCAGCAGCGGCAGGCCGCGCTCGCCGAGCACCGCCACCAGGTCGTCGGCCTGCGCGCCATGGCCCTGCAGGGCCTGCGCCAGGCGATGGGCCTGCTGGTCGAGCTGGGTGTAGTTCCACTGCTGCTGCAGATGACGGGCTGCGGTGCGCTCGGCGAAGCGCGCCGCACTGCGGTCGAACAGGCGCGCATAGCCCTGACTGAATTCAGCCGGCACAGGCTCCTGCGCCAGCGTGGCGACTTCGCCACCGAGGCAACTCAACTGGTGGAAGTTCTGCTCCATGCCGTCGGCGAAGCTCAGCAGGATGGCGCGGAAATCCTCCAGCAGGGTGTCCACCGTGCCCCTGGCGAAGAAGCGCTTGTCGTAGGACAGGTGCAGGCCCAGCACCGCGCCCGGGTAGATCACCACGGTGAGCGGGTAGTTGGTGTGGGTGCGCGACGAGTCACCCTGGATCTTCATGTCGTCGGCCTGTTCGTAGACGCTGTCCTCCACCGGCGCGTTCTCGAACACGAAGAGGCTGTCGAACAGCGCCTGGCCCTTGCCGATCTCGCTGTACTGCTGGATGTTCACCAGCGGCACGTGCTCGTGCTCGCGCAAGGCCACGTTGTTGGCCAGCAGGTCCTGCAGCCAGGCCTTGAGGCTCAGCTTCGACTCGGCGCCGGGGACGCGCACCCGCAGCGGGATGCTGTTGATGAACAGGCCCACGGTGGTCTGCATTTCCGGGATGTCCGCCGGACGCCCGGCCACGGTCACGCCGAACAGCACGTCGCGCTCGCCGCTGTAGCGGTGCAGGAGGATCGCCCAGGCGGCCTGGACCAGGGTGTTGAGGGTCAGTTGCGCGCCCTGGGCGGCCTGCGCCAGGCGCTGGCTCTGCTCAAGCGTCAGGCGCACCAGGCAGTCGCCCACCGCCGACTCGCTGTCGCGCTGGCCGGTGTGGTCGAACGGCAGCGCGGTCGGCCGCTCGAAGCCGGCCAGCTGCGCCTGCCAGAAGGCTTTCGAGACCTGCTGGTCGCGGCTCTGCAGCCAGGCGATGAAGTCGCGGTAGCTGGTCGCGGCGGCCAGGGTCGATGGCCGGCCTTCCAGCTGCGCGCTGTACAGCTCGAAGAACTCCGCCACCAGGCCCATGCGGCACCAGGCGTCGAGAAGGATATGGTGGTTGCTGAGGACAAAGCCGTAGCGCTGCTCGCCCAGCTTGATCAGGCGCAGGCGGAAGGCCACCTCGTTGGCCAGGTCGAAGCCCTGCTGCAGCTCGGCCGCCAGCTCGGCTTCCAGCAGCGCCTCGTACTGGTCCGGCGCTACGTGCTGCCAGTCGAGCAGACGGATATCCGGACGCGGCTCGCGACGGACGATCTGCACCATCTGCTCGGCGACATCCCAGCAGAACGAGGTGCGCAGCACTTCGTGGCGCTCGACCACGGTGCGCCAGGCCTGCTCGAAAGCGTTCAGGTCGATGGCGTGCTCGATCAGGTAGCAGTACTGCATCAGGTAGATGCCCGAACCCGGCTCGCGCAGGGTGTGCAGCAGCAGGCCTTCCTGCATCGGCGACAGCGGGTAGACATCCTGGATGTCCGCCGCCGGCAGCGGCAGGCGCTGCAGTTGGTCCTGGGTCAGCCGCGCCAGGGGGAAGTCCGATGGCGTCACACCGCGCGCGCCGCTGTCGGCGCAATGGCGGATCAGCTCGGCCAGGGCACGGGTGAAGTCATCGGCCAGGCGCTGCACGGTGTCGCGGCGGAACACTTCGCTGCTGAAGCTCCAGTTCAGCGCCAGCTCGCCGCCATACACCTGGCCGTCGATGCTCAGCAGCGCGGCCAGCGGCGCCGCGGCGCTCTGCCCGGCGCCGCTGCTCTCGCCGGACGGCACGAACAGCGCGTCCTGCTCGGCGAAGCTGCCGTCGAACTGGCCGAGGTAGTTGAACACGATATTGCCCTGGGCCAGCTGCCCCAGGGACTGGCGCGCGGCGTCCGAACCGAGGTGGCGCAGCACGCCGTAGCCGATGCCCTTGTCGGGAATCGCGCGCAGCTGCTCCTTGATGCCCATGATCGATTCGCCGAGGTCGGCGCGCGGGGTCAGGCGTACCGGGAACAGGCTGCTGAACCAGCCGACCGTGCGGCTCAGGTCGAGGTCGTCGAACAGGTCCTCGCGGCCATGGCCTTCCAGGCGGATCAGCACGTCCGGCTGCCCGCTCCAGCGGCTGATCACGCCGGCCAGGGCGGTCAGCAGCAGGTCGTTGATCTGCGTGCGGTAGGCCGCCGGGGCTTCCTGCAGCAGCTTGCGGGTCAGTTCGGTGTCGAGGCGGCTGCTCACCGACACGGCGTGGCGGTTCTGCTGGGCGCCGGCCGGGTTGTCGCACGGCAGGCGGTCATCGACGCCCTGCAACTGCGCCTGCCACCAGCCCAGTTCCTGCTCCAGCGCGGCACTGCCGGCGTAGCCGTGCAGGCGCTCGGCCCAGGCCTTGAGCGAACTGCTGCGCGGCGGCAGGTTGAGCGCCTGGCCGGCGTGCAGGGCGCGGCAGGCCTGCTGCAGGTCTTCCAGCAGCACGCGCCAGGACACGCCGTCCACCACCAGGTGATGGATCACCAGCAGCAGGCGCTGTTCGCCCTGCGGCAGCTCCACCAGCACCGCGCGCAGCAGCGGGCCGTTGGCCAGGTCGAGGCTGCGCTGGGCTTCGTCGGCCAGTTCGCCGAGCTGGGCGCTGTCGCCGAGCTCGCGGGTCCACAGCACCTCGCGGTTGTAGTGGGCGGCGTAGGCGGCCTGCCAGCCGGATGGCTGGCGCACGAAGGTCAGGCGCAGGGCATCGTGCTGGTCGATCAGCGCGTGCAAGGCCGCCGTCAGGTGCCCGGCATCGAGGCGGATCGCCGGCTTGAGCAGCACCGACTGGTTCCAGTGATGACGCTCGGGAATCTCGCTGTCGAAGAAGCGCGCCTGGATCGGCAGCAACGGCAGGGTGCCGCTGACCTGCTCGAGCACGGGCGCCGCGGCCTTCTTCTCGATCAGTTTCGCCACCGTGGCCAGCTGGCCGATGGTCTGTTTCTCGAACAGCTGCTTGGGATTGAGCTTGATCCCCTGGCGCTTGGCCCGGGCGATGATCTGCAGGCTGAGGATCGAGTCGCCGCCCAGTTCGAAGAAGTTGTCGGTGGTGCCGACCTGCGGCAGCTTGAGCACGTCGGCCCAGACCGCGGCGAGCTTTTCCTCGATCTCCCCCACCGGCGCCACGTAGCGCTGCTTGACCGCGCCCGGCTTGGGCAGGGCGCGCTTGTCCAGCTTGCCGTTGGCGGTCAGCGGCAGGCGGTCGAGCAGGAGGATCTGCGCCGGCACCAGGTATTCCGGCAGGCTCGCCGCCAGTTGCTGGCGCAGGGCTTCGGCCTGCAGGCTGGCGCCGCCGGCGGCGACGCAGTAGCCCACCAGTTGCAGGCGACTTTCATCGCTGTCCAGCGGCAGTGCCAGGACCACGGCCTCGGCCACCCCCGGCAGGGCCCGCAGGATCTGCCCGACCTCCCCTGGCTCGACCCGATAGCCGCGGATCTTCACCTGGTCGTCGGCACGTCCGAGGTATTCCAGGCGGCCGTCCACCTGGCGCGCCCGGTCGCCGGCGCGATAGCGGCGCTGGCCGCCGGCGGCCGGGACGAAACGCTCGGCGGTCAGTGCCGGCTGGCCCAGATAACCCTGGGCCAGGCCCTGCCCGCCCAGGTACAGCTCGCCGGCGACACGCTCGGCCAGCGGGTTGAGCCAGGCGTCCAGCACCTCGGCCTCGGCGTTGGCCAGCGGCGTACCCACCGGCACCGTGCGGCAGCCCGGCAAAACGTCCTGCACTTCATGGGTGAGGATGCCCACGGTGGTTTCCGTCGGGCCGTAGTGGTTGAGGATGCGGCAACCCGGCTTGAGGGCGCGGATCTGCTCGACCAGGCTCCAGCTGCTGGCCTCGCCACCGAGGATCAGCAGCTCGCCGGGCAGCACGTCGGCGGCTCGCGCGGCCTGCAGCAGGCCCTGCAGGTGGCTCGGGACGATCTTCAGCACCTCGATGCGGTGTTCGGCCATGTAGGCGGCGAAGCGGTCCGGATCGAAGGCGTGCTCGTGGGACAGCAGGTGCAGCTGACGACCCGCGGCCAGGGCACCGAACAGCAGGGTGTGGCCGAGGTCGGCGGCGATGGTCGAGACCATGGCCATGCTCGCCCCGTCGCTCAGTTGCAGACGCTGCGCCACGCCCTGCACGTAGCTGGCCAGGGCGCCGTGGCTGATCACCACGCCCTTGGGCTGCCCGGTGGAGCCGGAGGTGTAGATGATGTAGGCCGGCTGCTGCGCCAGCAGGTCGAGGGCCGGGGCGTCGCTGCGCTCTCCCGCCCACAGCGCGGCATCCCAGGCCAGCGCCGGGCACACGCCCAGGGCCGCGGCCTTGTCGTCGGCGGCGGCGTGGATCAGCAGGGCCGCGGCGCTGTCGCGCAGCAGTTGCTGCAGGCGCTCGGCAGGCTGCCGGGTATCCAGCGGCAGGTACACCGCGCCGAGCTTGAGCACCGCCAGCAGGCCGGTCACCCACTCGATGCTGCGTTCCTGGCACAGCGCCACGGTCATGCCGGCGCCGATGCCCTGGGCCTTGAGGTAGTGGGCCAACTGGTTGGACTGACGCTCCAGGTCGTCGTAGTCGAGTACTTCGTCGCCGGCGCGCAGGGCCGGCTTGCCGCGACCGGCGGCAAGCCCCTGGCGCCACAGGGCGAGGAAATCACTGGCGGGGAAGCTTGCGGCCGGGGTCTCGACCCTGGCCACGGTCCCTTGCGGATGATCCAGCAGGCGCGCGTCGGTGTGCGCCGCCAGCGCCTCCAGCACCTCACGCAGCGACGCGGCGATACGCTCGATGGTGCTCGCCTCGAACAGGTCGGTGGCGTAGGTGAAGTAGCCGCGCACGCCATTCGGCGTGTCGCTGAAGTCGAAGGCCAGGTCGAAACGCGCATCGGCGCCGCCCAGCGGGTAGTCGGCCAGGGTCAGGCCGGCGAGGTCCTGGCTGGCGTCTTCGCTGTCGTCGTTGACGTGCTGGTTGATCTTGAACTGGAACAGCGGGTTGTGCCCCAGGCTGCGCTCCGGCGCCAGGGCTTCCACCAGGTGCTCGAAGGGCAGTTCCTGGTGCGACTGGGCCCCGGCCACCACCTGTTTGACCTGCTGCAGCAACTCGGCGAAGGTTTGCCGCTCGTCCACCTGGATGCGCAGCACCTGGGTGTTGATGAAGAAGCCGATCAGCCCTTCCAGCTCGGCGCGGGTGCGCCCGGCGTTGGGCGCGCCGATGCGGATATCGGCCTGGCCGCTGTAGCGCGACAGCACCACCGCCAGCGCTGCCAGGGTCAGCATGAACAGGGTCTGGCCGTTGTTGCGCGCCAGGCGCTTGAGGCTGACGGACAGCTCCGCCGGCAGGTCGGCGCGGACCACGGCGCCGCGCTGGCTCGCCTGCGGCGGCCGCTCATGGTCCAGCGGCAGGGCCAACAGCGGCTGCTCCTCGCCCAGTTGTTCCTTCCAGTAGGCCAGCTGGCGCTCGGCCTCGCCGGCTTCCAGCCAGCTGCGCTGCCAGATCGCATAATCGGCGTACTGGATCGGCAGGCCCGGCAGTTGCGCCGCCTGGCCGGCCACCGCCGCCTGGTAGAACTGGACGAACTCGCCGACCAGCACCTGGCCGGACCAGCCATCGGAAACGATATGGTGCATGCACAGGGTCAGCACGTGCTCCTGCTCGCCGAGGCGGAACAGGCGCACCCGCAGCAGGGCGCCGTCCAGCAGGTCGAAGGGCGCGCGCAGCTCCGCTTCCACCTGCTCGCGCAGCCGCGCTTCGGCATCGCTGCCCGGGGCGATCTCGCTGACCTGCAGGGCAACCGGCGCCTGTTCGAGGATTTCCTGGTGGAATTCACCCTCCTCGGAGACGAAGCGCGTGCGCAGCGCCTCGTGCCGTTGCACCAGGCGTTCCAGGGCCGTGGCCAGCGCGGCCTGGTCGAGGTGGCCGCTCAGGCGCACCGCCATCGGCACGTTGTAGGCACTGTCCAGCGGCTCCAGCTGCCAGAGGAAGAGCATGCGCTGCTGTGCGTAGGACAACGGGATGCGCTTGACCTCGTGACGGGTCACGGCGATGGGCAGCAAGCGGAAGCTCTGCCCGGTCTCGGCCATCTTGGCGAGGATCTGCCGGCGCTGCTCCACGGGCAGGCCGACGAAGCGCTTGGCGATGCGTTCTGCTGTCGTCTTGTCCATCTCAGACCTCCGCCATGTCGTTCATCATTTGCTCGATATCGAACAGGCCGTCTTCGGTCAGTGACAGACTGGTGCTTTCGAATGCCTGGATAAATTCGTTCAATTGCGGTTTCTCGAAAATGAGGCGCAGCGGTACGTCGATACCGAGGCCGGATTGGATTCTGGAAACGAGCTGGGCCGCGAGCAGGGAATGCCCGCCCAGTTCGAAGAAGTCGTCGTTGAGCCCGACCCGCTCGACCTTGAGCACCTCGGCCCAGATCGCCGCCAGCTGCACCTCGCGCTCGCCGACCGGAGCGACGTAGAGCGCCTGGGACTGGCTCGGGTCCGGCTGTGGCAGGGCCTTGCGGTCGAGCTTGCCGTTGGCGGTCAGCGGCATGGCGTCGAGCACGATGAAGTGGGTCGGCACCATGTAGTCCGGCAGCTGGGCCTTGAGCGCGGCCTTGAGGGTGTCGCGCAGGGTCGTGGCGTCGCTCTGCGGATCGACCGGCACCAGCCAGGCGGCCAGTTGCTTGCCATGGGCGCCGTCGATATCCAGCACCACCGCTTCGCGCAGCGCCGGGTGTTCCTGCAGGCGGGTCTCGATCTCGCCCAGCTCGATGCGGTAGCCGCGGATCTTCACCTGGTGGTCGGCGCGGCCGACGTATTCCAGCACCCCATCGGCGCGGCGGCGGGCCAGGTCGCCGGTGCGGTACAGGCGCTCGCCCGGAGCGCCGAACGGATTCGGCACGAACACCGGCACGGTGCGGCGGGTGTCGCTCACATAGCCGCGACCCACGCCGGTACCGGCGACGCACAGTTCGCCCACGGCGCCCAATGGCACCAGCTCAAGGGCATCGTCCAGCAGGTAGATCAGGTTGTTGTCGGTCGGCGTGCCGATCGGCAGGTAGGTACTCTCGGTCGCTTGCAGATCGACACGGAAGAACGCCACGTCGTCCGAGCATTCCGCCGGACCGTAGGCGTTCACCAGGCCGATCTGTGGATAACGCAGCAGCCATTGCTTCGCTAGCTCAGGCGGCATGGCTTCGCCGGTCGGCAGCATCCAGCGCAGGCCGTCGAGGTTGACCCGCTCTTCGGCCAGCAGGCCCTGGATCAGCGATGGCACGCTTTCCAGCACAGTGATCCCTTGCTGGGTGACATGCGCCAGCAGCGCCTGCGGATCGCGGGCAATGTCGTTCGGCACGATATCCACCCGGGCACCGAACAGCGGCGCGGCGAGGAACTGCCAGACGGAAATGTCGAAGCTCTGCGAGGCGGTCTGGGCGATCACATCTTTCTCGCTCAGGTCCAGGTACGGCACCTTGCTCAGCTGGTTGTTGAGCATGCCGCGCTGTTCCACCATCACGCCTTTCGGCAGGCCGGTGGAGCCGGAGGTGAAGATCACGTAGGCGAGGTTGTCCGGGCCGCTGTAGCGACCTGGGTTGGCCACAGAATGCGACGCTTGCTGGACCTGTTCCCAGACCAGCAGTTGCACACCTTCAAGCCCGGCCAGCAATTCGCGAGCCTGAGCTTCGCACGCGGCGCTGCACACCAGCACCGGCGCCCCGCTCTGCCCGATCACGCCGCTCAGGCGTTGATTCGGCAGCGCCGGGTCCAGCGGCAGATAACCCGCGCCGGCCTTGAAGCTGCCGACGATCATGCCCAGCAGATCAGGACCACGCTCGGCCAGCAGCGCGATCGGCTGGTCGAAGCCGACACCCGCCGCGATCAGGGCATGGCCCAGGCGGTTGGCGGCGCTGTTCAGTTCCTCGTAGCTGTGTTCGCGCGCCAGGCAGGTGACCGCGATACGCTGCGGATGCGCCGCCACCTGCTCTTCAAACAGCGCCACATAGCCACGCTCCAGCGGATACCCGCGGGCACTCTGGTTGCAGCCTTCGGTAAGGAACCCGCGCTCGTCGTCGCCCAGCAACGGCAATCCGGCGATCGCGCCACCGACATCGGCGCAGACGCCGTGCAGCAGGTTGAGCCAGTGCGCGGCCAGACGCTCCACCGTGCCCTGGTCGAACAGCGCGGTGGCATACACCAGGCCGGCGCTGATGCCGCCGGCATGCTCGGCAGTGTTCAGGGTCAGGTCGAACTGCGCGCGATGGCTGTCCAGGTCCAGGCCCTCCAGGCTCAGACCCGGCAGGGCATGACTGACCGCCTGGACATCCACCTGGTGGTTGTACATCACCTGGAACAGCGGGCTGTGGCTGAGGCTGCGCTGCGGTTGCAGGGCTTCCACCAGTTGCTCGAACGGCAGTTCCTGATGGGCCTGGGCCTGCAGCGCGGCCTGCTTCACCTGTTGCAGCAGGGCGGCGAAGGTCAGGCCCGGGGCGAAGCCGGCCTTGAGCACCTGGGTGTTGACGAAGAAGCCGATCAGGCCCTCGGTCTCGGCCCGGGTACGGTTGGCCACGGGCACGCCGACACGGATGTCGTCCTGCCCGGAATGGCGGTGCAGCAGGGTCTGGAACGAGGCCAGGAGGAGCATGAACAGGGTCACGCCCTGCTCCCGCGCCACCGCCTTCAGGCGCTCCACCAGGGCCCCGTCCAGTTCCAGGCCCAGGCGCGCGCCGGCTTCCTGCTGGATCGCCGGACGCGCACGGTCCATCGGCAGTTCCAGCACCGGCTGCTCGCCGCCCAGTTGCGCGGTCCAGTAGGCCAGCTGGCGTTCCTGCTCGCCGGCGGCCATCCACTGGCGCTGCCAGTGGGCGTAGTCGGCGTACTGGATCGGCAGTTCGCCGAGCTGGATGTCCTGCCCCTGGCTGAGGCCGCCGTACAGGCGCACCAGCTCGTCCACCAGCACTGGCAGCGACCAGCCATCGGCCACCACATGGTGCAGGGTCAGGACCAGCACATGTTCCTGCGGCGCCAGGCGCAGCAGGCGCACGCGCAGCAGCGGCCCCTGCTGCAGGTCGAACGGCCGCTCGATTTCCTCCAGCACGCGCTGCTGCGCCTGCGCCGCATCGACCTCCTCCACTGCCAGCAACAACGGCGTGGCCGGCTGGATGATCTGCACGGCCTGCTCGCCGTCCTGGCGGAAGGTGGTGCGCAGGGTTTCGTGGCGGGCGATCAGGCTGGTGAAGCTGGCCTCCAGGGCATCGATATCCAGCGCGCCCTTCAGGCGCAGGGCCAAGGGGATGTTGTAGGCGGTGCTCTCGGCATCCAGCTGCCAGAGGAACCACTGGCGCTGCTGGGCATAGGACAGCGCCAGCGGCTGCTCGCGTCCGACCCGGACCAGCGCCGGTGTGCCACTCGCCGCGCCCTGCGCCACCGTGTGGGCGAAGGCAGCAAGGTCGGCGGCTTCGAACAGGGTCCGCAGGGACAGTTCCACACCCAGTTGCTTGCGGATCCGCGATACGACCTGGGTCGCCAGCAGCGAGTGGCCGCCCAGTTCGAAGAAGTTGTCGGAGAGACCGACCTGCTCGACCTTGAGGATCTCCGCCCAGATCGCCGCCAACTGCTGTTCCAGCTCGCTTACCGGGGCGACATAGGCATTCTGCAGTTGGCTGGCATCCGGCTTGGGCAGGGCCTTGCGGTCCAGCTTGCCGTTGGCCGTCAGCGGCATGGCCTCCAGCGCGATCAGGTGGGTCGGCACCATGTAGTCCGGCAGGTTGGCCTTCAGGTGTGCCTTGAGGCTGTCGCGCAGGTCTGTCCGGGCCGGGTCGCGCGGGACGAACCAGGCCGCCAGTTGCTGACCGGCCGCGCCGTCGATGGCCAGCACCACCACTTCGCGCACGCCTTCATGTTCCTGCAAGCGCGCTTCGATCTCGCCCAGTTCGATACGGAAGCCGCGGATCTTCACCTGGTGGTCGATACGCCCGGCGTACTCGATCACCCCCTCGGCGCGATAACGCGCCAGGTCACCGGTGCGGTACAGACGGCTGCCGTCGGTGGCGAACGGGTTGGGCACGAAGCGCTCGGCGGTCAGCGCCGCACGGTTGTGATAGCCACGGGCAAGACCGGCGTGGCCGACATGGAGCTCGCCGTTGCAGCCCAGGGCCACCGGGTTGAAATCGGCATCCAGCACGTACCAGGAGAGGTCGGGGATCGCCTCGCCGATCGGGCTGACTTCAGACTGGGCCAGGTCCAATTTGCTGATCGGACGGTAGGTCACGTGCACCGTGGTTTCGGTGATGCCGTACATGTTGATCAGTTGCGGCTGCGCGTCGCCGAAGCGTTCGAACCAGGGCTTGAGGCTGCCGACGTCCAGCGCTTCGCCGCCGAACACCACATAGCGCAGGGCCAGGTCGGCGGCGGATTCGCAGGCGACCCGCGCCAGCTGCTTGAACGCCGACGGGGTCTGGTTGAGCACGGTGACGTTTTCGTCCACCAGCAGCTGGTGGAAATCTTCCGGCGAGCGGGTCACGTCACGCGGCACCAGCACCAGACGACCGCCATAGAGCAGCGCACCGAAGATCTCCCAGACCGAGAAGTCGAAGGCATAGGAGTGGAACAGCGTCCACACATCGTTCTCGTCGAAGCCGAACCAGTGGTTCGTCGCCGTGAACAGGCGCAGCAGGTTGCGGTGTGGCAGCAGCGCGCCCTTCGGCTTGCCGGTGGAGCCGGAGGTGTAGATGACGTAGGCCAGGTTGTCCGGCGAGGTCAGGTTGAGCGGGTTCGCTGCGCTGTAGCCTTGCAGCGCCGACGCCACCAGGTCGGTCCCGGTGAGCAGCAGCCTGATGCCGCTGTCCGCCTGCATGTAGTCGAGACGGTCCTGTGGATAATCCGGGTCCAGCGGCACGTAGGCGCCACCGGCCTTGAGGATGCCCAGCACGCCGACCAGCATTTCCAGGCTGCGCTCGACCGACAGGCCGACCAGCACGTCCGGGCCCACACCCTGCTCGCGCAGCTTGTGCGCCAACTGGTTGGCCCGAGTATTGAGCTGTGCATAAGTCAGCTGCTCGGCGCCGAAACTCAGCGCCACGGCTTCCGGCAAGCGCGCCGCCTGGACTTCGAACAGCTGGTGAGCACACAGCTCGCCGGGGAATACGCGGAGCTGGCGGTTCCAGTCGCCCAGGGTACGGCGGGTTTCCTCGGCGCTCTGCAGCGGCAGGTCGGCGATGCGCTGGCTCGCGTCCGCGGCCATCGCCCGCAGCAGGTTGCGCCAGTGCGCGGCCATGCGCTCGACGGTCTGCGCATCGAACAGGTCAGTGGCATAGATCAGCGCGGCGCCCAGGCCTTGTTCACCTTCATAGGTGTCGAGGGTCAGGTCGAACTGCACCCTGTCCTTGCTCGCCGCGAACGCCTCCAGGCGCAGCCCCGGCAACTGGCGCAGCTCGCTCGCCGCCTGGGTCTGGTGGTTGTAGGCCACCTGGAACAGCGGGCTGCGGCTGAGATCGCGCTGCGGCTGCAAGGCTTCCACCAGTTGCTCGAACGGCAGGTCCTGATGGGCCTGGGCGCCGGCCACGGTGGCCTTGAGCTGTTGCAGCAACGCGGCAACGGTGGTGTCGGCGGCGAACTCGGCCTTGAGCACCTGGGTGTTGACGAAGAAGCCGATCAGGCCCTCGGTTTCACTGCGATTGCGGTTGGCCACCGGCACGCCGACACGGATGTCCGCCTGGCCGGAATAACGCTGCAGCAGGGTCTGCCAGGCCGCCAGCAGGAGCATGAACAGGGTCACGCCCTGGGCCCGCGCCGCTGCCTTGAGGCCTTGCAGCTGCACGGCATCCAGTTCGAATTCGACCCGCGCGCCGCGCTCGCTGCGCTGCGCCGGACGCGGCCGGTCAGTGGGCAGTTGCAGCACCGGCTGCTCGCCGCCCAGCTGTTCCTTCCAGTAGTCCAGCTGGCGGGCCTGCTCGCCGGCGGCCATCCAGTCGCGCTGCCACTGCGCGTAGTCGGCGTACTGCACGGCCAGGGCCGGCAGTTCCAGGGCCTGGCCCTGGCTGAAGGCGTCGTACAGGCGCGCCAGCTCGTCGACCATGATCGGCATCGACCAGCCATCGGAGACGATATGGTGCTGGGTCAGCACCAGCACATGCTCATCCGCGCCGAGTTGCAACAGACGCACGCGCAGCAGCGGTCCGTGTTCCAGGTCGAACGGACGGCGTACCTCGGCATCGACGATGGCCTGCAGCTGCTGCGCCGCGACCGCCTCGACCGGCAGCGCGAAGTCGCCGGCGGGATGAACGATCTGCACGGCCTGCTCGCCGTCCTCGCGGAAGGTGGTGCGCAGGGTTTCATGGCGCGCGATCAGCGCGGCGAAGCTGCGGCGCAAGGCATCCACATCCAGCGCACCGGACAGGCGCAGGGCCGCCGGAATGTTGTACGCGGCACTCTGCGGGTCCAGCTGCCAGAGAATCCACTGGCGCTGCTGGGCATGGGACAGGGCCAGCGGCCGGTCGCGTTCGACCGCGACGATCGCCGGCGCCTCGACCGCCGCACCCTGCCCGGCCGCCGCGGCGAAGGCAGCCAGGTCGGCGGCCTCGAACAGCGCGCGCAGGGACAGTTCCAGGTCCAGCTGCTGGCGCACCCGCGAAATCACCTGGGTGGCCAGCAGCGAGTGGCCGCCCAGCTCGAAGAAGTTGTCGGAAAGACCGACCTGTTCCACCTCCAGGACCTCGGCCCAGATTGTCGCCAGGCGCTGCTCCAGCACGCTGACCGGGGCCACGTAGGCGCCTTGCGCGGCGGCGGCGTCCGGTTTCGGCAGGGCCTTGCGGTCCAGCTTGCCGTTGGCGGTGAGCGGCATGGCATCGAGCAGGATCAGGTGCGCGGGCACCATGTAGTCCGGCAGGTTGGCTTTCAGATGGGCCTTGAGGCGCTCGCGCAGATCGCCGTTCGTCTCGCTCGGCACCAGGTAGGCCGCCAGTTGCTGGCCGGCGGGGCCGTCCACGGCGAGCACGACGACTTCACGCACGCCGGCATGTTCCTGCAGACGCGCCTCGATTTCGCCCAGTTCGATACGGAAACCGCGGATCTTCACCTGGTGGTCGATACGCCCGGCGTACTCGATCACGCCCTCGGCGCGATAGCGCGCCAGGTCGCCGGTGCGGTACAGACGGCTGCCGTCGGCGGCGAACGGGTTGGGCACGAAGCGCTCGGCGGTCAGTGCGGCGCGGTGGTGGTAGCCACGGGCAAGACCGGCGTGACCGACATGCAGCTCGCCGCAGACCCCGGCGACCACCGGGTTGAAGTCACTGTCCAGCACCTGCAGCGACAGGTCCGGGATCGCCGCGCCGATCGGGCTGACCTCGGCCTGGGCCAGGTCCGACTGGCTGATCGGCCGGTAGGTCACGTGCACCGTGGTTTCGGTGATGCCGTACATGTTGATCAGTTGTGGCTGCGCGTCGCCGAAGCGTTCGAACCAGGGTTGCAGGCTGCCGACATCCAGCGCTTCACCACCGAACACCACATAGCGCAGTGCCAGGTCGGCGGTGGACTCGTAGGCGACCCGCGCCAGTTGCTTGAACGCCGACGGGGTCTGGTTGAGCACGGTGACCTTTTCGTCCACCAGCAGCTGGTGGAAGTCGTCCGGCGAGCGGGTGACTGCACGCGGCACGATCACCAGGCGCCCGCCGTAAAGCAGCGCGCCGAAGATCTCCCACACCGAGAAGTCGAAGGCATAGGAGTGGAACAGGCTCCACACGTCGTTTTCATCGAAGCCGAACCACTGGTCGGTGGCGGTGAACAGACGCAGGACATTGTGGTGCGGCAGCAGCGCGCCTTTCGGCTTGCCGGTGGAGCCGGAGGTGTAGATGACGTAGGCCAGGTTGTCCGGCGAGGTCAGGTTGAGCGGGTTCGCTGCGCTGTAGCCTTGCAGCGCCGACGCCACCAGATCGGCTCCGGTCAGCAGCAGCTTGATGCCGCTGTCCGCCTGCAGATAGTCGAGACGGTCCTGTGGATACTCCGGGTCCAGCGGCACGTAGGCACCGCCGGCCTTGAGGATGCCGAGCACGCCCACCAGCATCTCCAGGCCGCGCTCGACCGACAGGCCGACCAGCACATCCGGGCCCACGCCCTGCTCGCGCAGCTTGTGCGCCAGCTGGTTGGCCCGGCTGTTGAGCTGTGCATAAGTCAGCTGCTGCGCGCCGAAGCTCAGCGCCACGGCATCCGGCCGCCGCGCCGCCTGGACCTCGATCAGCTGATGGATGCACTGCGCGCTGGAGTGATCGGCCAGCGCCTGGGGCACATCCGCCGGCAACGCCAGGGACCCCAGCGGCGCCTCGGCATCGACGATCAGCGCCGCCAGCAGATGATTGAAATGCGCCGCCAGCTGCACCACCGCCTGCGCGCCGAACTGGCGGCGGTCATGGCTGATGCGCAGCGACAGGCGCTCGCCGGTGTTGACCACCAGGGTCAGCGGGTAATGGGTCTGTTCGCGGGTGCGCACCTCGCCGAACACCAGCCCGTCCGACGCCGCCTGTTGCAGGGCCTCTGACACCGGGTAGTTCTCGAACACCAGGATATTGTCGAACAGCGCCTCGCCGCTCCAGCCGGCCCAGCGCTGCACCTCGTACAGCGGGGTGTGCTCGAACTCGCGCAGGGCGATGTTCTGCGCCTGCAACTGCTGCACGAAGGCGGCGACGCTCTGCTCGGAGCGCGGGCTGGTGACCACCGGCAGGGTGTTGATGAACAGGCCCAGCTGTTCCTCGATCCCGGCCAGTTCAGTCGGCCGACCGGCGACGGTGGCGCCGAAGGTCACGCTGCTCTGCCCGGTATAGCGCTGCAGCAGCAACAGCCAGGCGGCCTGGACCAGGGTATTGAGGGTGACTCGCTGCTCGCGGGCGAAATCGCCAAGGCGGCGGGACAGCTCGGCATCCAGGTCCTCGACGAAGTCGGCATAGCCCTCGCCGTCCGCCGCGCCCTTGAAGGCCAGGGCCAGGCGGGTCGGCTCGTCGAAGGCCTGCAGTTGCTCGCCCCAGAAGCGCCGGGCGACCTCGCCATCCTGGGCCTGCAGCCAGCGGATGTAGTCGCCGTAGGGCATGCCCTGGCGCGCCGGGGCCTGCCCGGCATAGCGCTGCAGGACCTCGCCGAGCATGCGCGAGCTGCTCCAGCCGTCCATGAGGATATGGTGGCTGGTGTAGATCAACTCGAAGCGCTGCTCGTCGGTGCGGATCAGCGCCACCCGCAGCAGCGGGCCCTGGGCCAGGTCGAAGCCGGGCTCGCGCTCCAGGCGGGCGCGCTCGTCGAGCCAGCTGTCGAGGTCGGCGCGACCGCGGGCATCGATTTCCACGAACGGCAGCTCGACCCGCCGCTGCACCACCTGCACCGGGTGCTCGGCGGCGCTGACGAAGCCGCTGCGCAGCACCGGGTGCTGGTCCAGCAGGGCCTGCCAGGCAGCGCGCAGGCGCGCGGTATCAAGGCCTTCGACGCTGACCCGCAGCTGGTTGATGTAGTTGCCGGCCTCCTTCGCATAGAGGCTGTGGAACAGCATGCCCTGCTGCATCGGCGACAACGGGTAGATGTCCTCGATGCTGGCGGCGGCCAGCGGCAGGCGGTCGAGTTGTTCCTGGTCCAGGCCGGCCAGGGGGAAGTCCGAGGGCGTGACGCCCTGGTTGTCGGCCACGCAGTGCTCGATCAGCCCGCGCAGCACGCGCTCGTAGTCACGGGCCAGGGCCTCGATGGTTTCGGCGCGGAACATCTCGCGGCTGAACGCCCATTCCAGGCGCAGCTGGCCGTCGAACACCTGGCCGTTGACACTCAGCCAGTTGCCCAGCGGGCCCTCCAGGCACAGCGGCTGGCCGCTGCCTTCACTGGCCAGGCTGAAGGCGGCCTGCGCCTGGTCGAAGCTGCCGTCGAACTGGCCGAGGTAGTTGAAGGTCACCCGCGGCTGCGGTAGCGCCGCCAGCCCATGGGCGAAATCGCCGTCGCCGAGGTAGCGCAGCACGCCGAAGCCGATGCCCTTGGCCGGTACCGCGCGCAGCTGCTCCTTGATCGTGCGGATCGACGCCGCCGGGCTCGCGCCCGGGGTCAGGCGCACCGGGAACAGGCTGCTGAACCAGCCGACGGTGCGGCTCAGGTCGATGTCCTCGAACAGGTCCTCGCGGCCATGGCCTTCCAGTTGCACCAGCACCGAGGGCTGCCCGCTCCACTGGCAGAGCACCTCGGCCAGGGCGGTCAGCAGCAGGTCGTTGACCTGGGTGCGATAGGCCGCCGGGGCGACCTTGAGCAGTTGCGTGGTCAGGGTCTCGTCGAGGCGCGAGGTGGCATGGGCGGCATCACGGATACGCAGGCTGCCTTGCGGGTTGTCCTGCGGCAGGTCGGGCGCGGCGCCGTCGAGCACGGCGCGCCAGTAGTCGCGTTCGGCTTCCAGGGCCGGGCTGTTGGCGTAGCCGTGGAGTTTTTCTGCCCAGGCCTTGTACGAGCTGGTCTTGGCCGGCAGGGCCGCGGCGCGACCGGCGACGATGGCGGCATAGGCCTGCTGCAGGTCTTCCAGCAGCACGCGCCAGGACACCCCGTCCACCACCAGGTGATGGACCACCAGCAGCAGGCGCTGCGAGCCGTCGGCCAGTTCGGCGAGTACCGCGCGCAGCAGCGGACCGCTCTTCAGGTCGAGGCTGCGCTGGGCTTCGTCGGCCAGGGCGTCGAGGTCGTCGGTGCTGCGGGTCCACAGCACTGCGGCGCTGTCCAGCGGAGCGAACACCGCCTGCCAGCCGGCGTACTGGCGGACGAAGTTGAGGCGCAGGGCGTCATGCTGCTCCAGCAGCGCGTGCAGCGCCGCCTGGAGGTGGGCGACGTCGACCTGATGCGCCGGCTTGAGCAGCAGCGACTGGTTCCAGTGCTGACGCTGCGGGATGTCCATTTCGAAGAAGCGCGCCTGGATCGGCAGCAGCGGCAGGTTGCCAGTGATCTGCTCGACCACCGGCGCCGCGGCTTTCTTCTCGATCAGTTTCGCCACCGTGGCCAGCTGGCCGATGGTCTGTTTCTCGAACAGTTGCTTGGGATTGAGCTTGATCCCCTGGCGCTTGGCCCGGGCGATGATCTGCAGGCTGAGGATCGAGTCGCCGCCCAGCTCGAAGAAGTTGTCGGTGCTGCCGACCTGCTCCAGCTTGAGCACGTCGCGCCAGATCGCCGCGAGTTTCTCCTCGATCTCGCCTGCGGGCGCCACGTAGCGCTGCTGCACCGCGCCCGGTTTGGGCAGGGCGCGCTTGTCGAGCTTGCCGTTGGCGGTCAACGGCAGCTGGTCGAGCAGGACGATCTGCGCCGGCACCATGTAGTCCGGCAGCCGTTGCGCCAGTTGCTGACGCAGGGCCTCGGCGCTCGCGCCCTCGGCGACGCACCAGGCCAGCAGTTGCAGGCGCGTGGCATCGTCGTCCTGGGGCAGGGCCAGGACCGCAGCCTGACGCACCGTCGCCAGGCCCTGCAGGACCCGCGCGACTTCCGCCGGCTCGACCCGATAACCGCGAATCTTCACCTGGTCGTCGGCGCGGCCGATGAATTCCAGCTGGCCGTCGCGGTTGCGCCGCACCCGGTCGCCACTGCGGTACAGGCGCGTGCCCGCCGCCCCATGGGGATCCGGCACGAAGCGCTCGGCGGTCAGTGCCGCCTGGCCGAGATAACCCAGGGCCAGGCTGTCGCCGCCGATATACAGCTCGCCCGGCACCTGCGCCGCCACGCCGTTGAAGACATCGTCGAGCACCCGCAGCACCGCGCCCGGCAAGGCGCTGCCCAGCGGCACGACTTCAGGCAGCGGCGCAGCGGCCGGCACTTCGTGGGTCAGCACGCCGACCGTGGTTTCGCTGGGGCCGTAGTGGTTGATGAAGCGGCACTCCGGGCGCAGTTCGCGGACCCGCTGCAGCAAACCGACCGGGCAGGCTTCGCCACCGACGATCAGCGCATGCCGCGGCAGCACGTCGGCCGCGCGGGAGGCCTGGAGCAGCGCGGCGAGATGGCCGGGCACGATCTTCAGCACACCGACCTGATGGGTCGCCATGTAGTCGGCGAAGCCATCCGGATCGAAGCCCAGCGCCTCGGGCAGCACATGCAGGGTACGGCCGTCGCACAACGCACCGAACAGCACGGTGTGGCCGAGGTCGGCAGCGATGGTCGAGGCCAGCGCCATGCTTGCCTGCGGCGCCAGTTGCAGGCGCCCGAGCAGGCCGCGCACGTAGCTGGCCAGGGCGCCATGGCTGACCAGCACGCCCTTGGGCTGGCCGGTGGAGCCGGAGGTGTGGATCACGTAGGCCGGGGCTTCGCCGGCCAGGCTCACGGCCGGCGCGCTGGCCGGCTGGTCCTGCCACTGCAGCGGGTCGAAGGCCAGGTTGGCGCAACCGGCGACCTGCAAGGTGCTCAGCCGCGCATCGCCGGCGGCACACAGCAGCGCGGCGGCCTTGGCCCGCTCCAGCATCTGCTGCAGACGCTCCTGCGGCGCCTTGACGTCCAGCGGCATGTACACCGCCCCGGCCTTGAAGATTGCCAGCAAGGCGGTCAGCCACGGCAGCGAACGCTCCATCAGCACCGCCACCGGCTGGCCCTGGGCGACGCCCTGTTGCAGCAGGTGGTGGGCCAGACGGTTGGCCGCCTCGTCCAGCTCGCGGAAGGTCAGGCTTTCATTCAGGCAGCGCGCGGCGATGGCGTCCGGCTGGCGCGCGACATTGGCCTGCCACTGCGCCAGCACCGACGGCGCCTCGGCCAAGGCCTCTTCGGCGGCCGGCTGGGCGATGGCGGCGAGGCTGTACAGCGGCGCCCGCGGGGCCGCCAGGAGTTCTTCGAACAGCCCCAGCAGCGCCGGAATGAACGCCTCGACGGTGTCGCGGCGGTACAGGTCGCTGGCGTAGGTCATGTCGCCGTGGATCAGCTGGCCGTCATCGGTGATGTCCAGGGCCAGGTCGAAGTGCGCGCCCTCGCGGTGCAGCGGGTACTCGCTGACCTCCAGGCCCGGCAGCTTCAGCGAGAGTGCCTGCTTGAGCACCACGTTCTGGTTGAACTTGGCCTGGAACAGCGGGTTGTGGCCCAGGCTGCGTTCCGCCGCCAGCTGGTCCACCAGCTGTTCGAACGGCACGTCCTGGTGGGCCTGGGCATCCAGCGAGGTGTCGCGGATCGCGGCCAGCAGGTCGAGGTAGCTCAGGCGTTCGTCGACCTGGCAGCGCAGCACCTGGGTGTTGATGAAGAAGCCGATCAGCCCTTCGGTTTCGGCGCGACCGCGGTTGGCGTTGGGCACGCCGATACGGATATCGCGCTGGCCGGACTGGCGCGAAAGGAACAGCGAGAAGCCGGCCAGGACCAGCATGAACAGGCTCATGCCCTGGCCACGGGCGAAGGCGTTGAGGCGCCCGGAGAGGGCCGCGCCGAAATCGAAGCGCAGGCGCTCGCCACGGAAACTCTGGGTCAGCGGCCGCGGGAAGTCCTGGGCGGCTTCCAGCAGCGGCTGCTCGTCACCCAGTTGCTGGCGCCAGTAGTCGAGCTGGCGCTCGCCCTCCCCGGCGTCCAGCCACTGGCGCTGCCAGATGGCGTAGTCGGCGTACTGCAGCGCCAGCGCCGGCAGGCTGGGCGCGGCGCCCTGGCTGAAGGCCTGATAGCTCTGGGCGAACTCGCGGACCATGATGTCCATCGACCAGCCGTCGGAGACGATATGGTGCATGCACACCACCAGCACGTGTTCCTCGGCGCCCAGGCGGAACAGCGCGGCGCGCAGCAGCGGGCCATTGATCAGGTCGAACGGCCGGGCGTTGAACGCGGCGACCTGGCGCGCCAGTTCGGCGTCGCTGTCCGCGCCGAGGTCGACCCGCTCCAGGGCCAGCGACAGCTGCGGCAGGATCACCTGGCGCGGCTGCTCACCGTCGGTGGCGAACACCGTGCGCAGCACTTCATGACGCTGCAGCAGGTGATCGAAGGAGCGTTGCAGGGCGCTGTCGTCCAGCTGCCCGTGCAGGCGCAGGCCGGTGCTCATCTTGTAGGCGTCGCTGCTCGGGTCCAGTTGCCAGAGGAACAGCAGGCGCTGCTGGGCAAAGGACAGCGGGATCGTCTCGACGTCGTGGCGGCTCTCCGGCATCGGCAGCAGGCTGAAGTCCTTGCCGTCCTCGCGCAGCTTGGCGAGGAACTGGCGGCGCTGCTCGAGGGACAGACCGACAAACCGTTTCGCGATACGTGCAGCTGTGGTCCCGCTCATGCTCCAAGTTCCTCCAGTGAATCCATGAACTGGTCCATGTCGTCCCAGTCATCGTCAGTCGTGGTATCCGCCAGCGCCGCCACTTCGGCGGCCAGCTCGCTCAGCAGCGGCTTTTCGAACAGCGTGCGCAGGGGCAGGCTGATGCTCAGGTGTTTCTTGATCCGCGCGATCATCTGCGCGGCCAGCAGGGAGTGCCCGCCCAGCTCGAAGAAGCTGTCGTTGAGGCCGACCCGCTCGATCTTCAGGACCTCGGCCCAGATGGCGGCGAGCTGTTGTTCCAGTTCGCTGACCGGGGCGACGTAGGCGGTTTGCGATTGCGTGGCGTCCGGTTGCGGCAGGGCCTTGCGGTCGAGCTTGCCGTTGGCGGTCAGCGGCATGGCCGGCAACTGGACGAAGTAGGTCGGCACCATGTAGTCCGGCAGGCTGGCCTTCAGGGAGGCCTTGAGCTGATCGACATCGATCGCGCTGCGGGCTACCAGATAGGCGGCGAGTTGCTTGCCTTGCGGACCATCGATATCCAGGACCACGGTTTCGCGCACCGCTGGATGCTCCAGCAGGCGGGTCTCGATCTCGCCCAGTTCGATGCGGTAGCCGCGGATCTTCACCTGGTGGTCGGCGCGGCCGACGTATTCCAGCACGCCATCGGTGCGACGGCGGGCCAGGTCGCCGGTGCGGTACAGGCGCTCGCCCGGGGCACCGAACGGATTCGGCACGAACACCGGCACGGTGCGGCGGGTGTCGCTCACATAGCCGCGACCCACGCCGGTGCCAGCGACGCACAGTTCGCCCACGGCGCCCAATGGCACCAGCTCAAGGGCATCGTCCAGCAGGTAGATCAGGTTGTTGTCGGTCGGCGTGCCGATCGGCAGGTAGGTGCTTTCGGTGGATTGCTGGTCGACACGGAAGAACGCCACGTCGTCCGAGCATTCGGCCGGGCCGTAGGCATTGACCAGTCCGATCTGTGGATAACGCAGCAGCCATTGCTTGGCCAGCTCAGGCGGCATGGCTTCGCCGGTCGGCAGCATCCACCGCAGGCCGTCGAGGTTGACCCGCTCTTCGGCCAGCAGGCCCTGGATCAGCGATGGCACGCTTTCCAGCACGGTGATCCCTTGCTGGGTGACATGGGCCAGCAGCGCCTGCGGATCGCGGGCAATGTCGTTCGGCACGATATCCACCCGGGCACCGAACAGCGGCGCGGCGAGGAACTGCCAGACCGAGATGTCGAAACTCTGCGAGGCGGTCTGGGCGATCACATCTTTCTCGCTCAGATCGAGGTACGGCACCTTGCTCAGCTGGTTGTTGAGCATGCCGCGCTGTTCCACCATCACGCCTTTCGGCAGGCCGGTGGAGCCGGAGGTGAAGATCACGTAGGCGAGGTTGTCCGGGCCGCTGTAGCGGCCTGGGTTGGCTACCGGGTGATCGCCTTGCTGGACCTGTTCCCAAACCAGCAGTTGCACACCTTCAAGCCCGGCCAGCAGTTCGCGAGCTTGAACTTCGCACTCGGCACTGCACACCAGCACCGGCGCCCCGCTCTGCCCGATCACGCCGCTCAGGCGCTGATTCGGCAGCGCCGGGTCCAGCGGCAGATAACCCGCGCCGGCCTTGAAGCTGCCGACGATCATGCCCAGCAGGTCCGGGCCACGCTCGGCCAGCAGCGCGATCGGTTGGTCGAAGCCGACACCTGCCGCGATCAAGGCATGGCCCAGGCGGTTGGCGGCGGTATTGAGGGCTGCGTAGCTGTCCTGACGCTCCAGGCAGGTGACGGCGATGCGCTCGGGATGCGCGGCCACCTGCTCCTCGAACAGCGCCACATAACCACGCTCCAGCGGATACGCGCGGGCACTCTGGTTGCAGCCTTCGCTGAGGAACGCACGCTCGTCGGCGCCCAGCAGCGGCAACTCGCCAATCCGCGCCTCGGCATCCGCGCACAGGGCGCGCAGCAGATTGCGCCAGTAGCCGGCCAGGCGCTCGATGCTCGGGCGCTCGAACAGATCGGTGGCATAGGTGAAGGACGCGCTCAATTGCTCGCCCTCGCCGCTGGTTTCCAGCATCAGGTCGCAGGCGATGGCCTGGTCGCGCTGGTCCTCGGCCAGTTGCTCGGCGCTCAGGCCCTCGACCCGCAGCCCGCAGGCCAGCTGGGTGCCGCCCAGCCCGGCGACCTGCGGACGGTGGTTGAACATGGCCTGGAACAGCGGGTTGCGGCTTTGCCCGCGGGCCACCTGCAGGCCATCGGCCAGGGCATCGAACGGCAGCTCCTGGTGCGCCTGGGCGCCCAGTGCGGCCTGCTTGACCTGTTGCAGCAGTTCGCTGAAACGGCTGTCGCCCTGCACCTGGCTGCGCAGCACCTGGGTGTTGACGAAGAAGCCGATCAGGCCTTCGGTTTCACTGCGGGTGCGGTTGGCGATCAGGCCGCCGACGCGGATATCGCGCTGCCCGCTGCAGCGTTGCAGGAGCACCTTGAACGACGCCAGGAGGACCACGAACAGGGTGACGCCCTGGCGCTGGGCCAGGCCTTGCAGGTTTTTCAGCAGCTCGCGGTCGAGGTCGATCTCCAGGCGCCGGCCTTTCTGGCTCGGCACCGGCGGGTGCGGACGGTCGGCCGGCAGTTCCAGCACCGGGTGCTCATCGCCCAGGTGCTCGCGCCACCAGGCCAGTTGCCGCGCCTGCTCGCCGGCTTGCAGCCAGGCGCGTTGCCACAGCGCGTAGTCGCGGTACTGCACCGGCAGCGGCGCCACCTGCGGGGTGCGGCCCTGGGCCAGGCTGTCGTAGTAGCCCAGGCATTCGTCGAGCAGCACGCCCATGGACCAGCCGTCGGTGATGATGTGGTGCAGGGTCAGCAGGAGGATGTGCTGCTCGGCCGCCATGCGCAGCAGTTGCACGCGCAGCAGCGGGCCCTTTTCCAGATCGAAGGGGCGCGTGGCCTCCTCGGCCATGGCATCGCGGGCACTGGCCCAGCGCGCGGTTTCCGGGATCGCGGACAGGTCGTGCAGCACCAGCGCGACCGGCGCCGGCGGCGCGACGCGCTGGCCGGCCTGCTCGTCGTCCTGGAAGAAGGTGGTGCGCAGGCTTTCGTGACGGTCCACCAGCAGAGCGAAGGCCTGCTCCAGGGCGGGGATGTCCAGCGCGCCGTTCAGGCACACCGAGACCGGCAGGTTGTAGCCGGCGCCCTGGGGATCGAGCTGCCAGAGGAACCACATGCGCTGCTGGGCGTAGGAGAGCCCGTCACGCCCGGCGACGCCTTCGCAGGAGGGGATCGGAAACTGGGCGAAGTCCACCTTTTCCCGACGCAGCGCGTCGAGGAACAGGCTGCGTTTCTCGGCAGGCAACTCGACGAAACGGCGGGCGAGTGTCCGGGCTTGTTCGGCATTCATGCAGTGGGTCCTTGCTGATCGGCGTGACCGTGGTCTGGTCGTATCAACAAGAACGAATAGGAATGGAAATATTTAGCAAGGAATGGGGGGAGGTCTGACGAGAGACCTGTTGCGCTGCCGAGATCGAGCGCCGCCCGCGCGGCGCATCGCGGGCAATGCCCGCTCCCACATTTGTTGCAACGTGCCTATGCCTGACAGGCCATGGTTGTTCGCCTTGTTTGCACGACGCGGTATCGCGTCGGCCCGAAGGGCTTCCCCGCGATAGATCGCCAAGCGACAAAGGCTGGCGACGCCTATCCCACAGGCAATGGCACGTTGCGACAAATGTGGGAGCGGGCATTGCCCGCGATGCGCCGCGCGGGCGGCGCTCGATCTCAAGGACACAAGAAATCCATCGACCAGCCCCAGCTACCGCTCCGAATACCCCTGCGCCATCGCCACCACCACCTTGCGCTTGCCGGTGAACGGCGAGCGCGCATGGGCGGCGAGCATGTTGTCGAGCATCATCACGTCGTTCTCCAGCCAGGGGAACTTGATGGTGCATTCGTCCAGCACGCCGCGCACTTCGTCGAGCAGGTCCACTTCGATGGGCGAACCGTCGCCGTAGTAGACATTGCGCGGCAGGTCCATTTCCTCGTCCACCACGTCCAGCAGGCTCTCGCGCACCTCCGCCGGCAGGTTGGAGACATGGAACAGATGCGCCTGGTTGAACCAGACCATGTCCTGGGTGACCGGGTGGCGCGCCACCGACTGGCAGATCTGCCGGGTCCGCAGCTCGCCGTCGTCCTTCCACTCGCACTGGATCGAGTGCGCGCGGCAATAGGCCTCGACCACGCTTTCGTCCTCGGTGTTGAACACCTGGCTCCACTCCACGTCGAGGCCGTTGCCGTAGTTGCGCACGTACATCAGCTTCTTCTCGACGAAGCGCTCGCGAATCCGCGCCGGAATCCGCCGGTAGATCTCGCGGCTGTCGGCGATCGGCGTCTCGCCGCCGGTTTCGGCGGCGATCATGCTGTAGAACCAGATGCGCATCGGCCAGTCGAGGGTGTAGGCCTGCTCGTTGTGCAGCGGAATGCTCTGGTGCGCCGGGTATTCGGTGGAGGTGTAGACACCCTTGGTCACGTTGCTGCGCGGGGTCGAGCCGAATTCGTAGCTGAGCAGCGGATCGCCGAAAGCCGCGGCGAACTCGCGGAAGCGCTCGGCCCCGCCGACATCGAAACCGCGGAACAGAATGCCTCCGGCGCGATACAGGTGCTCGGCCACCAGCGGCTTGAACTCGCCCAGCGCTTCCATCAGGTCCAGGCCCGGCTCCGGCGCCTCGATCAACATGGGCAAGGTGCCCGCCCCGGCCAGCAACGGCCGGATGTCCAAACTCAACGCATGACTCATGAAAATTCTCCCTGGGAAGTTGCGCTCGCCCGAGCCCCAGCGGTCAGGCACGCACCCTGTGCAGAGGGGACGTTTGGCCATGGCGGAAAATTAAGGCTCTTCACGGAACGTGGGGTTGAGTGTCGGTGTCGGTGTCGCGAGCTTATCCAGTGCAGGTGGTGACGCCACCGGCCCCTTCCGCCGTCACGGCGGGTCCATTTTGAAAGGCTTGTCAGGGGACCGCATCAAGGCCGCCAGGTGCCTGTCTTGAGTCTTGCAGTGCCTGTGAGATCGAGCGCCGCCCGCGCGGCGCATCGCGGGCCACGCCCGCTCCCACATTTGTTGCAACGTGCCATGGCCTGTTGGATTTGAGTTGTCAGCCTTTGTTTTTTCGGCGATGCATCGCGGGGAGGCTGTTGGGTTCGACTCGGTATCGCGTCGAACCGACAAGGCGGTCAACCATGGCCTGTCAGACATAGGTACGTTGCAACAAATGTGGGAGCGGGCGTGGCCCGCGATGCGCCGCGCGGGCGGCGCTCGATCTGGAGGGCGCTGCAAGACTCAAGACAGGCACCTGGCGGCCTTGATGCGGTCCCCCGACAAGCCTTTCAAAATGGACCCGCCGTAGAGGCGGAAAGGGCCAGCGGCGTCACCGCCCGCAATGGATCAGCCCGCGATGCCGATGCCGATTCCCACCCACCCCACGCCCCTGAAACATTTACTTGCATCTACCCCCTAAAGTACCCACACCCTCGTTCGTTCAGAAACAGATGCACGGTGCTCGCCACCGTTTCCATGGACAGCGAATACCCGACCAAAACCGTCGGCCTTGCAGCGAGAGCGTTACCCCATGTCGAAGAAGTCCCGTTCGAAAATCTGGTTCCTGGTGCACAGCTGGCTGGCCCTGCCGATCTGGTTCTTCGTGCTGATCGTCTGCGTGACCGGCACCCTGGCGGTGGTGGCCAAGGAAATCATGTGGCTCGCCTACCCGGAAATGCGCGCCACCCAGCCGGACGACACGGCGCAGCGACTGAGCTACGACGAGATCATGCGGCGCCTGCACAAGGAGCACCCGGAGCTGGACGTCAACACCATCCTCCAGCCCGACGGCGAGTACTTCGCCCTCAATGTCAGCGGCACCCTTTCCGGTGGACGCAGCGTCACCGCCTACGTCAACCCCTACAGCGCCGAACTGCAGGGCTACGCCCCGGACTTCAACTTCCGCAACTTCACCCGCGCCCTGCATGGCTGGTGGCTGGTGCCCTACACCAACGGCTACCCCTGGGGCTGGTACCTGGTGTCGCTGCTCGGCCTGCCGATGCTCGCCTCGCTGATCACCGGACTGGTGGTCTACAAGCGCTTCTGGAAAGGCTTCTTCAAGCCGGTGCTGCGCCTGCGCCATGGCGCGCGGATCTTCTGGGGCGACTTCCATCGCCTCAGCGGCATCTGGTCGATCTGGTTCATCGCGGTGATCTCGGTGACCGGTGTCTGGTTCCTGATCCAGGCGATCCTCTCCGACAACCAGATCAGCCTGAGCACCTACTCCGCCGCCACCGAAGTGCTGGCCCACGACAGCGTGCCGCTCACCGCCGATGGCAGCCCGGCGCCGATCATCGGCCTGGACAAGGCCCTGCTCATCGCCCAGGCGCAAGTGCCGGGGCTCGACCCCAGCGGGATCATCCTGCCGAGCAACACCTACGGCACGATGCAGGCGTTCGGCCGCAGCTGGTACCCGCTGATGTACCAACTGGTGAACATCCACCCCTACACCGGTGAAGTGACGTCGACCTACCTGCTCTCGGACCGGAGCAACCTGGAGCTGGTCACCGAATCGATGCGCCCGCTGCACACCGGCGACTTCGGCGGGATCTGGATCAAGCTGATCTGGGCCTTCTTCGGCCTGGTGCTGTCGATGATGGTGCTCAGCGGCCTGCTGATCTGGAGCAAACGCACCGCCCTGGCCACCGTCGCCGCGCTCAAGCGCGAGGCCAAGGCCGGGAACAAAGCCAGCCGCACGGCCCCGCGCGAGCAGGACGCCAGCGAACCCGTGGAGAACTCCCTGTGAGCAAGGACATCGCCGCCCGGCCCGAATCGAACCTGTCGCGCCTGTGGCACAAGTGGCGCTTTCACCTGAACATCCTCATGGTCCTGATCCCGCTGGGTTTCATGCCCAAGTACTTCGCCGACACCGCGTTATTTCGCGGTGATGACGGCCTCGGGCAGCGCCTGGTCGGCGATGTCCAGGTCGGCCCGTGGAGCCTGAAGCTGGCCGAGCTGAAGGACAAGGAACCGGAGCTGGACGGGGTTTCCGGGTACATGAAGAGCTTCAATGCCGAACTCTGCGAAGCCTGCGGCGAGCGGGTCAAGGCCACCTACCTGCGCATCGGCAAGCCACGCAGCCTGCGCGCGGCCGGGGTGATCTTCTTCGGCTCGCCGCATCGGCTCGGGGCCTATATCCAGATCCCGCCGAACACGCCGGCGGATGCGCAGCTGTGGATCACCATGGAAGGCTGGGATGGGTCGATGCACCAGGCGGCCATACCGTTGGCGCAGGCTTCGCCGAAGACGGTGGAGTGGTTGGGGAGGCAGGTGAAGAAGTAGGTTTGGCAGGACGGCCCAACCCCCTGTGGGAGCGGATTCATCCGCGATTGGCCGCGAAGCGGCCATAAAACCTGTATCCGAGGTGTGTCAGAAAACCTCGGGACTTAGGGTTTACGGCCGCTTCGCGGCCGATCGCGGATGAATCCGCTCCTACAGGGTTTTGTGTCAGGCCCGGATACAGCATTTCAATCCTGCCCGACCTCCCGCCAGCAGAAACAAAAACGCCCCGGCATCCACCGGGGCGTTTTCCAGACAGGCACAACGGCCACAATCACTGCGCCGCCTGCGCCTCCATCTTCTGCCGCAGGCTCAACGGCCGCATATCGGTCCACACTTCCTCGATATACGCCAGGCACTCCTGCTTGAACCCGCTCTTGCCCACGGTACGCCAGCCCGCCGGCACTTCCTTGTAGTCCGGCCAGATCGAATACTGCTCCTCGTGGTTGACCACTACCTGAAACAGGATGTCGTCGCGGTCAAATACTGAAGTCATTGCTGCTCTCCGTGATTATCCAGACGGGCCGCGCAGCCACGCGGCCCTCTTGTGTAAGTAACGTTGCGCCAGGCAGAAAAATTACAGGCTGGCCACCGCAGCGGCCAGGGCGCGACCGAAAATCGCCGACACTTCGTCGACCTGTTCGGCCGTGATCACCAGCGGCGGCAGGAAGCGCACCACGCTGCCATGCCGGCCACCCAGTTCGAGGATCAGGCCACGCTTGAGGCACTCGCGCTGAACCAGCGGCGCCAGACGCGGGAAGTACGGCGCATGACCCAACGCATCGACTTCGCCACTCGGGTCCACCAGCTCGACCCCAAGCATCAGGCCACGGCCGCGGATGTCGCCCAGTTGCGGGTAGTCGCGCTGCAGGTCGCGCAGGTGCTCGGACAGGCGCTCACCCATGGCGGCGGCGTGCTCGCAGACGTTGTGCTCCTTGAGGTAGCGGATCACCGCCGAACCGGCCGCCATGGCCATCTGGTTGCCGCGGAAAGTGCCCGCGTGTGCACCCGGGGCCCAGCTGTCGAGCCACTGGCGATAGACCATGACCGCCAGCGGCAGGCTGCCACCAATGGCCTTGGACATCACCACCACGTCCGGGATGATGCCGGCGTGTTCGAAGGCGAACATCTTGCCGGTACGGGCAAAGCCGCTCTGGATCTCGTCGACGATCAGCGCCACGCCGGCCTTTTCGGTGATGGCGCGCACACCGCGCAGCCAGTCCAGGTCCGCCGGGATCACCCCGCCCTCGCCCTGCACCACCTCGACGATCACCGCCGCCGGCAGTTGCACGCCGGCCTCCGGATCGCTGAGCAGGTTCTGCAGGTAATTCAGGTTGGCCTTGACCCCCGCCGCGCCACCCAGGCCGAACGGGCAACGGTAGTCGTAGGGGTACGGCATGAACTGCACGCCGCTGGTGAGCATGGCGCCCAGCGGGCGTTTCGGCCCGAGGCTGCCCATCAGGCTCAGGGCGCCCTGGCTCATGCCGTGGTAGCCGCCCTGGAACGACAGCACGGTGCTGCGCCCGGTGGCGGTACGCACCAGCTTCAGCGCCGCTTCCACGGCGTCGGTGCCGGTCGGGCCGCAGAACTGGATCTTCGCTTCCGCCGCCAGCTGCTCCGGGAGAATGCTGAACAGGTCCTGGACGAACTGGTCCTTGACCGGGGTGGTCAGGTCGAGGGTGTGCAGCGGCAGCTCGTCGCTGAGCACCTGCTGGATGGCCTCGATCACCACCGGGTGGTTGTGGCCCAGGGCCAGGGTGCCGGCACCGGCCAGGCAGTCGATGAAACGACGCCCTTCGACGTCCTCGACATGCAGGCCCTTCGCGCGCTTCAGCGCCAGCGGAATACGCCGCGGGTAGCTGCGCGCGTTGGATTCCTGGCGGCTTTGCCGGGCCAGCAGCGGCGACTCGTCGAACTGGTAGAGCGTCTCGCCGGCCTCCTGGCCTTCGGTAAACCTGATAGCGACTGACATCTGTGCAACCCTCAAGAAAGATGGATGAGGTGAACCGTGGTTGACCCGTCGCGAACCCTCGCGACAGGCATTCATTCCTTGTTTGAAAAACGCACCAGCGCGCTGCGGATTTACCTGCTGAAACAGTTTTTTTCCGCAGCGCCGCTGCGCCGATCTACAGCGCCTCCAGCTCGGCCATCAGGTCGGACAGACGGTCGGCCTTGGCCTCGTCGATCCGCGTGTCCTGCTGCCCGACGAGGTACTCCGCCAGGGCCTGCAGGGTGTTGAGTTCGAACATGGCGCGCAGCGGTACGTGGTAGCCCAGCTCCTTCTGCAGCCGGCTGACGATCTGCGTGGCCAGCAGCGAATGACCGCCGAGGGCGAAGAAGTCGTCGCTCATGCCGATCTGCTCGACCTGCAGGACCTCGGACCAGATCGCCGCCAGTTGCCGCTCCAGCTCGCTGGCCGGAGCGACATAGGCAGCCTGCGCCACCTCCGGCTTCGGCAGTGCACGGCGATCCAGCTTGCCGTTGGCACTGAGCGGCATCTTCTCCAGCAGGACGAAGTGGCTTGGCACCATGAACTCCGGCAGGTGCACCTTGAGGTGAGCCTTCAGTTCGTTCACATCCAGGCTCGCATCCTGCGGCACCAGATAGGCCGCCAGTTGCTTGCCGCTCGGGCCGTCGATATCGATCACGCTGGCTTCCCATACCGCCGGGTGTTCCTGCAGACGCGCCTCGATTTCGCCCAGCTCGATACGCAGGCCGCGGATCTTCACCTGGTGGTCGATACGTCCGGCGTACTCGATGATCCCTTCGCCGCGATAGCGGGCCAGGTCACCGGTGCGGTACAGACGACCGCCCTCGGACGAGAACGGATCCGGCACGAAGCGCTCGGCGGTCAGCGATGGACGCTTGTGGTAACCGCGGGCCAGACCCACGCCGCCCAGGTACAGCTCGGCGGCGCAACCTGGCGCGGCTGGCAGCAGGCCGTCTTCGAGGATATGGGTCTTGAGGTTGTCGATCGGTTGGCCGATCGGCACGCTCAGGTGGTCGTCAACGGTGCAGGTCCAGTGGGTGACGTCGATCGCCGCTTCGGTCGGGCCGTACAGGTTGTACAGGCCGGCCTGTGGCAGACGCTTGAGCACCTGCGCAGCCAGCTCGGCCGGCAGCGCTTCACCACTGCACACCACGCGCTTCAGGCTGTGGCAGCTCTCGACCTGCTCGCTGGTCATGAACGCCTGCAGCATCGACGGCACGAAGTGCAGCGTGCTGACGCCGTACTGGTTGATGGTCGCCACCAGACGCTCCGGATCACGGTGATCACCCGGCAGGGCAACGGCCAGACGGGCACCGGTCAGCAGCGGCCAGAAGAACTCCCACACCGACACGTCGAAGCTGAATGGCGTTTTCTGCAGCACAGTGTCGCTGCCATCGAGGCCATAGGCCTTCTGCATCCAGTGCAGACGGTTGACCAAAGCACGGTGGCTGTTGCCGGCGCCTTTCGGCTTGCCGGTGGAGCCCGAGGTGTAGATCACGTAGGCCAGGTTTTCCGGCACGGTGTGCAGCGAAGGATTGGTTTCGCTGTATTCGCTCAGGTCCAGTCGATCCAGGCACAGTGCTTCCACGCCCGCCGGGATCGGCAGTTGTTGCAGCAGCGAACCCTGAGTCAGCAGCAGACCAATGCCACTGTCCTCGATCATGTAGGCCAGACGGTCCTGTGGATAATCCGGGTCCAGCGGCACGTAGGCACCGCCCGCCTTGATGATCGCCACCAGGCCGATGACCATTTCCAGGCTGCGTTCTACCGAGATGCCGACCAGCGAATCCGGCCCGACACCCTGCTCGCGCAGCTTGTGCGCCAGCTGGTTGGCACGGCGGTTCACTTCGGCGTAGCTCAGTTCTTCCCCGGCGAAGATCAGCGCCGGCGCATCCGGCGTTGCCGCCACTTGCGCTTCGATCAGACTCTGGATGCACGCCTCGCTCGGGAACTCGGCAGCCGTGGCGTTCCAGTCGCGCAGGATATGCTGCTGTTCGGCAGCCTCCAGCATCGACAGCTCGCCCAGCGCAGTCTGCCCGCTCAGCACCAGCGCATCGAGCAGTTGCCCCAGGTGCGCCGCCAGTTGCGCCACGGTTTCGCCCGCCAGTTGGCCACGGTCGTAGCTCATACGCACGCTCAGTTGCTCGCCCGCCTCGATCACCAGGGTCAGCGGATAGTGGGTCTGTTCCTGGCTCACCACCTTGTCGAACACCAGCGATTGCGGTGCAGCCTGTTGCAGGGCATCGGCGATCGGGTAGTTCTCGAAGACCATGATCGAATCGAACAGCGCCTCGCCACTCCAGCCGGCCCAGCGCTGCACGTCATACAGCGGGGTGTGCTCGTGCTCGCGCAACGCCAGGTTGCGTGCCTGCACCTGCTGCACGAACTCGGCGACACGCTGCTCGGCACGTGGGCTGCCCACCACCGGCAGGGTGTTGATGAACAGACCGAGCTGTTCCTCGACACCCGCCAGGTCGGCCGGACGACCAGCCACGGTGGCACCGAAGGTCACGCCCGACTGCCCGGTGTAGCGCTGCAACAGCAGCATCCACGCGGCCTGCAGCAGGGTGTTGGCGGTAACGCGCTGGTCGCGGGCGAAGTCGTTGAGACGACGGGTACGCGCTGCATCCAGGGTCAGCAGTTGGTCGGCGAAGCCTTCACCCTCCGCCGGCGCCTTGAACACCGGCACCAGACGGGTCGGCTCGCTCAGGTCGATCAGTTGCTCGCTCCAGAAACGCTCGCTGACCTGGGCATCACGGCCTTGCAGCCAGTGGATGTAGTCGCCGTAGCGACCCCGTGGCGCCGCCACCGCTTCGCCGCGGTAGTGCTGCAGCACCTCGCCGAGCAGACGCGAACTGCTCCAGCCGTCGAGAAGGATATGGTGGCTGGTGTACACCAGTTGCCAGCGATCCTCGCCGGTGCGCAGCAGGGTCAGACGCAACAGGGCATCGTGCTGCAGATCGAAGCCGCGCTGCTGGTCCGCCTCGGCGAACGCCTCCAGCGCCGCCTCCAGGTCGGCACGCCCACGCCAGTCCTGAACCTCGAACGGCAGCGACAGGTGCTTGCGGATCACCTGCAGTGGCTGGCCGAAGCTGCTGACGAAGTTGGCGCGCAGCACCTCATGGCTGTCCACCACCGCCTGCCAGGCCGCGCGGAAGCGCTCGACCTGCAGGCCGCGCACCTCGGCGCGCAGCTGGTTGACGTAGCTGCCGCCCTCCTGCTCGAACAGGCTGTGGAACAGCATGCCCTGCTGCATCGGCGACAGCGGGTAGAGATCGGCGATTTCGCGAGCAGCCAGCGGGAACTGGTCCAGTTGCACCTGGCTGAGACCGGCCAGCGGGAAGTCCGATGGCGTCACGGCACCTGGCGCCTTCAGGCAATGCGCGATCAGCGCGGCCAGTTCGGCGGCATAGTCGTCGGCCAGGTGCTGCACCGTGGCTTCGTCGAACACCTCGGCACTGAAGGTCCAGTCCAGCGCCAGTTCACCACCGGCCACCTGGCCGTCGATGCTCAGCAGGCTGCCCAGGCTGGCCTGCGGGCTGACGCCCTGGCCACGGTTTTCGCTGGCCGGCGCGAACAGGCTGTCTTCGAAGCCGGCATCGAGCTGACCCAGGTAGTTGAAGACGATGGAACCCTGGGCCAGCCCAGCCAGGCTGTCACGCGCCGCCTGGTTGCCGAGGTAGCGCAGCAGGCCGTAGCCGAGGCCCTTGTCCGGTACCGCGCGCAGCTGTTCCTTGACGGTCTTGATCGCCACGTCCAGCTCCGCCGCGGCGCTGAGCTTCACCGGGTACATCGCGGTGAACCAGCCGACGGTGCGGGTGATATCCAGCTCGGCGAACAGCTCCTCGCGACCATGACCTTCCAGACGCACCAGGGTCTCGGCGCGACCGGTCCAGCGACCGATCACCCGCGCCAGGGCGGTGAGCAGCAGGTCGTTGATCTGCGTGCGGTAGGCCGCCGGGGCCTCCTGCAGCAGCTGGCGAGTCAGCTCGCGGTCGAGGCGGCTGCTGACCGAACGGGCATGGCGCTGTTCCAGGCTGCCGTCGGCACGGTCGCACGGCAGTTCATCGCTGACGCCTTGCAACTGCGCCTGCCACCAGCCCAGCTGCGCATCCACTGCGGCGCTCTGTGCATGCTGCTGCAGACGCTCGGCCCAGTGTTTGAACGAGCTGGTCTTGCGTGGCAGCGCGGCGCCGTTGCAGGCCGCCTGCAGGTCTTCGAGGAGGATGCGCCAGGACACGCCGTCCACCACCAGGTGATGGATCACCAGCAGCAGGCGCTGTTCGCCTTGCGGCAGGTTGACCAGCAGCGCGCGCAGCAGCGGACCGTCGTGCAGATCGAGGCTGCGTTGCGCCTCATCGGCCAGCGCCTCCAGTTGCTCGATGGCGGCCAGTTCGCGGACCCACAGCACAGCGTGCGCTTCGTCGCGCAGGTGCGCCTGCCCATTGCGGAAGCTGGCGCGCAGCATATCGTGCTGAACCAGCAACGCCTGCAGCGCGGCGTCGAGGACGTCGGCACGCAGCGGCTCGCGTGGCGTCAGCAGGACGGCCTGGTTCCATTGTTGCGGCTCGGCGATCTCGCGCTCGAAGAACCACTGCTGGATCGGCGTCAGCGGCGCCTCACCCACCACCATGCCCTGCTCCGCCTGCACCGCCGAGGCACGGCTCGCCACCTGGGCGACACCCTGCACGGTCTGGCGCTGGAACAGGTCTTTCGGGGTGAACACGATGCCGGCCTGACGGGCGCGGCTGACCACCTGGATGGAGATGATCGAGTCGCCGCCCAGTTCGAAGAAGTTGTCGGTGACACCGACCTTCTCCAGTTTCAGCACTTCGGCCCAGATCGTCGCCAGTTGGCTTTCCAGCGCGCTGGTTGGCGCGACATAGGCGGCCTGGGTCACTTCCGGCTTCGGCAGTGCACGGCGATCCAGCTTGCCGTTGGCGCTCAGCGGCATCTTCTCCAGCAGGACGAAGTGGCTTGGCACCATGAACTCCGGCAGGTGCACCTTGAGGTGAGCCTTCAGTTCGTCGATGTCCAGGCTCGCATCCTGCGGCACCAGATAGGCCGCCAACTGCTTGCCGCTCGGACCGTCGATATCGATCACGCTGGCTTCCCATACCGCCGGGTGTTCCTGCAGACGCGCCTCGATTTCGCCCAGCTCGATACGCAGGCCGCGGATCTTCACCTGGTGGTCGATACGCCCGGCGTACTCGATGATGCCTTCGCCGCGATAGCGGGCCAGGTCACCGGTGCGGTACAGACGGCCGCCATTGTCCGAGAACGGATCCGGCACGAAGCGCTCGGCGGTCAGCGATGGACGCTTGTGATAACCGCGGGCCAGACCGACGCCGCCCAGGTACAGTTCGGCGGCGCAGCCTGGCGCGGCTGGCAGCAGGCCGTCTTCGAGGATATGGGTCTTGAGGTTGTCGATCGGTTGGCCGATCGGCACGCTCAAATGATCTTCAGTCGTGCAAGTCCAGTGAGTGACGTCGATCGCCGCTTCGGTCGGGCCGTACAGGTTGTACAGGCCGGCCTGTGGCAGACGCTTGAGCACTTGCGCAGCCAGTTCCGCCGGCAGCGCTTCACCACTGCACACCACGCGCTTCAGGCTGTTGCAGCTTTCCACCTGCTCGCTGGTCATGAACGCCTGCAGCATCGACGGCACGAAGTGCAGCGTGCTGACGCCGTACTGGTTGATGGTCGCCACCAGACGCTCCGGATCACGGTGATCGCCCGGCAGGGCAACGGCCAGACGCGCACCGGTCAGCAGCGGCCAGAAGAACTCCCACACCGATACGTCGAAGCTGAACGGCGTTTTCTGCAGCACGGTATCGCTGCCGTCCAGGCCGTAGGCCTTCTGCATCCAGTGCAGACGGTTGACCAGCGCGCGATGGCTGTTGCCGGCACCTTTCGGCTTGCCGGTGGAGCCGGAGGTGTAGATCACGTAGGCCAGGTTTTCCGGCACGGTGTGCAGCGAAGGATTGGCTTCGCTGTAACCGTTCAGGTCCAGTTGATCCAGGCACAAGGACTGCACAGCATCCGGAACCGGCAGTTGCGCCAGCAGCGAGCCTTGGGTCAGGTCCAGCGGCACGTAGGCACCGCCGGCCTTGATGATCGCCACCAGGCCGATGACCATTTCCAGGCTGCGTTCTACCGAGATACCGACCAGCGAATCCGGCCCGACACCCTGCTCGCGCAGCTTGTGCGCCAACTGGTTGGCACGGCGGTTGACTTCGGCGTAGCTCAGTTCTTCGCCGGCGAAGATCAGCGCCGGCGCATCCGGCGTTGCCGCCACTTGCGCCTCGATCAGGCTCTGGATGCACACCTCGCTCGGGAACTCGGCAGCCGTGGCGTTCCAGTCGCGCAGGATATGCTGCTGTTCGGCAGCCTCCAGCATCGACAGCTCGCCCA
>NZ_JAVYJH010000029.1:0-70342 GCF_032621685.1 Pseudomonas sp. zfem002 | reverse complement strand
AGGCCATGCACCCAGGTCAAGCCCAGGGTGCCGGCGTCGGCGGTGTAGTCCAGGGTCCCGGCGGCCAGTTCGGTTTCGGCCTGGGCGCGGTTGTCGGATTTCAGCCACAGCACACTGCCGTGCAGGCCATCCTGGCCACCGAGCTTCAGNCACAGCACACTGCCGTGCAGGCCATCCTGGCCACCGAGCTTGAGCACCGCGGTGCGGTCGAAGGCGTGGCGCGCCGCCAGGTAGTAGGCGCCGCCACGGTTCAGCGCGCCATCGGCCGGGCCCTTGCCGAGGTTGGGGCCGTCGTCGTTGATCAAAAAGCCGCTGCCGATCTTGACCACCTGGCGCCCGGCGGAGAAGTCCACGCCATCCTTGCCCAGGGCCGGGAACAGGTCACCGGAGCGCCAGCCGAGGAAGGCGTCCTCGATCTTGGTGGTGCGTTCGGAACCGTCGGTGTTGCCGGCGGCGTCACCGTCACCCCAGGTCGCCGAGCTGACCAGGTTGAAGGTGCCGTACAAGGTGCCGGCGCCGCCCAGGCCCTGGTCGCCGCTGAGGCCGTACTTGATGAAGCCTTCGCGCCAGGTCGAACCGCCCGGGGTGCCGTCGTAGTTCTTGCGGCTGTTGAACATGCCCCAGACCGCGAGCATGTCGGCGTTGAGGTGCGTGTCGTCGTCCGCGTACAGCTCGTAGGCCTGGGCGGGCACGCTGATTCCCAGGGCGATCGAAAGTGCAAGGCCGCGGCGTGCGGCCCTGTTGAACAAGGTGCTGGACATGCAAGTGCTCCTGTGTGCCTTGGCAGGCATTCTTATCAGTGCAGTGGAAGGTCACCGCCGGTCGGCGGCGACCCGGGTGTGGCTCAACGGCAGCGCGACAGGGCGCTGTCGAGGACTTCGGCGATGCGGCCGGCCTCGCCGGCGGTGAGGGTCAGCGGCGGCGAGAGGATGATCTTGCTGCCCACCGGACGCACCAGCACGCCCTCCTCCCGCGCCGCCTCGGCGATGCGCGCGGCATCGCCGGCGGCCGGGTCCACCGGCTGGCGGGTGCGCTTGTCGCTGACCAGGTCGAGGGCAATCATCAAACCCTTGCCACGCACCTCGCCCACTACCTCGAAGCGTTCGCTGAGCGGCTGCAACTGCGCCAGCAACTGCGCGCCGATCGTCGCCGCATTGCCCGGCAGGTCCTCGGCCTCGACGATGTCCAGCACCGCCAGGGCCGCGGCGCAGGCGGTCGGGTGGCCGGTGTAGGTGTAGCCATGCATGACGAAGCTGCCGAAGCCTGGCGCCTGCTCGATGGCATCGGCGATGCGCTGGTTGAACACCGTGGCGCCCAGGGGGATGTAGCCGGCGGAAATGCCCTTGGCCAGGCACAGGATGTCCGGCGCCACGCCCCAGCCGCGGCTGCCGAGCATGCAGCCGGAACGACCGAAGCCGGTGACCACTTCATCGGCGATCAGCAGGATCTCGTAGCGGTCGCAGACCTCGCGCAGGCGCTTCCAGTAGTTGGCCGGCGGCACGATCACCCCGCCGGCGCCCTGCACCGGCTCGGCGATCAGCGCGGCGACGCTGTGCGCGCCGTACAGGGCAATGGTTTCCTCGAGCTGGCGGATGCAGTGTTCGGTCAGTTCCTGCGGATCGCGGCAGTCCCAGGGGTTGCGGTACAGCCAGGGCGTGTCGAGGCTGTGGCAGCCGCCGAGCAGTTGCCCGTGGTTGTAGTGATAGACGCCATTGCCGCCCACCGAGGTGCCGCCGATGTGCACGCCGTGATAGCCGTTGCGCAGGGAGAGGAAGCGCGTGCGGCCTGGCTGGCCGCTGGCGACCCAGTACTGACGGGCCATCTTCAGAGCGGTTTCCACGGCATCCGAGCCGCCGCTGCTGAACAGCACGCGGGCCATGTCTTCCTCGGCGAACATCGCGGTCAGGCGCTCGGCCAGGTCGTAGACCCGCGGATGGGCGATGCCGTCGAAGGTCTGGTAGTAGGCCAGCTCGTCCAGCTGGCGGACGATGGCGGCCTTCACTTCGGGGCGGTTGTGCCCGACGTTGACGTTCCACAAGCCGCCCACGCCGTCGAGCATGCGCCGGCCATCGACGTCGGTGATGTAGTTGCCGTCGGCGCTGGCGATGATCAGGGTGTTGGCCCGGTGCGCCGGGGCGGCGCTGCCCATGGGGTGCCAGAATTTCTTCTCGGCGGTCTTGTAGTGCGCGTAACGGTTTGGCTGGGCCACGGCAGTGTCTCCGGAAAAAGCTGGCAGCGGGACGCCAGCGAACAGGGTGGGCTTGTTCATGAGAGGTTGTCCTTGCGCACGAACAGCAGTTGCTGGCCGGTGAACTCGAGCAGGCCTTCGAGACCGAACTCGACGCCGAAGCCGGACATCTTGCTGCCGCCGAACGGGGTGTTGGGCTGGATCTGCGCATGGCAGTTGACCCAGGCCACACCGCTTTCCAGGCGCGCCGCCAGGGCCTCGGCCCGGGCCGCATCGGGGCCCCAGACCGAACCGCCCAGGCCCATGCTGCTGGCGTTGGCGCGGGCCAGGACGTCTTCCACATCGCCATAGGCGATCAGCGGCAGCACCGGGCCGAACTGCTCTTCGTCGACCAGGCGGTCGCCGTCGGTGACATCGGCCACCAGGGTCGGCGGGTAGAAATAGCCGGCACGCGGCAGGCGCTGGCCGCCGCAGAGGATGCGCGCGCCGAGGCGGCGGGCGTCCTCCACCAGCTCGCCGACCAGCTCCAGCTGCTCGCTGTTCTGGATCGGACCGAAGGTGACCCCGGCCTCCAGGCCCGCGCCGACCACCTCGCGCCCGGCACGCTCGACCAGCGCCGCGGCGAAGGCCTCGTACTGCGATTCGTGCACATACAGGCGCTTCAGCGCCGCGCAGGTCTGGCCCATGTTGAGGAAGGCGGCATTGAAGAGGTCGTCGACCACGGCGGCGATATCGGTGCCGGGCAGGACGATGGCGGCGTCATTGCCACCCAGTTCCAGGGTCAGGCGCTTGAGGTTGCTCGCCGCGCCGCGCATCACGCTCTGCCCGGTGGGGGTGGAGCCGGTGAAGACGATCTTGTCGATGCCCGGGTGGGTGGTGATGGCGCTGCCGAAGCCCTTCTCGCCGGTGACGATGTTGATCACTCCCGGCGGCAGGTGGCGATCGAGGATTTCCACCAGGCGCAGGGTGCTCAGCGGCGTCAGGCTCGACGGCTTGCTGACCACGCAGTTGCCCGCGCGCAGGGCCGGGATGATGTGCCAGACGGCGATCATGAACGGCCAGTTCCACGGGGTGATCGAGGCGACCACACCCAGCGGCTTGCGGTGCAGCTCGACACGCTGGCGCGGGTTGTCCTCGACCTGCTCGACGGGGATCTCCAGGTCGGCGTTGTAGCGGGTCCAGGCCACCCCGCCCATGACTTCGGACATCGCCAGCGCCAGCGGCTTGCCCTGCTCGCGGACGATCAGCCGGGCGATGGCGTCGGCCTCCCGCTCGATATCGTCGGCGGCCTTGTGCAGCGCCGCGCGACGCTCGGCGGCGCTGCTCTGGCGCCAGCCGGCAAAGGCCGTGCGGGCCGCGGCGACGGCCGCGTTCAGTTGCCCGAGCGAACCGGCCGGGCACTGGGCGAAGGGCGCGCCGCTGGCCGGGTCGATCACCGCGAACTCGCCGTTTTCACCGGCGACGCGAACGCCGCCAATCAGTAGCTGGAAATTTTCCATGGGACATATCCTTGGGTAAGGCGGCACCCGCGGCGCCGCTGCACGAAGGTCGTGAGAATGAAGGAGCGGGCCGGCTCAGAGCTTGTGGCTGCCCAGCTCCAGGTAACGCTGCGGGCACAGCCGGCGCAGACGCGCAGCCAGCAGCACACCGGTGATCAGGGCCGCGGGAATCACCGCGCAGAGGGCGTAGGACAGGGACTTGCTGGCCCCGGTCAGGACATCGAAGTGCAGCACCGCCACGCCCAGCACGAACAGCAGCGCGATGCAGGCCAGTCCCGGCAGCAGGCGCTTGCGCATGAAACCGAGCTGCAGCTGTGGCTGGCGCTGGAAGTACATCAGCACCGCCGCCGAAGTCATCGCCATCAGCAGGATCACGCACAGGGTCGCCAGGCTGGAGAACCAGGCAAACAGCTGCAGGATCGGGTCGGCATCCAGCGCGGCGAAGACCAGCACCACCACCGCGGCGATCAGGCTCTGCAGGGCCGAGCCCATGTGCGGGCTCTGGTGCACCCGGTGGGTGGTGCCCAGTTGCTTGGGCAGCAGGCCGTCGCGGCCGATGGCGTAGAAGTAGCGCGCCGCGGCGTTGTGGAACGCCAGCAGCCCGGCATAGATGCTGACCATGAACAGCACGCGGATCACCTGGGTCAGCTGCGGCCCGACGAAGTGGTCGGACAGGCCGTAGATGAAGGTGGTCGGGTCCTGCAGGGCCTGCAGGGTCGGGACGATCTTGTCCGCGCCCACGCCCACCACCATGGCCCAGATCGACAGGGTGTAGAACACGCCGATCAGCAGCACCGAAGCGTAGGTGGCGATGGGAATGGTGCGCTGCGGGTTCTTCGCCTCCTCGCCGTAGATGGTGGTGGCCTCGAAGCCGATGAAGGCGGCGAAGCAGAACAGCAGGCCGATGGACGGCGTGCCGCTGCCGACATGCTGGGCCTCGAAGGAGGCGAAGTTGATCCCGCTGTCACCGCCGCTGCGCAGGATGGCGAAGTCCAGGGTGAGGATCGCCAGGTACTCGGCGACCACCACGAACGACAGCACCCGCGCCGACAGGTCGATATTGCGGTAGCCGAGGATGGCGATGCTGGTCATGGCCAGCAGCGAATAGACCCACCAGGGCAGCTCGATGGCGAAGACCACGCTCATGGTCCCGGCCACCACACCACCGAACATGCCGTACAGCCCGACCTGGAGGATGTTGTAGGCGAACATCGCCAGCACCCCGGCAGCGCCACCGGCCAGGCCGCCGAGGCCACGGGAGGAGAAGGCATAGAAGCCGCCGGCGTTGGTCACATGGCGGGCCATGGTGGTGTAGCCCACCGAGAACGCCAGCAGCACCGCCAGGGTCAGCACCAGCAGCGCCGGGGTACCCGCGCCGTTGCCGAGCATGATGCCGATGGGAAAGCCGCCGGCGATCACGCTCAGGGGACTGGCCGCCGAGACCACGAAAAAGATGATGAAACCGACACCCAGGGCACCGCGCCTGAGCTCCGTGGAACTGTTCGCAGGGATGGAAACGCTCATTTTCTTGACCTTGTTGTATGAGGCAGTCTGTGGGTCTGGAGTGGCGCAGGTACCGCCGCCACCGCACGCTGTTGTATTTGTAATCAGGCTGAAAATGATGCTAGTCCCGGCCGCGGCAGGGCCGTTAACCCAAAATGGCAGGGTTGCGTGGGAAGGTTGCCCTGTTGCAGAGCGTGGTGAGGCGGGAGGGAGTGGGAACAGGGTTGCGGCATGCCGCGGATGAAAGGCGGCACCTGGCAGGTGCCGGGGCTTGCCTGTCAGCCGACCACCAGCAACGAAGCGCCGGCGCGCACCACGCGCTCCTCGCCCACGCTGATGCAGCTGTTGGCGAAGACCAGGCGGCTGCCGGTCTTCTGAACAGGGACGGCGCCGACAACATTACCCACCGGGCAGCATGCGCTTGAGGGTGTTGTCCTTGAGCCAATAGTGGTGCACCAGGGCAGCCAGCGCGTGCAGGCCGATCAGCCAGTAACCGGCACTGCCCAGCCATTCGTGCCAGCCCTTGAGCTGGCGGGCCAGGGCAGGCGCTTCGGCGATCGGCGCTGGTAGCGCGATGTCCCAGTACGGCAGCGGTTTGCCCGCCGCGCCCAGCATCAGCCAGGCCAGTACCGGCGTGACGATCATCAGCCCATACAGCCCCAGGTGCGTGAGGCTGGCCACGGCGTTCTGCCACGCGGCCGGTCGCGGGCGGATCGGCGGACGAGGCGCCAGGCGACCGAGCAGGCGCACCCAGACCAGCGCGAAGACCGCCAGACCCAGCAGGCCATGGAAGCCCAGCAGCGGCCCTTTCAGGGCATGCCCCTTGGGCAGGGCGTCGCGCCATTCGACACAGGCGTAGATACCAATGAACAGGAGCACCATGCTCCAGTGCATGACGATGGACAGGCGACCATAACGGTCGGTACTCGATTCGCGCTTCATCTCCTTGGCCTCGCAAAGTGGGATACACGATGCCAAAAGTGCTAGCCGAAGCTTAAGGCAGCCTGAAGTCCGCGGCGGCGTGTTCCAGCGGGATCGACAAGGTCGCGGCGAGTCCGCCCTGGGCGCGGTTTGCCAGACGTACCTGGCCGCCCATGCCCTCGACGATGGTGGCGACGATGGACAGCCCGAGGCCGGCGCCATTCGGGCTGTTGCGGCTGTAGAAGCGTTCGAACACCCGCGACAGGCTGGCCTCGTCGATGCCCGGCCCCTCGTCCTCGACGGTCAGCTCGACCTGGCCGGCACGCTGCCTGAGTGACACCGTGATACGCCCTCCCCGCGGCGAATGCTCCACCGCGTTGGCCACCAGATTGTGCAGGGCGATGCCCAGCACGCCGGCATCGACGGCCAGGCGGTGATCACCCTCGCCGATGTCCAGCGACGGCTCCAGGCCGCGGTCGAGAATCCACGGGGTCAGTTCCGCCAGCGACTCGGTGAGCATCTGCGCGACGTCGATCGGGGTGCTGACCCGTTGTCCCAGGCGCGGCTCCACGCGGGCCAGGGTCAACAGTTGGTTGACCACCCGGGTCAAGCGATCGACCCCGCCGATCAGGAAGCCCAGGGCCTTCTGCCGCTCGGCCTCGCAGGTGGCGGCCTGGGCGTTCTGCGCATGCAGGCGCAGGATGGCCAGCGGGGTGCGCATTTCATGGGCGGCGTCGGCGATGAAACGGTGCTCGCGGCGCAGCAGGTCGTCGATCTGCGCCAGCAGGCGATTGATCGCCGCCTGCATCGGCTCCAGCTCCGAGGGCAAGGGCACCAGTTGCAGCGGCTCCAGGGAGTCGGCATGCCGGGCGCGGATGACGTTGGCCATGTTCTGCAAGGGTTGCAGGCCCCAGCCGATCGCCGCCCAGACCAGCAGGGCCAGGGCCAGGCTGCCGATCAGGAAGGGAAACAGGGTATGACGCACGATCCGGTCGATCAGGTCGTAGCGGACATCCTCGCGCTCGCCGACCCAGATGATCCAGTGCCGCTCCGGCACCGGCAGGACGAAACCGCGCCATTGCTGGCCATTCACCGCAAAATCGGCGAAGCCCGTACTGACCGAGAGCGGCGCGAGGACCGGGGCGCTGGGGGTATGCACCAGCAGCGCACCGCTGTCATCCCAGACCTGGAAGGCCAGCTTGCTTTCATAGGGATGGCCGATCCGGTGCCGCCCCGCCTTGCCCAGCGCTTCGTTGAAGGCGCGGTACAGCGTCTCGCGGCTGCCGTCCTGGACCGGAATGCTCATCACGCCCTCGAGCAGACGGGCGTTCTGCGCCAGGTGGGCGTCATAGACCTCGGTGATTTCGTGACGGCTGTCGTGGTAGTTGTACAGGGCCAGCAGGCTGGTCCCCAGCACCAGCAACAGCATGACCCGCCACAGCGTGCGCTGGCGCAGCGAGCTCATGCCTTGCCCTCGACCAGATAGCCGATACCGCGCACAGTGCGGATCAGGCCGTTGAACAGCTTCTTGCGCAGGTGATAGATGTTCACCTCCAGGGTGTTGCTTTCCGGCTCTTCGTCCCAGCCATACAGCAGCTGGGTCAGGCGCTCGCGGGTGAAGACCTTGCCCGGCTGGGCCAGCAGTTCGTGCAGCAGCACGTACTCCTTGGGTGTCAGCACCACCGGCTCGCCGTTGTAGTGGACTTGCTGGGTGACCGGATCGAGGGCGACGCCGGCATGCTCGATCAGCACCCGCGCCCGCCCGGCGCTGCGCCGCAGCAAGGCGCGCAGACGGGCCTTGAGTTCGTTGAGGTCGAACGGCTTGACCAGATAATCGTCGGCGCCGGCATCGAGGCCGGTGATGCGGTCCTCGGTGGCATCGCGCGCGGTGAGGATCAGCACCGGCAGGCTGTCGCCCCCGGCCCGCACCCGCCGCAGCAGTTCGATGCCGTCCAGGCGCGGCAGGCCCAGGTCGAGGATCGCCAGGTCGAACGCTTCATGCTGCAAGGCATGCAGGCCGCTCACCCCGTCACGCAGCCAGTCGAGGGTATAGCCCTCCTGGCGCAAGCCATCGCAGATCCCCTCGCCCAGCGCGGTATCGTCCTCAACCAGCAGCAGCCGCATAGTCAGTCCTGTTTGTCCTTGAGCGCCTTGAGTAAAGCAGCGATATCGCCACGCCTGCCCTGGTCGGCCAGTTCACGTCCCGGCCGCGGCGGCGCCTGCAAGGCTTTTTCCAGCGCCGCGCGGGCTTCGCCGTAGCGTTTTTGCCGGAACAGATGATCGGCCCAGAAATAGTTGCTGTCGATACCGTTGGGGTTGATCTGCAATGCCTGGCGCAACAGGGTCTCGGCCTTGTCGGCGTCGCCGAAGCCGATCGGCCAGCCGGGCACCTGGTCGTACAGGGTGCCCAGGCTGGTGTAGGCCGAACCCTGCAGGGCACTGGCATCCAGCTTGATCGCCTGCTCCAGGCTGGCCCGCGCCGCCTTGACCTTGCCCAACGCCCCCAGCCCGCCTGTGGCGCCGGCCCAGCTGCTGTTGATGATGCCGTCCCAGATCAGCGGCTCGGCGGCGCCGGGATATTGCTGAACGAAGCCGGCGGCATCGCCGGCCAGTTGCTCGAAGGCATCGGCGCGCTGGTCCTTGGGTGTCTGGTACTGGATCTGTGCCCAGCGTTGCTGCAACTCGCCCAGGCGCTGGCTGCCGGCCTGGTCCAGGGCCCAGGTCAGCGGGGTGAATGCCAGCAGGCTGGCGACCAGAAAACGCTTCATTTGCCCGACTCCCTCGAATGACTGCCGATATGGCGAAGAATGACCGGCAATTGCTTGCGCAGGGCGCGGTCGACCACCCCCGGGAGCATGCCGTTGAGACGCACGAAGAGCTTTTCCGGCCAGCCCAGGTAGAGCTCGCTGCGCTCGGACTGCACGGCCTCGAGCACCGCCCGGGCGACATCCGCCGGATCGTCCATGCCCACCTTGAGCGCCTGGTTCAGCGCCGTGGCGGCGCTGCTGTTCATGCTCGTGCGCGTCGCCCGGGGCGCGGCATAGAGCACGTTGACCGAGGTATCGGCGAGCTCGCGGCGCAAGGCCTCGGAGAAACCGCGCAGGGCGAACTTGCTGGCGCAATAGGTGGCATACCCGGGATAACCGATCGAGCCATAGGTCGACCCCACGTTGACCACCAGTGCCGCGGGGCGGGCACGGAGCAGCGGCAGGCAGGCCCGGGTCAGCTGCAGCGCCGCCTTCAGGTTGATGTCCAGCAACTCGTCGAGGGCCTGCTCGTCGAGCTGGTCGAGCAAGGCGAAGCGATTCACCCCGGCGGCATTGATCAGCACGTTGACACCCATTTCCCGCGCCCGCGCCAGGACCCGCTCGCGCCCTTCGCGGGTGCGCAGGTCGGCCGCCTGCCAGTGCAGGCGCTGCGGATAACGCTGCATCAGGCTGGCCAGCTTGCCCGCCTGGCGGCTCACCGCGAGCACCCGGGCCCCCGCCGCGCACAGCTGTTCGGCCAGCTCGAGGCCGATGCCGCCACTGGCCCCGGTCAACACCACCACCGATTCAGACAAACGCATCACGCACCTCGTGCTGGCCGGCACGCGGCAGGCCGCGGAACATCTCGGTGTACAGGCGGTACACCACCTGGCTGGCCTGGATCACCGCCTGCTGGTCGGCAGGTTCGTCCAGGCGGTCCATCAATTGTCGGTAGGTGACCATATGGTCCTGGTCCAGGGCCCCGTGGGAACTGAGGTAGCTGAAGGCCTTGGCGGGCAGTTCCAGGGTGCTCTGGAGAGTCCCGGCAGCCTGGGTCGCCAGGGCGATGCTGGTGCCTTCGAGCACATTGACCATGCCGAACAGGCCGACCGGATTGCCGCGGGCGATCAGGTCGTAGAGGTAGGCCACCATCAGTTCGATGGACAGTGCCGGGCGGCCATCCCGCACGGCTTGCCAATCGCCGCCACAGGCCTTGATATCGTCGAGGATCCACTGTTCGTGGCCGTACTCCTCCTCGATGTATTCGCAGACGGCGCCGCGCAGCCACTCCAGACGGGCCGGCAGGCGCGCGCCGCAGGCCATCATCAGCGGCACGGTGTGGCGGACATGGTGGTAGGCCTGGGTCAGAAACGCGATGTAGCTGTCCAGGCTGACCTGGCCAGCCAGGGCCTCGCGGATCACCGGCACGGCGAACAGCGCCTGGCGCTCCTGGGCGGTGTGCAGTTGCAGGGTGTCGAAAAAGGGCATGGCGAACCTCATGAGGGAATGTCGGCCAACAGGTTGTGGTAACGCTTCAGGATGGCCTCGCGGCGCGGGCGACCATTGGCGGTGAGGGTGTCATCGCGGCTGTCGAGGGGCGCCGGCAGCCGCCGCCAGGCATGCACCCGGGCGTAGTCCGGCAACTGCGCATTGCCGCGCTGCACGGCCTGCTCGATGGCCTCGTCGCTGGCATTCGGGTCCAGCGGCCAGAGCAAGGCGCTGTTTCGCGGCAGCCCCTCGCCATGCACGAAGGCCTGGGCGATGGTGCCGCTCTGGGTCAGTTCGGCTTCCACCCATTCCGGGTTGACGTTGCGCCCGAAACTGGTGATGAACTGGTGCTTCTTGCGCCCGTTCAGATACAGGTAGCCCTGCTCGTCGAAGTAGCCGAGGTCACCGGTGGCCCACCAGCCGGCCTGGCATGGCGGCTCGTCCAGGTAACCCAGCAAGGTCGACCCGGCCACCAGCACCTCACCGTCCTCGGCGATCCGCACCTGCACATGGGGCAACGGCTTGCCGACGCTGCCAGGCCGCACCGCGCCCGGCCGGTTCAAGGCCACCACCGAGGCGCACTCGGACAGCCCGTAGCCCTCGAACACCGGCAGGCCGACCGCCTCGGCACGGGCCAGCAGGCTGGGGGAAACCCGCGCCCCACCCACCGCGACGAAACGCAGCGCACCGACCTGCATCAACCCGCGCTCGATCGCGGTGACCAGGCCCATCAGCAGTTGCGGCACCAGGATCAGGCTGTGCGCAGCGCTCAGGGCAATGGCGCCGAGCAGGCGCTTGAAGTCCACCTGGCTGGCGCCGCCGATACCCAGTTGCGCCTGTGGGTAGAGCAACACGCAGGCGCCCGCCATCAGCGCGGCATAGACCCCCAGGTTTTCCAGCAGGATGCCCAGCGGCAGCACCGCCAGGTAGCGCTGCGCCGCGGTTTCCCGGCCGGCCGCTTCCAGCTCCCGGGCCACCCGCAGCATCGCCTCGGCGCTCAGGCACACGCCCTTGGGGCGGCCGGTGCTGCCGGAGGTGTAGGTGATCTTCGCGGTAGCGCCGGGCAACCTGGCGGGAAGCGCCAGGGTCCGGCTCCACACCCCCTCCGCCTGGACAAAGCCCAGTTCGGCCAGTTGCGCGCTCCACTGTGCCTCGCCGAGCGCCAGCGTGGCGCCACTTTGCACGATGCAGTGCTCGAACTGCGCCGGGCTGAAAAAGCCAGGGACAACCACGCAGGGCCGCTCGCCGAACAGCGCGGCCAGGTCCCAGAGCAATGCCTCGGGGCCATTGTCCAGGGCCAGGACCAGGGCCCCCGGCGCCTGCTGGCTCAAGAAGCGGGCCCGGCTTTCGACGCCCGTGAGCAATTGTCCCCAGGTCAGGCGCTGGGTCGCGCCCTGCACGGCGATTTCGTCGCCATGGTCGCGGGCCTGTATCGTCAGCAACTGCTGAAAGCGCTCCAGTTCATGCGGCATGACCGGTCTCCTGGGTGATCGCCGGCAAGCCGAGGCGCTGGAAGGCGCCGGCGCGGGTCAAGGCGTCGAAGCCGTAGCCGATATTGCCGGCGAAGACCTGCGGACGCTGGGCGTAGTAGGTCCCCCACTGCGCCTGCTCGCCGTCCAGGCGCCCGGGATCGGCCGCAGCCAGGATGCAGGGCTGCAGCCCCAGGCGCTGGAAGCTGTTGATCAGCGTCGCGGCGCCGGTGAAGGCCACCCACTGCAGGCCGCGGACGGCCAGCAGCCAGGTGACCAGGATGATGATGATCCGCGCACTGCCGGCGCTCAGCGAGGCCAGGTTGCCTACCTCGACCAGGCAATCGCGCGCCAGCGGAGCGCCCGCCAGGCGCGAAACCGCACGTTCCAGGGGCTCGTCCAGATAACGTTCGAGAAACAGCGGGCCGGTGCTGGCCGGGCGCACCCCGGCTGCCGCGATCAGGCGCCCGTGGCGGTCATGCAGCGCCAGCAGTTCCGGCAGGTAATGCTGGACATCGGCATGGTGCATGGCGGCGAAACGCTGATGGATGAAGTGCTCCAGTTCCCCGCGACCACTGTCGTGGGCCAGCTGCAGGGACAACTGGGCGTGATGCTCGGCATTGCTGCCAACAGGCAAAGGGAGCAGGTTGCTCCATTCAAGCTGGGTCATGAAACCTCCCCCCGATTGGGCTCGATGGGGGGAGTATCGGCGCCGAGTCTGAAGGGAGTCTGAAGTTGCCCCGAGAGAAATCGCCTTCAACCGCGAGGCTGGCTGTCACGTCCGGTGTTCATGATGATGGGCCCGCGCCTGGGCTCACCTCGCCCAGCACCTGCCTGACCACCGCTCTCAGGGCATGACGAGCATCCTGTCCGTGCGCAAGGGCGCGCTCGAAGGTGAGCAACTGACGCTCGGCGCTGGTGCCCTCGCGCAGGATGCGCGCGGCTTGATCGAATGCCTGCCCGGCATCCTCCGTGTCCGGGGGCTTCAAGGCCCGCAACTGCGCCAGCCAGCTGCTGGCCGTGACGGGATGCTGGTCGTGCGCACCGATGAAGGTGCCGTCGCGCCCGTGGCGATAGGCTCGCCAGTAGTTTTCCTGGGCTATCCAGCGCTGTTCCTGGCTGAGCGGTTGCCCGTTGCGCCACTCCCGCAGTGCGTGCTCGAGCAGATGGCGAAACAGCCCGGCAATGGCCAGGCCATCCTCCAGCCGCGGGCACGCGTCGCAGATGCGCAGCTCCACGGTGGGGAATCGCCGCGACGGGCGTATCGTCCACCAGAAGTCGCCGTCATTCGCCAGCCCGCCGGTGCCCTGGAGCAATGCCCAGTAGCGCTGGTAGTCACGCCAGTCGCGCAACGGCTCGGGCATCCCCATGTGCGGCCACTCCCCGCACACCACGCGGCGGTAGCTCCGGTAGCCCGTCGCCTCGCCACTCCAGAACGGCGACGACGTACTGAGGATCAGGAGCAACGGCAACCAGCCCAGCACCTGGTTGATCAGTTGCATGCGGTCACGGCCCTGGGCAACGCCCACATGGACGTGCAGGCCGCACAACAGGCTGCGCCGGGCCACGGCCTGATAGTCGTCGAACACCTGACGGTAGTGTTCGAGATTTCGCGGGCACTGGCTGCGCCAGCGCGCGCCAGGGTGGCTGGCCGCGCAATAGAGGCCGGCACCCTCCGCCGCCAGTTCGCGGCACAGTCCGTGGCGGATTTCGCTGAAGAAACCCCGCGCTTCATGCAGGTTGCCGAAGACCGGCGAAGCCACCTCGATCTGGCTGTTGAACATCTCTTCGGCAAAATACTCGCCGACCACCTCGCGGCATCGCCGCATCACCGCCTGCGAGGGCCTGGCCAGGACATGGCCGTCGGCGAGGTCGACCAGCAGGTACTCCTCCTCGATGCCGAACCCGCCTGCCCTGCCCATCGTCCGCTCAGACGATACGGGTCAGGGTCAGCGCCACCACGGCAATGCGCTCGACCTGCTCGTAGCCCGGTTCGAGCAATTGCTCGCCGAACACGTCCGGGTCCAGTTCACGGTAGTGCCAGCTGAATCCCGGCCCGGCGAGGTGCAGGCGCACCGCTTCGAGGAGGAAATCGCGGCCTTCGACGATGGCGACTCCGGTGTACAACAGCAAGGTGCCACCCACCGCGAGGCGTTCGCGGGCCTGTTCGATGATCCGCCACGACAGTTCCGCGCCGAGCGCACCGCCGCCATGGCGATAGGCGCGCTGCCGGGTATCGAGCATGTAGGGTGGATTGGCAACGATCAGGTCGAACATGCCGGCGATGTCTTCGAGCAGATCGCTGCGCTCCACCGAGACATTGGCCACGCCGGCCAGTGCGGCGTTGATGGCGGTGAAGCGCAGGGCCAAGGGGTTGATGTCGACCGCGCAGACCTGGGCATGCGGGGCGGCCGCGGCGATGAGCAGCGCGGCGACGCCGCTGCCACAGCCGATATCGACCGCGTTCTCCACGCGCCGCGGATGCTGTTGCAGGAAGTCCTTGATCAGCTGGGCAAAACGGTAGCTGTCGGGCCCGAAGAAAACCGCGTCGCGGCTCTCGGTCGGCCATGCCGAATGCACCAGCAGCAGATTGTCGATGCTCGACCAGCGCACCACGCTGCGCAGCAGCTCGCCCTGATCCTCGACCAGCCCGGCCCGTTTCAACTGGGCCAGTTCGTCAGGGCTGATCAGCGCTGGCGGGAAGGGCCGGCTCCAGCCAAAGACGTCACGCAGGTCATGGGCCTTGTCGGCAACGGGACGGTCATTGTTGCGCGCGTGGGTGGCCGGGGTCACACAGGTGAAACGGTAGCCGTCGGCGCTCAAACGCCGGCCCAGTTGCAGAAGCGCCTGGTCGGCGCAAACCAGGTTCTTGTCGAGGTGCATCAGTATTGCCCTCCGCCGGCCAGGCCCGTAGCCCGGATGAAGTCGCGCGTCGCACGCAGGCCATCGGGCTCGGCATGGCGGTTGCCCGCCATCGCTTCGATCATGCGCTCGATGCACGCCGCACCCTGCGTCCGCGGCGCGTGGTCTTCGAGGGCCAGCGCCTGCTCCCACTGGCCGGGCGTGACGCGCCGGTATTTCTCGCCTGCCCAGTCAGCGGCGATCCAGTCGCGCCAGAGCTGCTTCTCATAGGCGCTGAACACCCCGAACATCGCCGCATGGGGCCCGTCGATCAAGGCCCAGAAACGGCTGCGCAACGGATCCTGCCCGTGGTGCACCCACTGTTGTTTTTCCAGGGCGCGCAGAAAACCTGGCATCGAATCGGCATCGGCCAGCCACTGGTTGATGGTCCGGCCCTGCAGCCGGCAGCGGTCGCTGTGCATGAACTGCCCGTAGACCCGCTTGCGTTGCAGAGCCGCCAGCAGTTCGTCCTCCAGGTTGAAGGAGGCGATCAGCTTCGCGGTGTCCAGGCCCAGGTCGTTGAGGCGATAGCCGCGGCGAACGCGCGCATGGAAGGTTGCGGCGGACGTCTCCGGCATCAGCAGGCGCAGGCTGTGCAGGGCGCGGCGGGCATGGCCGCTGGCGGCGTTGTCGATGGTGACGTGCAACTGGAAGTAATGCGCATCGATACCCAGTTCGGCCAGTTCATGGGTGGTGATCAGCAGATGCAGGGGCGGCTGTTCATAGCCCAGGTTGTAACCGATCACCTCCGCCAGGAAGTGCTCCACATGCCTCCCCAGCGCCAGCTGCACCGCGCCCTGCAGGTAGCGCTGCGGATGCAGGGGCAGACCTTGATCGCAGCCCAGGCGGCTGAGCAGTCGCTGGAAGATCAGCACATGGTTGCAGCGCGGATCGCCATCGCCGAGCTCTTCGAGAAAGGTCCGCACCAGCCCGTGAAAGCGCGGGTCTCGCCAGTGCCTGAGCGTTCCGTGCAGCCAGGCCCCGTCCACTGCCTTGGTCGGCGCGACCTGTTGCAGAAACCACAGGGCCTGCGAGCGATTGGCGAAGAAGCGCCGTGGCGCGCCCTGGCGGCGCTGCTCGAGATAACCCGCGTGCTCGGCGGACACCTGTGCGGCATGCGCGCGCGCCCAGGCCTCCAGTTGCGCGAAATCGTCCGGCAGATCGTCAGGCAGGGACGCGGTTCGGCGAAGCTGGGCGGCGAGCCATTCCCGTGCGTCATGGCCACTGTCGCGCAGCATTGCCGAATAAAGCGGCTGCGGGTCATCCCGCGCTGGACAGGTCGCGTTCTTCTGCATGAGCGGTCCCGCTGATTTTGTGAGGGCTCACCACTAGCGAGTCCAGCGCACCCGCGAGGATTCGTTTTCATTGGCGCCCGGCAGATGAGCGGCGCTAAATGCCGGGACGACCGGGCAAGGCCGGCCAGTATCGGGCCTTGATAGCACTTTTGATTTGCCGCGCAGGTCATACCTGAGACCACCGCTCGTCGACTGCGTGACGGCGAGCCTATAATCCGTGCCACCGCACCCTACCGATCCCTACAAGGCTCGCTCATGAAGTCGTCCAGCAAGTCCTCACTGGCATCGCCGCAGAACCCTGCGCTCAGCCCTAGCCATCTGGACTTTCCCGTCGTCGGCATCGGTGCCTCGGCCGGCGGACTGGAGGCAATCCAGACGTTTTTCCAGCACGCCCCGGCGGACAGCGGCATGGCGTTCGTCCTGGTCCTGCACCTGTCGCCGGATCACCAGAGCCAGGCCGATCGCCTGATCCAGCGCGTCACGCGCATGCCGGTGTGCCAGGTGAGCGAGCCCATACCGATCGAGCGCAACCATGTCTACGTGATCTCCCCGGCCAACCGCCTGTCGACCAATGATGGCTACCTGCGGGTCAGCCCGGCCAGGCGCAACCGCGGCGACCATGTCGCCATCGACCTGTTCTTCAGGGATCTGGCCGACGTGCACAAGGATCACGCTTTCTGCGTGATCCTGTCGGGCAGCGGCAGCGATGGCGCGGTGGGGCTGTCGCGCATCAAGGAACAGGGCGGCGTGACCCTGGTCCAGGCGCCTGCCGATGCCCAGTACCCCGACATGCCCAAGGCCGCCATCGCCACCGGCATGGTCGATCTGATCCTGCCGGTGGCCGAGATTCCCGCCAGGCTGGTGGAGCTGTGGCGCTCGGCGCGCAAGGTCAGGCTCCCGGAAATCGACGACGACAGCCTTCCGCCGGCCCTGGGTGAGCGGGAGGGCGACCCGGCGCAGTGCGACCCGTTGCTCGACGACATCCTGGCCCGCCTGCTCGCCAGCACCGGCCACGATTTCCAGCACTACAAGCGCGCGACCGTGCTGCGCCGACTCGAACGGCGCCTGCATGTCACCGCCCGGACAGACCTGGCCGGCTACCGCGACTACCTCGAACAGCACCCCGAGGAATGCCGCGCCCTGCTCGCGGACATGCTGATCGGGGTGACCAACTTCTTTCGTGATCGTGACGCCTTCGAGGCGCTGCAGCAGCATGTCATGCCGGGCCTTGCCAGTGACGACGGCAGCGAAGGCAACCAGCGCGAGGTGCGCATCTGGTCGGCAGGCTGCTCCACCGGCGAGGAGGCCTACAGCCTGGCCATGCTGGCCACCGAGCAGCTGGCACTGGAGCAGCGCAGTGCGAGGATTCAGGTGTTCGCCACCGACCTCGACGAGCGGGCGATCAATGCAGGCCGCCTGGGCATCTATCCCGAGGCCATCGCGACCGATGTGCCGATGACCCGGCTGCGGCAGTTCTTCATCAGGGAGGACCAGCACTACCGGGTACGCAAGGACATCCGCGAGAAGGTCCTGTTCGCCCGGCACAATTTGCTCTCCGACCCGCCGTTCTCCCAGCTTGACCTCGTCGTGTGCCGCAACCTGCTCATCTATCTGGACCGGGAGGTACAACGGGAAATCCTGCGGCTGTTCCACTTCGCCCTGCGCAAGGGCGGCTACCTGTTCCTCGGCTGCTCGGAGTCGGCCGATGTGGCGGCGGACCTGTTCATCGCCGTGGACAAGCGCCATCGCATCTTCCGCGCCCGCGAGGTGGAACCGGCGCGTCGTCCCGGCCGGCTGCAGGCGCCCGATTCAAAGGCGGCCCCGGCGAGGGCCAGGCCGCCGCGCAAGCTGTCCTATGCCGAGATCCATCACCGCGCCCTGGCCCGGCGCACGCCGCCCAGCCTGATCGTCGACAACGATGGCAACATCCTGCACATGAGCGAAGGCGTAGGCCGCTTTCTTCGCCATGCCGGCGGAGAACTCAGCCACAACCTGCTGAGCCTGGTGCTGGTGCCGCTGCGCCCCACCCTGCGCAGCACCTTGCTGCAAGCGCAGAACTCCGGCCAGCCGGTCACGTCGGCCGCGGTGATCGTCACCGTCGACGAGCAGCGCGTCGAAGTCCTGGTACAGGTCCAGCCGCACCAGGACGAACCCAGCGGCAGCGATTGCCTGCTGGTGGTGTTCCAGGTGCGCGAAGCCGCCCAGCACGGCCCGAGCGCGGTCCAGCAGACTGACGGCATGGTCCTCAACACCCTGGAGCGCGAACTGCAGCGTACCCGCCAGCAGTTGCAGGAAACCATCGAACAGTCGGAGATCTCCAGCCAGGAGCTGACCGCCTCGAACGAGGAAATGCAGGCGATAAACGAGGAACTGCGCCTGGCCAGCGAAGAGCTGGAAACCAGCAAGGAAGAGCTGCAATCCATCAACGAGGAATTGCTGACGGTCAACTACGAGCTCAAGACCAAGGTCGACGAAACCGACAAGATCAACGACTACCTGAGCAACCTGATCGCCTCCACCCAGATCGCCACGGTGTTCGTCGATCGCAATCTGCACATTCGCTGGTTCACCCCCAGGGCCACCGACATCTTCAGCATGCTGCCGGTCGATACCGGCCGCTCGCTGCTCGACATCACCCACCGCCTCGACTACCCCGCGCTGGCCGACGATGCCCGCGCCGTGATCGAACGCGAAACCACCCTCGAACGCGAAGTGATCGGCCATGATCAGCATTGGTACCTGGCGCGCCTGCTGCCCTACCGGGCCAGCGAGCAGAACGTCGACGGCACGGTGCTGACCTTCATCGACATCACCAAGAGCCGCGCCGCGGAGGAGCGCCTGCGCCAGGGCGAAGAACGCATGCGCCTGGTCGCCGAAAGCACCCATGACTTCGCCATCATCCTGCTGGACGAACAAGGCCTGATCATCGACTGGAACACCGGCGCCGCGCTGATTTTCGGCTACGCCAAGGACGAAGTGCTGGGCCAGCACTATGCCCTGATCTTCACCGAGCAGGACCGCGAGAGCGGGGAGCCGGAGCGCGAGCTGCACGCCGCGCGCCTGCACGGTCGGGGTCAGGACGAACGCTGGCATGTGCGCAAGGACGGCAGCCGCTTCTACTGCAGTGGTGAAGTGTCCCGTCTCAAGGGCAGCAGCTTGCGCGGCTACGTGAAGATCGCCCGTGACCTGACCGGCCACAAGCGCCTGCACGACGAACAAAGCAAGCGCCTGGCCGAGTCGCAAAGCACCAGCCACATGAAGGACGAGTTCTTCGCCGTGATGTCCCACGAACTCAAGCACCCGCTGAACCTCATCCAGCTCAACGCCGATATCCTGCGACGCCTGCCCTCGGTCAAGAACGCCAACACCGCGAGCAAGGCGGTCGGCACCATCTGCGAGGCGGTCGCCAGCCAGGCGCGGATCATCGATGACTTGCTCGACGTCGCGCGCATCCGCACCGGCAAGCTCAAGCTCAACACCCAGCCGGTCGACCTGTGTGCCGTGCTGCTGGGCATTCATTCGGTGGTGCGCAGCGGGCAGCATGGCGGCAACGTGCGCCTGACCCTGCCGGCCGATGCCGCGCCGGTGTATGTCGACGGTGACAGCACACGCCTGGAGCAGATCATCTGGAACCTGCTGAACAACGCCCTGAAGTTCAGCGCTGCGGACGGCGAGGTGCAGCTGGTGCTCACCCGGCAGGACGAGCAGGCCCGGCTGGAAGTGATCGACCAGGGGATCGGGCTGGCCGCGGAGTCCCTGGAAAACATCTTCGAACTGTTCAGCCAGGCCGCCCCCTCCGGCCATGGCCGCGAGGGGCTGGGCATTGGCCTTTCGCTGGTCCGTCAACTGGTCGAGGCCCATGGTGGCGAGGTCAGCGTGCAGTCTCCCGGGCTGGGCCAGGGCTGCAACTTCACGATCCTGTTGCCGTTGTGCGAACACACCCAGCAGCCGCAGCAACAGAGCGGCGATGCGCAGCCAGAGGGACGCCTGACCGGTGTGCGGATACTGCTGGTGGACGATTCCGTCGAAGTCCTGGAAGTGATGGAGCAACTGCTGTTGATGGAAGGCGCCGACGTCGATGCCTTCAGCGATCCTCGGCTGGCGCTGGACTCGGCAGCAGCTGCGCAGTATGACGTGATCATTTCCGATATCGGCCTGCCAGGCATGGATGGCCATGCGCTGATCAAGGCACTGCGGGGCTTTGAACATCTGCGCTACATCCCGGCCATCGCCCTGACCGGCTACGGCGCCAGCGCCGACCGGCACAAGTCGCGCCAGTCCGGCTTCGACCGCCACCTGAACAAGCCGGTGAGTTATGAAGACCTCGTCGACACGATCGAACGCCTGAACGTGGGGCAAACCCTCTGACAACGCGCCTGGTTCGGTATCGAGCCAGGCGCTCCAGGTCATGACGACCGGGCAACCCATTCGTCACTCTCCCTGAACCCTGCCGTCCGGATATCGGTCGCCAGTGATGAGTGCACAAATGCTGGGGGGCCCTCATGAGCGAAATCCGCATCGGTATTTCCGGCTGGCGCTATGGCCCATGGCGCAAGGACTTCTATCCCAAGGGCCTGCGCCAGGACGATGAACTGGCGTTCGCCTCGCGGGCGGTCAACAGCATCGAGATCAATGGCTCGTTCTACGCGCTGCAGACACCTCAACGCTATTGCCAGTGGCGTGACGACACACCGCAGGGCTTCGTGTTTTCGGTCAAGGCGCCGCGCTATATCACCCATGTGCGCAGGCTGCGCGAGATCGATGAGGCGCTGGCCAATTTCTTCGCCTCCGGCCCGCTGCTGCTGGGCGACAAGCTGGGCCCCTTTCTCTGGCAGTTTCCCCCGAGCCTGAAATTCGACGAGCAGCGCTTCAGCGACTTCCTGGCCAAGCTGCCCCGCGACCGCAAGGCTGCCCGCGCCCTGGCTGCGCGGGCAGCCGAGCGCCTGCAGGACAACGGCGGCAGCGCCATTGGCGGCAACGCGCGCCTGCGCCATGCCGTGGAGATCCGTCACCCGAGCTTTCTCTGCGCCACCTTCATCAACCTGCTGCGCAAGCACAAGGTGGCGCTGGTGGTGGCCGACAGTGCGGGGAAATGGCCGTATGTCGAGGACGTCACCGCCGACTTCGTCTATCTGCGCCTGCATGGCGATGTCGAGCTCTACAGCAGCGGCTACACCGCCAGCGCGCTGCGGCGCTGGCGCCTGCGCATCCAGGCCTGGGCCGCGGGCGGCCAGCCGGAGGACGCCCAGCGGGTGCTGCGGCGCGCCCCGGCAAGGCGCGCTGGGCGCGATGTGTACTGCTACTTCGACAACGACCAGAAAGTGCACGCCCCGTACGATGCGCGCCGTCTGCTCGACAAGCTCGGACTGGACGGCGAGCTGGTCACCGAGCCCGGGGTCGCACCGCAGGCACAACGCTGAGCCGGCTGCTGCCTGGCGAATGGCCGTCCGTCGTGGAAATCCCGGATCCAGTCCAATACTCGGCCCGGCCATCTTTCCAACGGGTATCAGTGTTCTCGACAGCAGGAGTACCACCATGCGCGACTACCCGACTCCCCCCTTCCCCTCGCAGGCGCAGAACATGCCGGGCTCACAACGCAGGATGGAGCCCTGTCCCGACTGTGGCGAGCAGACCTACGAGGGCCACGGCCGCCTGGAAGGCAAGATCGCCCTGATCACCGGGGCCGACAGCGGCATCGGGCGTGCCGTGGCGATCGCCTATGCCCGCGAAGGTGCGGACGTCGCCATCGCCTACCTCGATGAGCACGAGGATGCCCAGGAAACGGCACGCTGGGTCGAGGCCGCGGGGCGCCAGTGCCTGCTCCTGCCCGGCGACCTGGGACAGAAGCAGCACTGCCACGACATCGTCGACCGGACCGTCGAGCAGTTCGGTCGCATCGATATCCTGGTCAACAACGCGGCGTTCCAGATGGCCCACGAAACCCTGGAGGAAATCGACGATGACGAGTGGCTGATGACCTTCGACGTCAACATCACCGCGATCTTCCGCATTTGCCAGCGGGCGCTCCCGTCGATGCCCAGGGGCAGTTCGATCATCAACACCAGCTCGGTCAACTCCGATGACCCTTCGCCCAGGCTGCTGGCCTATGCCGCGACCAAAGGCGCCATTGCCAACTTCACTGCCGGCCTGGCGCAGTTGCTGGCCGACAAAGGCATCCGCGTCAACAGCGTGGCACCTGGCCCGATCTGGACGCCCTTGATCCCGGCCAGCATGCCCGACGAGGCGGTGAAACACTTCGGTTCCGGCTACCCCATGGGCCGTCCCGGGCAACCGGTCGAGGTCGCGCCGATCTACGTGCTGCTGGGTTCCGACGAGGCCAGCTACATCAGTGGGTCACGTTACGCCGTCACCGGCGGCAAGCCGATCCTCTGATCGTCCTTTTGGAACCCCGGCGCAGGGCGGCGACTCTACCGCCCATGCACCGCCCATGCACCGCCCACGCTCGACCATCCGCAAAGAGGCCTCGCCATGAATGCCATCGAACTGCTGGTTCAAGACCACAAACGGGTCAGGAAGCTGCTGGAAGAACTGTCGTCGACCACCGAGCGCGCCATCAAGAAACGCGCCGAGCTGCTGCACCGGATCGAGCAGGAGCTGCAGATCCACACGGCCCTGGAAGAGCAGATCCTCTATCCCGCCATCAAGCAGGCCGGGGGCAAGGAGGAAGCGAAGATGTACTACGAAGCCAAGGAGGAACACCGCACCGTCGACTCACTGGTGCTGCCCGATCTGCTTCATACCGCAACCGGCACCATCGAGTTTGCCGGCCGGGTCAAGGTCATGAAGGAACTGCTGGAACACCATATCGAGGAAGAGGAAGGCGAGCTGTTTCCCACCGCGAAGAAGCTCCTGGGAAAAACCCGGCTCGAAGAGCTGGGTCATGCCATGGAAGCGCACAAGAAGCTGCTCAAGGGCGAGCGTCGAGCCGCTTGAGGCGGGTGAACGCTTGCGATGGAGACCTGGATCGAACTGCTGGAATGGCCCGCGATGGCGATAACGGTGCTGGCCGCCTGGTGCATCGGATCGCACCGCCCCGGACGGCGCAAGGCGGGTTTCTCCTGCTTCATCGCCAGCAACCTGCTCTGGACCCTCTGGGGCTGGCACGCCGAGGCCTGGGCGCTGATCGTCCTGCAGGTGGTGCTGTGCCTGATGAACCTGAGAGGGTGGAAGAAGAACACGGCAGCACGCCTTCACTCGTGATCGACACCACCCTCTCGGGATTGCATGCCCCCGCCGTGTTCACACCGCCGGGCCAGGGAGATCGTAGCCGATCATGAAGAGCGCCATCTCCAGCCGGCGCAGCGCATTGCCACCGCCGCCATGGAACGGGCTGTTGGCGGCCAGCGGATGCGCCAACGCCTGGCTCAGGACCCAGCTCGCACGCATGTTCCACAGCGCGTGATGGCGTCCGCGGCGCAAGCCGGGAAACTTGAACGCGCTGCGGCCTGGATTGCGACGCTTGGGCACGGCGGTGTTCTGCCCTTCCTTCGCCGGCGCCCAGGGGAAACGCAGACCCTGCGGAAGAACGCCGAGACCCGTTTCCTCGCAATGCATGACCACCAGCATGCCCAGGGCTGCCGCCACGCGGCTGTCATAGATGATGAAGTCCTGGCAGATCAGCGAATACACCTTGGTCATGCCCGCGTTGAAGCGCAGATCCTTTGCGAAACGCGGGTTGTCCAGATCGCCCGTTCGCAGCACCCGGGCAACCTGTTCGACCATCGTCGCCAGGCCGTTCTGGTTGTCCTCGAGCCACTGGTTGTTGCGCGCCGCCACACCGCCCCAGGCCATGGTGGCCTTGGCTCCCCGGAGCATCGTGGCATCGCAGCGGGCCGCACCGAGATCGACGCTCAGCGCATTCAGTGCCTGGGTGTTGCTGGTGGCGCAGCTGCCGGCGCTGACCTGCAGGTGCGGGACACCCGGGTGCTGCCATTGGTACTGGGTGAAGGCATCGTAGAGGTCGGTGAACTGCCAGTGCTTGCCCGTCTGGCGGTTGCGGTATTCATGCTGGAGCGGCTGGTTCGCACCGAGGTGCCGGGCGAGCCATTCGACGAAGGCTTGCACCTGCGCACATTGCTTGTAGGCAGGATGGATACGACGGGTTGCTTTGGCGCTCATGGGCACTCCTGGGAAAAATCCGGGTTCGTTGCTGGCAAAGCGATACTGCAGGACAATAGGGACAGTTTTTGTCCCTGAGTACACCCCGTGAGTGAAAAAACATCGAAGGACGAGCGTCGCAGAACCCTGACCAGGATTCTGCACCGCGCCGGAACCGCGCTGACGACAGAGGCACTGCATGACCTGCTGCGTGAATGGACCGGCCACAGCCCCCATATCAAGACCACCTTGCGCGACCTCAAGGCCCTGGTCCTGGAGCGCCAGGTCACGGGTGAAAAACCGCAGGGCCAGAAGTCCCATCGGTGGAAGCTGCACAAGCAGGTCAGACTCGACCTGGTGCTGACACCCACCGAGTCGATGACCCTGCTCGCGGTCCTGCAGCATTCCGAACGCTTCGGCTTCAAGCTGGTGACGGAGCAACTGGTCGAGCTGCGTGACTATGCGCAGGGGGTGATCACCCGGAACGCCCAGCAGGATCTGGTGGCGCAAGGCCGGATCACCTCCGGCACCCGCTTCATGACCCTCCTCCCCGGCCGCTACGACCCGGCTCACCTGGAGATCGTCCAGAGCGCAATGCTCAACGGCGAAAGCCTGCGCATGCGGTACAAGCCGCGCGATGCCGCGGACGCTGAATGCACCTACGTGTTGAAACCCCTCGCGCTGTCGTTCCAGGACTCGAACATCTACCTTTCTGCCTACGTCCACTCGGAGCAATGGTCGAACGGCGCGACACCCGAGCCCGGCACCGCACGGGGCAAGTACAGCAGCAACGGCCCCGGCACGACCTGCGTGCTGATGCTTCATCGCGTGCTCAGCGTGCGCACGGACTTCCTCGACCTACCCGAGCCGGACAACTACAGCGTCGAGTCATTCGAGGTGCAGAAAGACCTCATGACCCTCCACGACAAAGAGGAAATAGCGCTGACCCTGCGACTGGAGCCGAACCTGTTGAACCGGCTCACGGAAAATCGCCTGAGCGAAACACAGCACATCGAGCCCACCGAAAGCGGCGCGATCCTGAGCTGCTCGGTGCAGGACACCCAGGGGCTGCGCCTGTTTCTGCAGAGCAATGCCGATGAGATCGAAGTCCTGGCGCCGGGCTATCTGCGCGAGCACATCCGTGGAAGGCTGAAGAAGGCGCTGGGCATGTACGAGAAGGGCAACGCGAGCGGCTAGGTCTGTACGAAATGCATCCGCGCTGCGCACCGCCGCAGGCCTCGTTCAAAGCGAATCGACAGCCTGGTCGCGCTGGACAAATCGACACCCGGATGTTTTCTTGCCCGTATATTGTCCTGCCGCTCCCTGGACTCCTCACCCGCCCCTCGCCCAGCCAGACCGTTCGCAGACCATGAACATCGCTCAGATCAATGCAGGCCAACTGCGTCCATTGCCCCTGCCGGCCAGAGTCCTGGCACGTCCACGCCTGATCCGCCGCCTGGCCGAGGCCGATGCGCAGGCGGGGCGACTGGTCCTGCTGTGCGCGCCACTCGGTTATGGCAAGAGCTGCCTGCTCAGCCAGTACGCGCACAGCCTGTCGAGCCGCTGGGCCTGGCTGCGCCTGACCCAGGCCGACAACCAGCCGCTGAGCCTGCTTCTGCACCTGCACGCCGCCCTGGGCCTGGGGCCGCTCGATGCAAGCGCCTGCGATCTCCAGGAAAAGCTGCTGTGGAGTGCCATCCTCGATCACCTGGAGCGAAGCGCCGACTCGTTCACCCTGATTCTCGACGACCTGCAGGTGCTGCGCGCCAGGCGCGCCTGCCAGTATCTCGACCAACTGCTGCGATTCGCCCCCGCGGGCCTGCACCTGCTGGGCGCCAGCGAAGGTCTTCCCTGCCTGGCACTGACCCATCTGCGCCGGGACGAGCGGCTGTGGCTGCTGGATGCCCGCGACCTGGCCCTGGACAGCGAAGAAACCCGCCAACTGGCCAGCGCCCGCGATATCCAGCTGAACGCCGACGCCATCTACCAACTGCGCGCCGGCAGCGAAGGCTGGATCAGCGGCGTGCTGTTCTGGCTCGCCGCCTGCCGCGAACAAGCGCTCCCGGTCAATCTCCACGCGCTGCGCCCGATCACCCGCAAGGCCTATGCCCACGTGGCGCAGTTCCTCGAAGAGGAGCTGCTGCGCCAACTGCCGCCGGCGCTGCTGGGGTTCATCGAATGCACCTCGGTGGTTCAGGCCTTCGACACGCACCTGGCACGCACGCTCAGTGCCCACACCGAGGCTGGCCAGTCGATCCGGCAATTGCAGCGTGCCGACCTGTTCATCGAGCACTGTCCCGGCGAAACCCTGGAGTACCGCTACCATCCGGCGCTGCGCAACAGCCTCTACCAGCGGCTGCGCCAGCGTGACCCACGCAGGTTGCGCGAATTGCATCTGCGCGCCGCCAACTGGCTGCTGGAGCACCAGCGTTACGCGGAGGCGATCCACCAGTTCGGCCGGGCCAAGGATTTCAACGCGATGCTGGCGACCGTCGAACGTCATGGCTTCGACCTGCTGCGCGAAGGACAGGTCAACGCCATCGTCGACTTTCTCGCCGAGCAGTCCGGACAGAGCGGCGGCGACCATTTCACCCTGGCCGTCACCGAAGCCTCCACCGTCATCGTCACCAACGATATCGCCCGCTCGCGCATCTGCCTGCAACGCCTGCAGGGCTTGCGGCGCCAGCAGGGCGTGACCCGCCATCCCGAACGCATTCACCAGACGGTTGCGTTCCTGCGCAGCCGCCTGGCCTTTCTCGGCGGCAACCTGGTACACGGTCTGGCGCTGGCGAGCCAGGCGCTGCAGCACTATCCCCAGCACAACGCGGCCGGCTCGGTGCTGCACTTCAACCGCGCCAGTTGCCTGTTCGCCCTCGGCCAACTGCACGCGGCGCACCATGAAGGCGCCCAGGCCCTGGAGGAACTGCAAGGCTTCGGGTTCAGCGGATACACCAATCTGCTGCACCTGCTGCTCGGCCAGATCGAGCTGGCCCAGGGGCAACTGGACGTCGCCAGCCGGCGCCTGAACGGCCTGGACAACCCGCAATCGGCGACCACCTCGCGCAACTTCTACGAACTGTTCCGTCACCTCGGCCAGGGGCTGCTGCTGTTGCAGCAGAACCAGCTGGACCAGGCCCGGCATTGCCTGAGCCAGGCCGAAGCGGTGGCCCTGGATTTCCCCCACTGCGCCGGACTGCCCTGGGTGTTCCACCACCAGGCCGGCCTGCACGCAGCCCGAGGCGAGCATGAGCAGGCCCTGGACCGCTGGGACGAGGCGCGTCGCCTGGCCCGTCAGTACCAGCTGTTCGCCCTCTACCGCCTGGCGGGCGCCGGCCGGGTGCGCCTGGCCCTGCGGGTACAGGATCAGGACTTCATCCGCCTCTGGCTGGAGGAATGGCAAGGCTGCCATCGCCGCTACGGAGAAAACCTGCACCCCGAGGAGTGGCTGGCCTATGCCTGGGTCCAGCGCCACCTGGGCCAGCATGACACCGCCCGGCAGATCATCGCCAGGCTGGACGAACAGGCAGAGGTCGAGCGCAACCTGCGCCTGCAGCTGGAACTGCGCCTGCTGGAGGCTGCGCTGAACCAGGACCTGGAGCATGCACCAGCGGCCCTGCGCAGCCTCGATCGCGCCCTGCAACTGGCAGAGCGGCACGGTTTCGGCCAGTTGCTGCATCATGAAGGCCAGGAACTGGCCGAACCCTTGCGCCAGTTATTGCTGCCGCAGACCCGCCAACAGCTCGGCCTCGACCCGCTGCCACCTCGCGAACGCCTCGCGCCACTGCTGCGCGGCCTCTACGGCGAGGGCGGTGCGTCCAGCCTGATCGAGCCCCTGACCCGTCGCGAACAGGACGTGCTGAAACGCATGGCCCGGGGTCAGAACAATCAGCAGATCGCCGAGGCGCTGTTCATCAGCCTGAGCACCGTCAAGACCCACATCAACAACCTGTTCCGCAAACTCGATGTCGGCGATCGCGACGCGGCCTTGCGCGCGGCGCGCGGGCTCAGACTGCTGGAGTGAACTCCACCCGCCGACCTGGCATTTTCCACCCGCAAATCCATCCTCGGTTGGACGCGCGCCGCGGCTCATCACGTCGACAATCCGGACCTGCCCTTGCCGATTCCAGGATTGCCCCATGCCCACCTACAGCCCGCCTCGACGTGACATCCGCTTTGTCGTCCACGAGTTGCTCGACCTGCCCGGCCACTACCAGCGACTGCACGGCTGCGAAGCCGTCGAGCGCGAGACGCTGGATGCCATCGTCGAGGAAGGCGCCAGGTTCGCCGAGCACGTGCTGGCCCCTCTCAACCCGGTGGGCGACCGACACGGCTGCCAGTGGCAGGACGGCCGGGTCAGCACTCCACCCGGTTTCGCCGAGGCCTATCGGCAGTATGCCGACAACGGCTGGCTGGCCCTGGACAAGGATCCGGCCTATGGGGGCCAGGGCCTGCCACCCTCCCTTGGCAGCGTGATCAACGAAATGCTGTTCAGCGCCAACCACGCCTGGACCATGTACGGCAATCTCAGTGGCGGCGCCATCGGCACCCTCGGCCAGCATGGCGCGCAAGCGCTGAAGCAGCGTTTTCTGCCACCCCTGATCGCCGGTCGCTGGAGCGGCACCATGTGCCTGACCGAAGCACACTGCGGCTCCGACCTGGGCCTGTTGCGCACCCGTGCCCAGCCCCAGGCTGACGGCAGCTACGCCATCAGCGGCAGCAAGATGTTCATCTCCGCCGGCGAGCATGACCTCACGGAGAACATCCTTCATCTGGTCCTGGCGCGCATCGACGGCGCCCCAGCCGGTGTGAAGGGCATTTCCCTGTTCCTGGTGCCGAAGATCGCGGTCGAGGCCGATGGCAGCCTGGGTGCGAGCAACGGGGTCGGTTGTGGTTCGATCGAACACAAGCTCGGCATCCACGGCAACGCCACCTGCGTGCTGAACTTCGACAATGCCAGGGGCTATCTGCTGGGCGAGGCCAATCGTGGCCTGAATGCCATGTTCACCTTCATCAACGAATCCCGCCTGGCCGTGGCTCAACAAGGCCAGGGCCACGCCGAGGCGGCCTTCCAGGGCGCCCTGCGCTATGCCCGTGAACGCCTGCAGATGCGTGCCACACCGCGTCAAAACCCCGAACAGCCCGCCGACCCGATCATCGTCCACCCGGATGTACGGCGCATGCTCCTGACCCAGAAGGCCTATGCCGAGGGTGGACGCATGCTCACCTATGCCTGCGCGCAACTGGTCGACCTGGCGCATCACGCGGCCGACGCCGCCGATCGCGTCGCGGCCGAACGCCGCCTGGCATTGCTCACGCCCATCGCCAAGGGCTTCCTCACCGAGGCCGGGAACGAGGCCGCACAACTGGGCATCCAGGTGTTCGGTGGTCATGGCTACATCCGCGAATGGGGCATGGAGCAGATCGCGCGCGATGTGCGCATCACCTCGATCTACGAAGGTACCAACGGCATCCAGGGCCTCGATCTGCTGAGCCGCAAGGTGCTGGCCGACAACGGCGAAGCGCTGGATGAGCTGCTGACGGAAATCGAGACATTCTGCAACGGCGACCAGGCCCCCACCGCCCTGGCGCAGTTGCTGATCCGCCAGGTCGACGCCTGGCGCCAGGTCAGCCTGTGGTTGAGCCGGCAGCAGGCTGACGACCTCAACCTGATTGGCGCAAGCGCCTTCGATTACCTGATGCTCGCCGGCTACTGCCTGCTCGGCTACTACTGGCTGCGCGCCGCCGCCCTGGCCAAACGCCAGCTGGCGGCTGGCAGCAGCGAAGACGAGTTCTACCTGGGCAAGCGCGAAACCGCACGGTTCTACCTGCAGCGCCTGCTGCCCAGGGCGACGCTGCACCGCGAAGTCATCGAGAGTGGCAGCGCCAACCTGATGGACATTGCCGACGGCGCCTTCGCCCGCTGATCCCGACCCACGCGCTCCGACACTTCGCATGGCTCCTGCGAAGTGTCCCTGGCCGTTTCACCGCGGCCTTTTTTCTTCAATGCCGACCCAGCGAGAGGCACCATGACCAACCTGTTGCTCAGCGAACGCGAGTTGCGCTTTCAGCTCTATGAAGTCCTCGACAGCGAAGCGTTGCTGCAGCGCCCGCGGTATGCCGAGCATGACCGCGAGGTGTTCGACGCTACCTTGAACACCGCCCGGGAAATCGCCGCGCAGTACTTCGCCCCACACAACCAGAAAGGCGATGCCAACGAGCCGACCTTCGACGGCCAGCGGGTCACCCTCATCCCGGAGACCCAGGTCGCCTGGAACGCCTTTGCCGAGGCGGGCTTCCTCGCCGCCCATCATGATTTCAGCGACGGCGGCCTGCAGTTGCCGGAAGTGCTGCTGCGCGCCTGCATGGCCTATTTCAATGCGGCCAATATCGCGACCACCGCCTACCCCTTCCTGAGCATTGGGGCCGCCAACCTGATCAAGAGCTTCGCCGCTGCCGAACTGCGCGCGCGTTTCCTGCCACCGATGCTGGCCGGCCGCTTCAGCGGCACCATGGCCCTCACCGAACCGGGCCAGGGTTCGGCCCTGGGTGACCTGCGGACCCTGGCGCGACCCGCCGCCGACGGCAGCTACCGCCTGTTCGGACAGAAGATGTTCATCTCCGGCGGCGACCATGCGCTGACCGAGAACATCGTGCACATGGTGCTGGCCCGCATCGAAGGCGCGCCGGCCGGCGCCAGGGGCATCTCGCTGTTTCTGGTGCCCAAGGTCCTGCTGGACGAAAACGGCCAGCCCGGCGCGCGCAACGACGTGGTCCTGGCCGGCCTGCTGCACAAGCTGGGCTATCGCAACACCACCTCCACCGTGCTCGCTTTCGGCGAGCGCGAGGGCGCGGTCGGCTATCTGGTCGGCGAGGCCAACCAAGGCCTGGCCTACATGTTCCAGATGATGAACGAGGCGCGTATCGGCGTCGGCCTGGGCGCGGCGTGCCTGGCCTACCAGAGTTATATCCACGCCCTCGCCTATGCCCGCGAACGGCCACAGGGACGCCTGGCCTCCTGCAAGGACCCGCAGACACCGCAGGTACGCATCGTCGAGCATGCCGATGTGCGCCGCATGCTGCTGATGCAGAAGGTCTACGCCGAGGGCAGCCTGGCCCTGTGCCTGTATGCCAGCAGCCTGGTGGAAGACAGCCACAGCGCGCCCGAGCCCGGGCAACGCCAGCGGGCCGCCGAGTTGCTCGACCTGATCACCCCGATGGTCAAGAGCTGGCCGTCGCGCTACGGGGTGATTGCCTCGGACCTGGCCATCCAGGTGCTCGGCGGCGCCGGTTATACCCGCGAATACCCGCTGGAGCAGTACTACCGCGACAACCGCCTGAACCCCATCCACGAAGGTACCGAAGGCATTCATGGCCTCGACCTGCTGGCCCGCAAGCTGGGCCCGCGCGGTGGCGAAGGGTTCACCCTGTTCGTCGCCGACGTGGAACGCAGCCTGGCCAGCGCCCGTGGTCTGGCCAACTGCGCCGCCCAGGCTGCGGCCCTGGGTGACGCCCTCGGCATCCTGCGCCAGGTGACCCTCGAACTGCAGGCCCAGGTAGCCGCCGACCCTGACCCGGGCCTGGCCAACGCCACCGTCTATCTGGACCTGTTCGGCCGTGTGCTGGTCGGCTGGATCTGGCTGCGCCAGGCGCTGGTGGCCAGCCAGGCCCTGGCAGCCGGTGCCGACGGCAGCGAGCGTGATTTCTACCACGGCAAGCTGCAGGCCTCGCGCTATTGCATGGAGTGGGAACTGGCTCCGCTGCAAGCCCAGGCGCGCCTGCTCGGCGCCGCCAACCGCACCTGTTTCGACATGCAAGACGCCTGGTTCTGACCCACCATCGACTATGAGGTCCCCTGGATGTACAGCCTGATCCACTACAGCCGCGACAACGAACTGGCCCTGATCGGTCTCCATCAAGCACCGGTCAACGCTCTTGGCCATGCCCTGCGCCGGGAACTGGCCGAGGCCTGCCGCCAGGCCGCCGCCGATCCCGCGGTCAAGGCACTGGTGCTGCATGGCCAGGATCTGCCCTTCAGCGCCGGAGCTGATATCGGCGAGTTCGGCAGCGACTTCACCTGGGCCGAACCCTCCCTGCCCGCCTTGCTCGAACAACTGGAGAGCCTCGACAAACCGGTAGTCGCCGCCATCGCAGGCGTAGCGCTGGGGGGTGGCCTGGAACTGGCCATGGCCTGCGGTTACCGCGTGGCCGAGGCGAGCGCCCAGCTGGGGCTGCCGGAGATCCTTCTCGGCCTGATTCCCGGCGCCGGCGGTACCCAGCGGCTGCCGCGCCTGGTCGGCGCCGAGCAGGCCTTGCAGCTGATCCTCTCCGGACAGCGGCTGGGTGCCGGCAAAGCCCACGAGCTGGGGCTGGTCGACCGTCTGGCCGACAACCGGGACGACCTGCTCGAGCGCGCCTGCGCCTTTGCCCGCGAGCTGCTCGCCGACGCTGCGCCGGCCCGGCCGGCCTGGCCACACGCCGAACCGGCGGCAGGCCTCGACGACCACTACTTTGACGCCTATGCCGCCCGGCAGGTCAGCCGCTGGCACGGTCAGGTGGCCCCGCAACTGGCCCTGGCCGCGGTGCAGAGTGCCGGCCAGCTGCCTCTGGCCGCGGGCCTGGCGCTTGAGCAGGAGCTGTTCCAGCAAGCCCTGGCCTCTGCGCAATCGGCGGCCCTGCGCCACCTGTTCTTCGCCGAGCGCGAGGCGCTGAAGATTCCCGGCGTGACCCGTGACACAGCCCTGCGCCCCATTGGCAAGGTCGCGGTGATCGGTGCCGGGACCATGGGCGGCGGGATCGCCATGAACTTCGTCAACGCCGGCATCCCGGTGGTGCTCCTGGAACTCAAGCGCGAGGCGCTGGACCGCGGCCTGGCGCAGATCCGCAAGAACTACGAGATCAGTGTCCAGCGCGGCAAGCTCGACGAGGTGCAACTGCAGCAGCGCATGGCGCTGTTCTGCACCACCCTGGACTATGCCGACCTGGCCGACGCCGACCTGGTGATCGAAGCGGTGTTCGAGAACCTGGAGATCAAGCAGCAGGTGTTCCGCACCCTGGACGAGGTCTGCAAGCCCGGCGCCATCCTGGCCAGCAACACCTCGACGCTGGATGTCGACAGGATCGCCGCGGTGACCCGCCGTCCACAGGACGTCATCGGCCTGCACTTCTTCAGCCCGGCCAACGTCATGCGCTTGCTGGAAATCGTGCGGGGCGCGGCGACCGCGCCGGACGCGCTGGCCACCACCCTCCAGCTGGCCCGGAAGATCGGCAAGATCCCGGTGGTTTCCGGGGTGTGCTTCGGCTTCATCGGCAACCGCATGCTCGAACCCTATGCCCGCGAGGCCCACCGCCTGGTGCTGGAGGGTGCCAGCCCGGCGCAGGTCGATCGGGTCCTGACCAACCTTGGCCTGGCCATGGGGGTATTCGCCATGTACGACCTGGCCGGTATCGACGTCGGTTACCTGGTTCGCGAGTCGCGGCGCGCGGCCATCGCCCATGACCCAAGCTACTGCAAGCTGGCCGACGCGCTGTACGAGCGCGGCCGCTACGGGCAGAAGAGCGGCAGCGGCTTCTACCGCTACGCAGGCCGCGAGCGCCTGGAAGATGGCGAGGTGATCGCGCTGGCCGAACAGCTTGCCGGCACCCTGGGGATTCAGCGGCGTGTCATCAGCGACCAGGAAATCCACGACCGCTGCCTGTTCATGCTGATCAACGAAGGCATCCAGTTGCTCGATGAAGGCATTGCCCTGCGCAGCGCCGATATCGACCTGGTCTGGGTCAACGGCTACGGCTTCCCGGCGTGGCGCGGCGGCCCGCTCTACTATGCCGAGCAACTCGGTCTGCAACGGGTGCTTTCCGGCATCCGCAACTACCGCGAGACGCTTGGCGTCTACGGCGAGACCTGGCTGCGACCGGCGCCGCTGCTGGAACGCCTGGTCGCCGCCGGCCATCAACGCATCGAACGCTGCTGATCGACCCTGGGCGACCACGTCGACCGCCTGATCACCTCCCCCTACAGGAGTCACCATGAAAGAAGCCGTCATTCTCTCCACCGCCCGAACGCCGATCGCCAAGGCGTTCCGCGGTGCCTTCAACCTGCTCAAGTCACCCAGCATGGCCAGCTTCGCCATCAATGCCGCCATCGAGCGCGCCGGCATCGAGCGCGCTGAAATCGAAGACCTGGTGATGGGCACATCGATGCCCGGCGGAACCGCGGGCTGGAATCTGGGGCGCATGGCCGCGCTGGCTTCGGGCCTGCCACTGTCCGTCAGCGGGCAGACCCTCGATCGTCAATGTGCGTCTGGCTTGATGGCCATCGCCACGGCCGCCAAGCAGATCATGGTGGACGGCATGCACATCACCCTCGGCGCCGGGCAGGAACAGATCAGCCTGGTGCAGGACACCCATATGCAGTGGTCGCTCGCCGAACGCGATGAGCAGGTAGTACGCCATGCCAGGCATGCCTATATGCCAATGCTGCACACCGCTGAACTCGTGGCCCAGCGCTATGCCATCAGTCGTGAAGCGCAGGATCTCTATTCATTGCAGTCGCAGCAGCGGACCGCCGCCGCGCAGCGCGCTGGATTGTTCGAGGGCGAGATCGTTCCCGTCACCACGATCAAGCAGGTGACCGACAAAGCCACTGGAGCGCTGCGCCTGGAAGAAGTCACCTTGCGTTGCGACGAAGGCAATCGCCCGCAGACCTCGCTGGAGGACCTGGCAAGCCTGCGACCGGTGGTTGAAGGTGGCTGCGTCACCGCCGGCAATGCCAGCCAGCTTTCCGATGGTGCCAGCGCCTGCGTGCTGATGGACGGGCGCCTGGCCGAGCAGCGCAACCTGACGCCACTGGGCGCTTACCGCGGCATCGCGGTCGTCGGCCTGGCCCCGGAAGAGATGGGTATCGGCCCGGTACTGGCTGTGCCGAAACTGCTCAAGCGCCACGGCCTGAAGGTCGACGACATCGGCCTCTGGGAACTCAATGAGGCCTTCGCCTGCCAGGCACTCTATTGTCGCGACACACTGGGCATCGACAATGAGCGCTACAACGTCAATGGCGGCGCCATCGCCATCGGACATCCATACGGCATGAGCGGAGCGCGCATGGTCGGCCACGCCCTGCTCGAAGGCAAACGTCGTGGCGTCAGGTACGTAGTGGTCACCATGTGCGTAGGCGGCGGCATGGGCGCCGCCGGCCTGTTCGAGGTGTTCTGATGAGTACTGAAATCGCCGAACAGTTTTCCCTGGCGGGCCGGACCGTGCTGGTCACCGGCGCGTCGAGCGGCATTGGTGCGCATCTGGCGCGTGTCGCCGGTCGCGCCGGCGCCCGCGTGATACTGGCCGCGCGCCGTGTGGAACGATTGCAGCAGGTCGCCGAGGATATCGAGTGGGAAGGCGGCAAGGCGCTTGGCGTGAGCCTCGACGTCACCGACCGGGCGAGCGTGGAAGCCGCTTTCGATAGCGCTGAAGCGGCCTTTGGCGTGGTTGACGTCGTGCTCAACAATGCCGGCATCGGCAATGGCCTGCGCCCACTGGAGATTACCGAGGAAGAGTGGCGAGCCATGCTGGCGACCAACCTCGATGGCGTGTGGCGGGTCGCGCAGTGCGCCGCCCAGCGCCTGGTCAAGGCCGAACGCCCCGGAAGCATCGTCAACATCGCGTCCATGCTCGGACTGCGGGTTGGCAATGGCTATAGCCATTACTGCACGGCCAAGGCCGGGGTAATACAGCTGACCAAATCGCTTGCCCTGGAACTCGCCCGCTATCGGATCCGCGTCAACGCCATCGCTCCCGGATACGTTGCGACTGAAATGACCGATGGCTACTTCGACAGCGAGAAGGGCCAAGCCTACCTGCGCAACGCCGTGCCCATGCGGCGCCTGGGTCGGCTGGAAGAGCTCGAAGGCCCCTTCCTGTTACTGGCCAGCGAAGCGGGATCCTACATGTCCGGTGCTGTGTTGGCGGTAGATGGAGGGCAGCTTGTAGGAAGCCTTTGAGTGCACCTGTCCGTGCACCAGCGTGGCAGGCAGACACTTCTGCCTGCCCCTGCCCAGTCTGAAACAAGCGGATACCCGCAGATTTCGGCGGAACGAAAAAAGGGCCCTGCTGAGGGCCCTTCTTTCTATCCCTTCAGACCTCGATGGAGATCTGAAGAGCCATATCTGGAGCGGGAAACGAGACTCGAACTCGCGACCCCGACCTTGGCAAGGTCGTGCTCTACCAACTGAGCTATTCCCGCGTCGTCTTGATGGTGGCCATTGTATAGAGTTGAAATAATTCGTCAACCCCTTGATTCAAAAAACTTTTATTTCTGCTCCGTGCCTTCGCGCAGGTGCGGCCAGGCGGCGCGCAGGTACTGCACCATGGACCACAGGGTCAGGCCCGCAGCGATCATCAGCAAGGCATAACCCAGTACCACCCAGGCGGTCAGGGTCGCCGGGTTGGCCAGCAGGATCACCAGCGCCAGCATCTGCGCCGCGGTCTTCCATTTGCCCAGGTTCGACACCGCCACATGCGCCCTCGCCCCCAGCTCGGCCATCCACTCGCGCAGTGCCGAAACCACGATCTCGCGACCGATGATCACCGCCGCCGGCAGGGTCAGCCAGAAGTTGGCGTGGACCTGCACCAGCAGGACCAGGGCCACCGCGACCATCAGCTTGTCCGCCACCGGATCGAGGAAGGCACCGAACGGCGTGCTCTGCTGCAGGCGACGCGCCAGGTAGCCGTCGAGCCAGTCGGTGGCGGCGGCGATGGCGAAGACGCTGCTGGCGGCCAGGTAACTCCAGTGATACGGCACGTAGAACAGCAGAATGAAGATCGGGATGAGCAGTACACGAAGAACGGTAAGAAGATTCGGGATATTCATCGGGACAACTGGCTGCGAGGTGAGCGGGGCATTCTACTCGCTATGCAGGCTGTCATAAATCGACTCGGCGAGCTTTTTGCTGATTCCAGGTGCTTTGGCGATTTCTTCCGCACTGGCGCGGGATAATTCCTGCAAGCCACCGAAATGTTTCAGCAGGTCGCGACGGCGTTTCGGTCCGACCCCGGCCACTTCCTCCAGGCTCGAGGTGCGCCGCGCCTTGCCGCGCCGCGCGCGGTGGCCGGTGATGGCGAAGCGGTGCGCCTCGTCGCGGATCTGCTGGATCAGGTGCAGCGCCGGGGAGTCGCCCTTGAGGGTGAACTCGTTGTGCACGTCGTTCAGGTACAGGGTTTCGAAGCCGGCCTTGCGGGTCACGCCCTTGGCCACGCCGAGCAGGGTCAGGTCCGGGACCTGCAAGGCCTGCATCACTTCCCGGGCCATGTTCAGCTGGCCCTTGCCGCCGTCCACCAGCAGCACGTCGGGCAGCTTGCCCTCGCCGTCCTTGATCCGCCCGTAGCGCCGGGTCAGGGCCTGTTGCATGGCGGCATAGTCGTCGCCGGCGGTGACACCTTCGATATTGAAGCGGCGATAGTCGGATTTCAGCGGGCCTTCCGGGCCGAACACCACGCAGGACGCCACGGTGGCCTCGCCACTGGAATGGCTGATGTCGTAGCACTCCAGGCGCTGCGGCACTTCCGGCAGGCCGAGCACTTCGGCCAGGGCCTCGAAGCGCTGGGCCATGTGCTGGCGGTTGGCGAGCCGGGCCATCAGCGCCTGCTCGGCGTTGGTCACCGCCAGTTGCTGCCAGCGCGCGCGGGTACCGCGCACCCGGTGACTGATGCTGAGCTCGCGACCGCGCAGGGTCTCCACCGCGTCACGCAGGGCGTCGAAGTCCTCGTGCACGACGTTGACGATCAGTTCCGCCGGCAGCTCGCGCTCGGCGTTGCCCAGGTAGTACTGGGCGAGGAAGGCCGACATGACCTCGGCCACCTCCTCCTCGATACCCACCTGGGGAAAGAAGTTCTTGCTGCCCAGCACCCGCCCGCCGCGCACGCTGATCAGGTGCACGCAGGCGCCGCCCGGGTTGACGAAAGCCGCGACGACATCGACGTCGCCGCTGCCGCCTTCCATGCTCTGCTGGTCCTGGACCCGGCGCAGCAGGGCGATCTGGTCGCGCAGCTCGGCGGCCTTCTCGAACTCCAGGGCCATGGCGGCCTTTTCCATGTCGGCATTCAGTTCGTTGGTCAGCTGATGGCTGCGGCCTTCGAGGAACATCACCGAGTGGCGCACGTCGTCGGCGTACTCGGCCGGCTCCACCAGGCCGACGCAGGGGCCCTTGCAGCGCTTGATCTGGTACTGCAGGCAGGGTCGCGTGCGGTTGGCGTAATAGCTGTCTTCGCACTGGCGGACATGAAAGGTCTTCTGCAGCAGGCTCAGGCTTTCGCGAATCGCCCCAGCGCTGGGGTACGGCCCGAAATACCTGCCCTTCTGTTTCTTGGCACCACGGTGGATGCCCAGCCGCGGGAATTCACCGTCGGACAGAAATACGTAGGGGTAGGACTTATCGTCACGCAGCAGGATGTTGTAGGGCGGCCGCCATTCCTTGATCAGCGTCTGCTCCAGCAGCAGCGCCTCGGTCTCGCTGGCGACGATGGTGGTCTCGACCTGGGCGATATGCCCGACCAGCGCGGCGGTCTTGGGCGCCAGACCGGTCTTGCGGAAGTAGCTGGCCAGGCGCTTCTTGAGGTTCTTGGCCTTGCCTACATAGAGCAGGCGACCGCCAGCGTCGAACATCCGGTAGACACCCGGACGGCCGCTGCAGGTCGCCAGAAAGGCACTTGAATCAAACGCGGGGGTCATGTTCAGAGGTTGGCGTCGACCATGCCATGGCGGACCGCCAGCAGGGTGAGTTCCACATCGCTGGTGACCGAGAGTTTTTCGAAGATGCGGTAACGGTACGTGTTAACGGTTTTCGGCGACAAGCACAGCTTGTCGGAAATGATCTGCACCTTCTGACAGCCGACGATCATCAGGGCAATCTGGATTTCCCGTTCCGACAGGCTGTCGAACGGCGAGGCGTTCTTCGGCTCGAAGGATTTCAGCGCCAGTTGCTGGGCAATCTGCGGGCTGATGTAGCGCTGGCCGGCGAAGACCAGACGAATGGCCTGGACCATCTCGTCGAGGCCCGCGCCCTTGGTCAGGTAGCCGGCGGCGCCAGCCTGCAGCAGGCGCGTGGGAAACGGATCTTCTTCGCAGACGGTGACCGCCACCACCTTGATGTCGGGGTGACTGCGCAACAGCTTGCGGGTGGCTTCCAGGCCGCCGATACCGGGCATTTTCACGTCCATCAGGACCACGTCGGGCTTGAGCTCGCGGGTCACCTTCAGCGCCGCCTCACCGGAGTCGGCCTCGCCCACCACCTGCAGACCGTCGATGTCGGCCAGCATGCGGGTTATACCGGTACGTACCAGATCGTGATCGTCGACCACCAGAACCCTGATCAAGCAGACACCTCGCCTTACGGTCTGAATTGGATCCGGCCACCTTATCAAAAAATTGCGTGGTGAACCTAGCAGAATGCGTCATCGATATGACGTCAGATTTCATTTTTTCGACAATTCTATTTCGCTATGTCGGATCAACCCGATGCCACTTTCCCTACAGGCCCTGCGGCAACACCCGCCAGACTCTCCAGGAGATGTCTTACAGCCTGCTGGTCGGCAGGCTGCAGCCGCCGGTAGCAGTCGAGCAAATGATTCTCGCCCGGGCGCAGGTCGTCGAGCATCGCCGGGGTCGGTACCCCGCTCAGCACATACAGGGCATCGACCCCACTGGCGGCGACCGCCGCGAGGTAGTCGGCCCGCGGTGTGCGCTCCCCGCTTTCGTACTTGCCCTGAGCGTTGGGCTCGACCCCGCCGATGTCGCCAAAGGCCCGCTGAGTCAGGCCAAGGCGTTCGCGTTCTTCCCTGAGACGTAGTCCGATACCCTTCATTTGAATACATATTCCTTTGCTAAATACCCACTAGGGGGTAGGAAAAACCGGCACATCCACTGCGCCGTCAACAACCCCGAACTATGCCTGCGATGCGAATTGCAGCACAAGACGCCCTACGCCTTTCGCAGGGTCTCAGGACACGGATCGCTGCATGCGGATGAAGCACTCCTCCTCGCCTTCTTCGTGGAATCCTTCACGTCGATAAAGCTGACGCGCCGGATTGCTTTTGAAAACCATCAGACGCAGCCATGACAAGCGTCGCTGCGCCGCCCAGGTGTTCATTTCACGCAACACCCAGGTGCCGATCCCCCGGCCGCGGGCATCCTCGGTTATATGCAGTTCGCGGATATACAACGCACGACTGTCCTGGCTCAGGCTGCAAAAACCCACGCAGCGCTCGTCGTCCAGCACCAGCCATTGCTCGCGCCAACCCCAGGCCTGGTCGAAGGCTTCATCCAGCCACAGCAGGTCGAACTGGCAGTAGTAGCGCAGCATGCCGCGGCGGGTCAGGTCGCGGGCGAAGGGCAGATCCCGCTCGCTGGCGGCGACCAGTCGCGGCGTCACGGCTTCACCTGATCGGCGTAGCACACCGGCGAGCTGCCCGGCCCCTGCCGCTCCAGTTCGTCCTCGAGCCACTCGGCCAGGACGGTGGCGTTGTTCTGCTCGGTGTTCTTGCCGGCGTACACCAGGGTCAGGTCGCCGCGGCGCGCCAGGTCCAGCAGCGGCCACCAATGCTCGGGATGGGCGGTCAGCTGTTGCCGGTAACGTTGGGCGAAGGCGGAAAAATCCACCTCGCCCGCGTGAAACGCCTTGCGCAGCTCGGTGGATGGCGCCACCTCGGGCAGCCATTGCAACAGCGCCAATTGCTCCTTGCGCCGGTTGCGTGGCCACAACCGATCGACCAGCACACGCTGGCCATCTTCCTTCGCCGGCGCCTCGTAGGCCCGCTTGCACCGAATCATTTCAGCCCCTCCCAACGCACGATGAATCGAGCTTACCACCCGGATTCATTGACTGGCGTCATGGTCGGGCCTGCCTACACTAGTACGCTGCCCTGGTACAGGCAGGAGCCTGAAATGTCACACCCGGACCCGTTCATGACTACCCAGACCAGCGCCCGTCCCCCCGCGGGCGCGCTTGCAACCCCCTCCTCCGGCCCGCGCGCGAGCCGGACTCCCGCCGTGCTGTTCTGTGCCCTGCTGATCGGTGCGCTGCTCTACACCGCCTGGAGCCTGATGCGCGACATCAATGCCAGCGGCACGCCGATCACCACCTGGACGCCCTTCCTGCTGCTCGGCCTGGCCCTGCTGATCGCCCTCGGCTTCGAGTTCGTCAACGGCTTCCACGACACCGCCAACGCCGTGGCCACGGTGATCTATACCCACTCGCTGCCGGCGCGTTTCGCGGTGGTCTGGTCGGGGCTGTGGAATTTTCTCGGCGTGCTGTTTTCCAGTGGCGCGGTGGCCTTCGGCATCATTGCCCTGCTGCCGGTGGAGCTGATCCTCCAGGTCGGTTCGTCCGCCGGTTTCGCCATGGTCTTCGCCCTGCTGCTGGCGGCCATCCTCTGGAACCTCGGCACCTGGTGGCTGGGCCTGCCGGCGTCGTCCTCGCATACCCTGATCGGCTCGATCATCGGCGTCGGCGTGGCCAATGCCCTGATGCACGGGCGCGACGGCACCTCCGGGGTGGACTGGGCCCAGGCCAGCAAGGTCGGCTATGCCCTGCTGTTCTCGCCGCTGCTCGGTTTCGCCTGCGCCGCGCTGCTGCTGCTCGGTTTGCGCAAGCTGGTGAAGAACCGCGCGCTGTACCAGGCACCGCAGGGCAACAGGCCGCCACCGCTGTGGATTCGCGGCCTGCTGATCGTCACCTGCACCGGGGTGTCGTTCGCCCACGGCTCCAACGACGGCCAGAAAGGCATGGGCCTGATCATGCTGATCCTGGTCGGCACCCTGCCCATGGCCTACGCACTCAACCGGACCATGCCGGCCGACCACACCCAGCAGTTCGCCGTGATTGCCGAGGACACCCGCGCGGCCCTGTCGGCCTACGCCACCCAGCCGCTATTGGGGGCCGAGCCGCGCGCGGTGCTGACCGACTTCATCCGCGCCCCCGAAGCCGATCCGCTGCTGCTCCCGGCGCTGACCGAACTGGTCGGCAACATCGGCCAGCAGGTGGGCAGCTACAGCTCGCTGGCGGCGATCCCCGCCGAAGCGGTGGGCAACGTGCGCAACGACATGTACCTGACCAGCGAGGCGATCCGCCTGCTGGACAAGCACCAGTTGCTCGCCGTCGATGCCGACACGCGGCAGACGCTGCAGTTGTTCAAACAGGAGATCGACAACGCCACGCGCTTCATTCCGGTCTGGGTCAAGGTCGCGGTGGCCCTGGCGCTGGGCCTGGGCACCATGGTCGGCTGGAAGCGCATCGTCGTCACCGTCGGCGAGAAGATCGGCAAGACCCACCTGACCTACGCCCAGGGCGCCTCCGCCGAGCTGGTGGCGATGTGCACCATCGGCGCGGCGGATCATTTCGGCCTGCCGGTATCCACCACCCACGTGCTGTCCTCGGGTGTGGCCGGGACCATGGTCGCCAACGGCTCCGGCCTGCAAGGCCGGACCATCTGCAACCTGGCGCTGGCCTGGGTGCTGACCCTGCCGATGTCGATCCTGCTGGCGGGCGGGCTCTACTGGTTCCTGACGCTGTTCATCTAGGCGCTGTTGCTGCTGCGCAGCTCGCCAATCTTCTCCAGCCGCGCACGCACGATGTTGCGGCTGATGTTCAGCAGGCGCCCGGTCTGCAGCTGGTTGCCGTGGCAGAAGCGATAGGCAGTGCGGAACACGGTTTCCTCGATGTGTTCGTAAAGGTCGGGAATGTTCTGTTCGAACAGCGCGGTCAGCGCCGCCTCCAGGTCCGGCGGCGCGGCCGGCAGGCGTTGCGGGGCGAAGACCGGCTCGTCCTGGCGCACGCCCATCGGGCGCATGTCCACCAGATGCAGGTCGCCGGGCTGCACCAACTGCTGGCGGCACACCAGCAGCGCGTGGTGGATGGCGTTTTCCAGTTCGCGGATGTTCCCCGGCCAGCTGTGCGCGAGCAGCTTGCGTTCGCTTTCCGGGCTGAGGCTGGCGCGGTTGTAACCGAGGCGCTGGCAGTGCTCTTCGAGGAAGAACTCGGCCAGCGGCAGGATATCCCCCGGCCGTTCGCGCAGCGGCGGCAGGCGGATGGTCGCCACATGCAGGCGATAGAACAGGTCCTCGCGGAAATTCCCGGCGACCACGGCGTCGGCCAGGTTGACGTTGGTTGCCGCCACCAGGCGCACGTTGATCGGGATCGGCGTGCGCGAACCGAGGCGCACCACCTCGCGCTCCTGCAGCACCCGCAGCAGCTTGACCTGCATGCTCAGCGGCAGGTCACCGATCTCGTCGAGGAACAGCGTGCCGCCGTTGGCCGCCTCGAACCAGCCGGCCTTGGCGTTGGTGGCGCCGGTGAAGGCGCCCTTCTCGTGACCGAACAGCTCGCTCTCCACCAGGGTCTCGGCGAAGGCGCCGCAGTTCACTGCGACGAACGGCTCGCGGCCACGCCGGCTGAGCTGATGGATATGCCGCGCCACCAGCTCCTTGCCGGTGCCGGTCTCGCCGATGATCAGCGTATTGGCTTCGCTGGGCGCCAGGCGCTCGATACGGCTGAGCAGTTCCTGGGACCGCGGGTCCTTGAACACCAGGACAGTGGCGCGAACCGATTTGGTCAATTCACGAGCATGGGGATGGGTAATCAGCGACATGAGGGCATTCCTGGCATTGGTGGCGCGCCTTCATAGTGCACGAAACAAATTAGAACAAATAATTATTAATTTGCATTTGTATATTCCAAAACGCTCACTGCTGCTCCAGCAGCAACCGGGCAACAACCGCTGCGCGAGCATCAGCACGCGCAATTCCTGCAGGAGATCACTGACTTTGCTGTAAGCCGCGCAATGAAAGGCCTGTAGCGCTTTTCCGTACAATTGGCATGGCTTTCGCTCAAGGGCTGCGGACTGTCGTTTCGTTCAAGGACCCTTCATGAAACTGCCTCGCTCCCTCGCCGTCGGCCTGAGCCTGCTGACCCTTTCCATCACGGCCCTGGCCGCGGAAACCTACGCACCGAAACCCCAGCCTCTGCAAGGCGACGGCCGGGTCTCGGCCTTCTACACCTGGGAAACAGCCATCCCTGCCACTCCGGGCAAGCTGTTGCGCAGCGAACCCCTGGAGCAGACCCTGAGCCTGCCCGGCGCCGCCTCGCAGGTGCGCATCCTCTACAGCTCCACCGACGGCATCGACGGCAAGACCCCGATCGCGGTGTCCGGTGCGCTGTTCATTCCCAAGGGCAAGGCGCCGGAAGGCGGCTGGCCGGTGGTCACCTGGGGCCATGGCACCGTCGGCGTGGCGGATGTCTGCGCGCCGTCCTGGGCCGGGCGCTCCTATCGCGACGTGCAGTACCTGGCGCGCTGGCTGAACGAGGGCTATGCCATCGTCGCCACCGACTACCAGGGCCTCGGCACCCCCGGTGGCCATCCGCTGCTGAACAACCGCATGGCCGCCTACGGCATCCTCGATGCCGCGCGCGCAGTGATCGGCGGCGTGCCGGGCCTGGCCAACAAGGTGCTGGTGCTCGGTCAGTCGCAAGGTGGTGCCGGCGCCTTCGCCTCGGCCGCCTACGCGCCGAGCTACGCCCCGGACCTGGGCCTCAAAGGTAGCGTCGGCACCGGGGTGATCTACACCGTGGGCAGCAAGAACGTCGGCGAACAGGACCCGAACAAAGTCGATGCGTCCCTCGCCTACGGCTTCTACACCCTGCTCGCCGCGCAGCAGTACAACCCGGCGATCGACCCGCGCGACTACTACACCGACAAGGCCCTGCCGCTGTTCGAGCAGGCCCGTACCAGTTGCCTGGCGGCGCTGACCGCCGACGTCATCGGCACCGGCCTGACCCCGGCCAACACCCGCAAGGCCAACGACGGCGAACAGCTGAAGGCCTGGCAGGCCCAGGTCAGCTACCCGACGCTGAAACTCGCGCAGCCGATCTTCATCGGCACCGGCGCGGAAGACAAAACCCCCGCCGCCGCGACCCAGGTGGCGCTGATGCAGGACGCCTGCAAGGCCGGCTCGGTAGTGGAAGGCCACCTGTACAAGGGCCTCGGCCACAGCGAGACGGTCAACGCCTCGCTCACGGACTCCCTGCCGTTCGCCCGCAAGGTCTTCGCCGGTCAGACCGTCGCGCCGATCTGCAACCCCACCGTGCAATAAGGACCTCGCCCCATGAGCATCGAATTCTTCACCCGCCTGCCGCTGCACGGCGAAACCCAGTTCCTCCCCGGCGATCCGCGCAACCGTGGCGACTGGCATGCGGGTGGCGACAGCACCGGCGCCGTCTCGGGCTTTCGTGTCGGCGACCATTTCACCTACATCGACTACCTCGGGCAGATCGCCAGGGCCGCCGAGATCAACGGTTTCGGCGGTGTGCTGATGGTCAACGCGCCCTATGGCGAGGAGCCCTGGACGGTGTGCTCGCTGCTCGCCCGGGAAACCCGCACGCTCAACTACGTGGCGGCGTTCCAGCCCTATCACTACACGCCATGGGTGGCGGTGCAGCAGGCCGCGACCTACCAGCGCGCCACTGGCAACCGGCTGATCTGGAACATCATCAACGGCGGTTCGGACGCGGTGCAGCGCCAGGTCGGCGACTTCTTCGAACATGACGAGCGCTACGAGCGCGCCACCGAGTTCATGGATGTGGTGCGCGGCTACTGGGGGTCGGAGAACTTCCATTACGACGGGCGTTTCTTCAAGGCCGAGGGCGGTGGCCTGCGCGGGCCGCAGAAGAAGGCCGAGCTGCCGCTGATCTGCACCGCCGGCTCGTCGATTGCGGCGCGGGAGTTCGCCGCCAGGCACGCGGACTTCTACCTGATGCGCGCCGAGCACCCGGACAAGATCCGCGAGCTGATCGCCGATATCCGCGAGCGGGCCTTGAAGCATGGGCGCAGCGAGGTGATTCGCTTCGGCCTGTCCATCGACGTGATCACCCGCGAGACCGAGGAACTGGCGCTGGCCGAGGCCAAGCGCTTCTTCGACGAAGGCGTGGCGAAGAACACCATCAAGGCCGCCGCGGCCCATGCCGGGCTGCGGACCGCGCGCAAGCTGAGCTACGAGGAGGAGTACGGCGACCGCGAGGCGAGCAAGCGCTTCGATGACTTCTTCATCTACCCGAACGTCTGGGCCGGGTTCGGCTATATCGGGATTCCGCCGGGGCTGGCGCTGGTGGGGAGCTACGAAAACGTGGTGGCGCGGATTCGCGAGTACAACGACCTGGGGATCGATGTGTTCTTCCTGGCGGGGTATCCGCATCTGGAGGAGGCGTATCGGCTTGGGGAGCATATCCTTCCGCATTTTCGCGGGGAGCGGGAGGGGTTGAAACGGATCGGGTCGCCTGCGCTTAAAGTGGCTGGCTGAAGAAATCCGCTCCTCCTTCGGGCCTCATCGCAGGCTTCGCCAGCTCCCACAGGTTCTCCGCCGCCCTTGAGAACAGCGCGGTCCCTGTGGGAGCGGGCGTAGCCCGCGATGGCGCCCGCCCGGACAACATCTTTGCCAGTGCCGGCCTCATCGCAGGCTTCGCCAGCTCCCACAGGTTCTCCGCTGCCCTTGAGAACAGCGCGGTCCCTGTGGGAGCGGGCGTAGCCCGCGATGAGGCCCGGGAGATCAGCGCAAACCTCCCTGCCTCTGCCGGTACTCCCCCGGCGTCACCTGCGCATACCGCAGGAAAAACCGGCTGAAATACGCGGGATCCTTGAACCCCAGGCTGTAGCAGATCTCGTTCGCCGAACTGCCGGTGAACAGCAGCAGGCGCTTGGCTTCCTGCATCACCCGTTCCAGCACCAGGCGCTTGGACGGCAGGTCGGCGATGCGCCGGCACACGTCGTTCAGCCGCGCCTCGGTCACGCCGATCCCCTCGGCATAACGCGACAACGGCCAATGCTCCAGGTAATGCGCCTCGATCAGTTCGTTGAAGCGATGGAAGATCTGCAGGTCCTCATGCCGCGTGCTCCGCGCCGGCAATGAGCGGGCGCACAGGCGCAGCAGGCTGATCATCAGCAGCCGGGTCAGGCTGTGCAGCGCCGGCTCCCGTCCCGCTTCGCCCCCCTCCACTTCCCCGCGCAGCAGATCGAAGAGCAGCTCCAGGCGCTGCGCTTCCGCCGCGAAGTGCCCTTCCAGTCCGCTCAGCGCCACGCAGGCCGGCGCCACCTGCGGTCCCGGGGCGAGCCCCGGATCGGCCTCGAGCAACTGCCAGACCAGTTGCTGACGCACGGTCAGCACATGCCCGTCGGCATCCGCCTCGGTGACGAAGGAATGCGGGATGGTCGGTGGCGTGAGGAAGAACATCGGCCCGGATTCGACGTACTGCTGGTCGTCCAGATAGACCCGCACCGTCCCCGACTTGACGTAGTGCACCTGGAAGAAGCGGTCGTGGCGGTGCACCGGCATGTTGCGGCCGAAGAACCCGGCGAGGTTGCCGAGCTTGTCGTAGTGCACTTCCGAATCGCTGTAGCGCTGGTCGTAGACCTGGCCGATGTTGATGTTGGGGATCGGCGTGCGATCGCTCATGTCCGTCTACCTCGTACCGCTTGTGGTTCTGCCCGCCAGCTTAGCGCCCCGTCGAACGCACGGCAGCTTGCATTTCGTTAACATCTTAATTATAACGTTAACACATTAACAATTATCCCCGCGGGGCACCCTGTGTCGTCCCGCCCACTGTCAGGAGAAGAGCATGAGCCGTGCCCTGCATGACGCTGCCACCGGCACCCTGTTCGGCGTCGCGCTGAACTACAAGGGGCTGCTGGAACAGCGTCTCGCCGAATTCGAACAGGCGCCGTACCAGAAGCCACCGGTCAAGCCGGTGCTGTTCATCAAGACCCCCAACACCCGCAATGGCCACGGCCAGCCGGTGGTCTATCCGCACGGCATCGAGCGCCTGCAGGCAGGTCCCGCCCTGGGTGTGGTGATCGGCAAGCGCGCCAGCCGGGTCAGCGCCGAACAGGCCCTGGAACACGTCGCCGGTTTCACCATCGTCAACGAATTCAGCCTGCCGGAAGAGAGCTACTACCGCCCGGCGGTCAAGGCCAAGTGCCGTGACGGCTTCTGCGTGATCGGCCCGGAGCTGGTGCCCGTCGCGCAGGTCGCCGACCCGCACGCCCTGGACATCCGCCTGTTCATCAACGGTGAAGTCCGCCAGCAGAACAGCACCGCCAACCTGGTGCGCGGCATCCCGCAACTGATCGCGGAAATCACCGAGTTCATGACCCTGCATGAAGGCGACGTGCTGATCACCGGCACCCCGGAAGGCCGCGTCGACGTCCAGCCGGGCGACCAGGTCGAAATCGAAATCACCGGGCTCGGCCGTCTGGCCAACCCGATCGTCGCCGAGGAGGCCCACTGATGAAACACGCTCGTATCCGTTTCCAGGGTGAAGTCCACGCGGTGACCGTGGAAGCCGACAACGCCGTACGCCTGGCCGACGGCCGCCTGCTGGCGGAAGACCAGGTCGAGTGGCTGCCACCGGCCAACGGCAGCATGTTCGCCCTCGGCCTGAACTACGCCGACCACGCCGCCGAACTGGCCTTCGCGCCGCCGACCGAGCCACTGGCGTTCGTCAAGTCGCCGGGCACCTACACCGGCCACAACGCGATCACCTGGCGTCCGGACAACATCAAGTACATGCACTACGAGTGCGAGCTGGTGGCGGTGATCGGCAAGCCGGCGCGCAACGTCAAGCGCGAGGACGCCCTGGAGTACCTGGCGGGCTACACGGTCTGCAACGACTACGCCATCCGCGACTACCTGGAGAACTACTACCGGCCCAACCTGCGGGTGAAGAACCGCGACTGCACCACCCCGGTCGGTCCGTGGATCGTCGACGTGGCCGATGTGCCGGACCCGTCCAACCTGACCCTGCGCACCTGGATCAACGGTGAGCTGAAGCAGGAAGGCACTACCCGCGACATGATCTTCGACATCCCCTACCTGATCGAATACCTGTCCAGCTTCATGACCCTGCAACCCGGAGACATGATCGCCACCGGCACCCCGGAAGGCCTGGCCGACGTGGTCCCGGGCGATGAAGTGGTGGTGGAAGTGGAAGGTGTCGGCCGCCTGGTCAACCGCATCGTCAGCGAAGCCGAGTTCTTCGCTGCCCCTAGAAACGAAGAGCACAACAAAACCGAGGCATGAGCAGCATGATCAAGCACTGGATCAACGGCCGCGAGGTCGAGAGCAAGGACACCTTCGTCAACTACAACCCGGCCACCGGCGAAGCCATCGGTGAAGTCGCCAGCGGCGGTGCCGAGGAAGTCGCCCAGGCGGTCGCCGCGGCGAAGGAAGCCTTCCCGAAGTGGGCCAACACCCCGGCCAAGGAACGTGCCCGCCTGATGCGCAAGCTGGGTGAGCTGATCGACCAGAACGTGCCGAAGCTGGCCGAGCTGGAGACCCTGGACACCGGCCTGCCGATCCACCAGACCAAGAACGTGCTGATTCCGCGTGCCTCGCACAACTTCGACTTCTTCGCCGAAGTCTGCACGCGCATGGACGGCCACACCTACCCGGTCGACGACCAGATGCTCAACTACACCCTGTACCAGCCGGTCGGTGTGTGTGGCCTGGTATCGCCGTGGAACGTGCCGTTCATGACCGCCACCTGGAAGACCGCGCCGTGCCTGGCCCTGGGCAACACCGCGGTACTGAAGATGAGCGAACTGTCGCCGCTGACCGCCAACGAGCTGGGTCGCCTGGCCGTCGAGGCCGGCATTCCGAACGGCGTACTCAACGTCATCCAGGGTTACGGCGCCACCGCCGGCGACGCCCTGGTGCGTCACCCGGACGTGCGCGCGATCTCCTTCACCGGCGGCACCGCCACCGGCCGCAAGATCATGCAGACCGCCGGCCTGAAGAAGTACTCGATGGAACTGGGCGGCAAGTCGCCGGTGCTGATCTTCGAGGACGCCGACCTGGAACGCGCCCTGGACGCCGCGCTGTTCACCATCTTCTCGCTGAACGGCGAGCGCTGCACCGCCGGCAGCCGGATCTTCATCCAGGAGAGCGTGTACCCGCAGTTCGTCGCCGAGTTCGCCGCGCGCGCCAAGCGGCTCATTGTTGGTGATCCGACCGATCCGAAAACCCAGGTCGGCTCGATGATCACCCAGGCCCACTACGACAAGGTCACCGGCTACATCCGCATCGGCATCGAGGAAGGCGCCACCCTGCTCGCTGGTGGCCTGGAGCGCCCGGCCAACCTGCCGGCGCACCTGTCCAAGGGCCAGTTCATCCAGCCGACCGTGTTCGCCGACGTGAACAACAAGATGCGCATCGCCCAGGAAGAGATCTTCGGCCCGGTGGTCTGCCTGATCCCGTTCAAGGACGAGGCCGAAGCGCTGCAACTGGCCAACGACACCGAGTACGGCCTGGCCTCGTACATCTGGACCCAGGACATCGGCAAGGCCCATCGCCTGGCCCGTGGCATCGAGGCCGGCATGGTCTTCATCAACAGCCAGAACGTGCGCGACCTGCGCCAGCCGTTCGGCGGAGTGAAGGGTTCGGGCACCGGTCGCGAAGGCGGTCAGTACAGCTTCGAAGTGTTCGCCGAGATCAAGAACGTGTGCATCTCGATGGGTAGCCATCACATCCCGCGCTGGGGCGTGTGACCGGCAAGACCGCGTAGGCCCCTTCGCGGGCAAGCCACGCTCCTACGAGAGTACCGAGATCCCCCGTAGGAGCGTGGCTCGCCCGCGAAGGACCGCGCAGCGGTCCCAAAATCTCCAAGAACAACGAAACCAGGAGTTCCTCCATGGGCGAAGTCGTCCTGGCAGCCAAAGTCTGCCACGTCCCCTCGATGTACCTGTCCGAGCTGCCGGGCAAGCACCACGGCTGCCGTGAAGCAGCCATCGCCGGCCACAAGGAAATCGGCCGCCGCGCCCGCGAGCTGGGCGCCGACACCGCGGTGGTGTTCGACGTGCACTGGCTGGTCAACAGCGCCTACCACATCAACTGCGGCGAGCACTTCAAGGGTGTCTACACCAGCAACGAACTGCCGCATTTCATCCGCGACATGGAATTCGAATACCCCGGCTGCCCCGAACTGGGCCAGCTGATCGCCGAGCAAGCCAACGCCGCCGGCGTACGCACCCAGGCCCACAACATCCCGAGCCTGGAGCTGGAATACGGCACCCTGGTACCGATGCGCTACATGCACATGGGCGTGCCGGAGGACGAAAAACTGCAGGTCGTCTCCATCGCCGCCTGGTGCGCCTGGCATCGCCTGGAAGACAGCCTGGCCTTCGGCGCCGCAGTACGCCGGGCCATCGAGCAGAGCGACCGCAAGGTCCTGGTGCTGGCCTCCGGCTCCCTCTCCCACCGGTTCTCCGACGATCGCAACGCCGAAGCCAACATCCACAACTGGACCCGCGAGTTCGACAAGCAAGTGGACATGCGCGTGGTCGAGCTGTGGAAGCAGGGTCGCTTCAAGGAGTTCTGCGCGATGCTCCCGGACTACGCCGTGCACTGCTACGGCGAAGGTGGCATGCACGACACCGCGATGCTCCTCGGCCTGCTCGGCGGCGCCGACTACGACAAGCCGGTGGAAGTCCTCACCGAACCGTTCGGCAGCTCCGGCACCGGCCAGATCAACGCGATCTTCCCGCTCTGATTCCCCAGGAGTCCCCATGCCCCATTTCATCGCTGAAATCACCGACAACATCGAACAGCAGGCCGACCTGCCCGGCCTGTTCGACAAGGTCCACGCCACCCTCGGCGCCAGCGGCGTGTTCCCCCTCGGCGGCATCCGCAGCCGCGCGGTGCGCCTGGACACCTGGCGCATGGCCGACGGCAAGCACGACTACGCCTTCGTCCACATGACCCTCAAGGTCGGCCACGGCCGCGACCTGGAAACCCGCACCCAGGTCGCCGAGCAGCTGTTCGCGGTGATCACCGAGCACTTCGCCGCGCTGCAGGCCGAGCGCCTGCTGGCGCTGTCGTTCGAGATGATCGAGCTGCACCCGCAACTGAACTTCAAGCAGAACAACGTCCATGCGTTTCTGAGCAACCAGGCGGGCTGACCTCCCCCCTGAAACACCCACGGCACTCTGACAAAAAAAGTACAAGATCATGAGCACAGCCAATACCGCAGATAGCGTCACCCTCAGCCGTCAGGATTCGACCCACTCCACCGTGACCTGGCGGCTCATGCCGCTGTTGCTGGTGTGTTACCTGTTCGCCCACCTCGACCGCATCAACATCGGCTTCGCCAAGATGCAGATGAGCACCGACCTGCACTTCAGCGACACGGTGTACGGCCTGGGCGCCGGTCTGTTCTTCATCGCCTACGCGCTGTTCGGCGTGCCCAGCAACATGGCCCTGGACCGCGTCGGCCCGCGGCGCTGGATCGCCACCCTGATGGTGGTCTGGGGCGCGTTGTCGACCAGCATGCTGCTGGTGGAAAGCGCCAGCGGTTTCTACGTGCTGCGCTTCCTCCTGGGCGTGGCCGAAGCCGGTTTCTTCCCGGGCATCCTGGTCTACCTCAATCGCTGGTACCCGGCCCGTCGCCGCGCCGGCATCACCGCGCTGTTCGCCATCGCCGTGCCGATGGCCGGGGTGGTCGGCGGACCGCTGTCCGGCGGCATCCTCGAACTGTTCCACGACGCCGCCGGCCTGCGCGGCTGGCAGTGGATGTTTCTCCTGGAGGGTGCTCCGGTCATCGTGTTGGGCCTGGTGGTGCTCAAGTGCCTGCCGGACAGCTTCGACAGCGTCGACTGGCTGAGCACCGAGCAGAAACGCGACCTGCGCGAGCAACTGGCGCAGGAAGAAACCCGCAAGCCGATCAATTCCTTCGGCGGCATTCTCGGTGATGCCCGGGTCTGGCTGCTGGTGGCGGTGTACTGCGCGGTGATGCTGGCGGTGAACACCCTGGCCTTCTGGATGCCGACCCTGATCCACGGCGCCGGCATCGGCAGCGACGGCCGCGTCGGCCTGCTCAGCGCCGTGCCCTACCTGGCCGGCTGCTTCTTCATGATCGCCTGCGGACGTTCCTCGGACCGGCGCCGCGAACGCCGCTGGCACCTCTGCGTGCCGCTGCTGATGTCGGCCGCCGGCATCGCCGTGGCCGGTATTGCACCGGACAGCGCGACCCTGGTCATGAGCGGCCTGGTGATCGCCGGGATGGGCGCCAGCGCTGCCCTGCCGATGTTCTGGCAACTGCCGCCGGCGTTCCTCTCCAACACCACCCAGGCCGCCGGTATCGGCCTGATCAGCTCGCTGGGCAGCATCGCCTCGTTCGCCGCGCCGTACCTGATCGGCTGGATGCGCGACACCACCCACAGCGCCAGCCTGGCCCTGTACGTGCTGGCCTTCTTCATCACGCTCGGCGGCCTGCTGGTGCTGCGCACCCAGGCCGCCACCGTCAACCCTCAGTAAGAGAATTTCCCCATGCTCGACCACAGCCAGATCCTCGCCGCCGCGGCCCAACTGGACCGCGCCGAACGCAGCCGTGAACAGGTGCGCCAGTTCTCCCTGGAGCATCCCGGCATCACCATCGAGGACGCCTACGCCATCCAGCGCGCCTGGGTGGCGCAGAAGATCCAGGACGGACGCAAGCTGGTCGGCCACAAGATCGGCCTGACCTCCCGCGCCATGCAGGTGTCGTCGAACATCACCGAGCCGGACTACGGTGCGCTGCTCGACGACATGCTGTTCGAGGAAGGCAGCGACATCCCGTTCGAGCGCTTCATCGTGCCGCGGGTCGAGGTCGAGCTGGCGTTCATTCTCGGCAAACCGCTGAAAGGCCCCAACGTCACTGTGTTCGATGTGCTCGACGCCACCGAGTGGGTGATCCCGGCGCTGGAAATCATCGACGCGCGCATCCAGCAGGTCGATCCGCAGACCCAGGTCACCCGCAAGGTCTTCGACACCATCTCGGACAACGCCGCCAACGCCGGCGTGGTCATGGGCGGGCGTCCGGTGCGGCCGACCGAGATCGACCTGCGCAAGGTCCCGGCGGTGCTCTACCGCAATGGCGTGATCGAGGAATCCGGCGTCTCCGCCGCCGTGCTCAACCACCCGGCCAAGGGCGTGGCGTGGCTGGCCAACAAGCTGGCGCCGTACGACGTCACCCTGGAAGCCGGGCAGATCATCCTCGGCGGTTCGTTCACCCGTCCGGTGGCGGCGCGTCCGGGCGACACCTTCCATGTCGACTACGACATGCTCGGCTCCATCGCCTGCCGTTTCGTCTGATCAGGAGATTTTCCATGGACATGCCCGTCAACCGCTTCAAACAACGCCTGCAACAGGACCCGGCGCAGATCGGCCTGTGGCTCGGCCTGGCCGATGCCTACTGCGCGGAGCTGGCGGCCAACGCCGGCTTCGACTGGCTGCTGATCGACGGCGAACACGCGCCCAACGACCTGCGCGGCATGCTTGCCCAGCTGCAGGCCGTGGCGCCCTATGCCAGCGAAGCAATCATCCGCCCGGTGATCGGCGATACCGCGCTGATCAAGCAGATCCTCGATATCGGTGCGCAGACCTTGCTGGTGCCGATGGTGGAAAGCGCCGAGCAGGCTCGCCAGCTGGTGCGTGCCGTGCACTATCCGCCGCAGGGTGTGCGCGGGGTGGGCAGTGCGCTGGCGCGGGCGTCGCGCTGGAACAGCATCCCGGGGTACCTGGATCACGCCGATGCGCAGATGTGCCTGCTGGTGCAGATCGAGAACCAGGAAGGCCTGGCCAACCTGGACGCGATTGCCGCGGTCGAGGGTGTCGACGGCGTGTTCATCGGGCCGGCGGACTTGAGTGCGTCCATGGGCCATCGCGGCAATCCGGGGCATCCCGACGTGCAGGCGGCGATCGAGGATGCCATCGCGCGGATCAACAAGGCCGGCAAGGCGGCGGGGATCCTCAGCGCCGACGAGAAGCTGGCGCGGCGCTATATCGAGCTGGGGGCGAAGTTCGTTGCCGTCGGTGTCGATACCACGGTGCTGATGCGCGGGTTGCAGGGGTTGGCGGCGAAGTTCAAGGAAGGGTCGGTGGTTCAACCTGCCAGCGGCGGTGTCTATTGATTTTTTGGGGCCGCTTTGCGGCCCTTCGCGGGCAAGCCACGCTCCTACGGCAGGATCGCGTGCTCCTCGTAGGAGCGTGGCTTGCCCGCGAAGGGCTGCGAAGCAGCCCCAATCCAAGTCACCGCCGAACCTGCTTCAGCTCATCCAGCAACCCCAGCAACTGCTGCAACTTCTCCTCGCCAAACTGCCCCTGCAGCTTCTGGTAGTTGGCCTCCATGCACTGGCTCATCGAGGCAAAGCTCTCCTCGCCCTTCTCCGCCAGCTCCACCAGCACCCGACGCTGGTCATTCTCGGCCTTGCGCCGTTTCACCAGCCCGGCGGCCTCCATGCGCACCAGCACACCGGTCATGCTCGGCTTGAGAATGCAGGCCTGCTCGGCCAGGCGATAGATCTCCATCTCGCCCTGCTGGCGCAGGATGCGGATCACCCGCCACTGCTGTTCGGTCAGGCCGTGTTCGTTGAGGGAGGGACGGAAGAAGCGCATGGCGGCTTCACGGGCTTGCAGAAGGGTCAGGGTCAAGGACTGACGAGGACGACTGGACATGAACAATCAAGGTTCTCAGGCTATTTGTTAATACTTTAACAAAAACCGTACCACGCAACAGTGCCTCGACCGCCCTGGCAACCCGGAACAAATGCCGCGGCACGGGCGATCAAGACTTCATTTGCGCCAAAAGGCCTTAATGGCGGCATGAGCGGCCCGCTTCGTGGCTGCCGTCGCCTCTTCATTCCATCGTTCAAGGAACCACTGCCATGACCCTTATTGCCAGCCAGCAGAACATCCAGCTCAGCGACCTCGACGCCTGGGGCACCGTTGCCGACCTGGGTTCGGAGATTCTCGAAGGCGAGGTGCGCGCCTTCGGCAAGATGACCTTCGGCGCCCCAACCGACGCGGTCAGCAGCGCCTACTTCGGCACCACCCAGGGCAAGTTCCGCATGGTCTACCCGTTCAACGAACAGGCCGTGGTGGTCACCGGCGCGGTGCGCCTGACCGACGAGAGCACCGGCCAGGTGACCGAGTACAAGGTCGGTGACAGCTGGTTCGTGACCAAGGGCACGCCGGTGCTGTGGGAGATCCTCAGCGAGAGCTTCGTGAAACATTACTTCGCGGTGGCCTGAGAATTTTGGGCCCGCGTTGCGGGCCTTCGCAGTGGTTCATCACACGACAAGCCAGCTCCTACCGTAGGAGCGTGGCTTGCCCGCGAAGGCCCGCAACGCGGGCCCAAAAGCTCACACCGCCGCTTCCAGCGAAACCGCAAAGATCGTCCACATCGCCTTCAGCCGCCGCTCATACGCCGCCTGCCCGGCATAGATCAACTCCACCGTCAGGCTGTCGACCACCCCCAGGTAGGCATCGACGAACAGCTGCCGGCGTTCCGTGCCCAACTGCGGAAACTGCTGCGCCAGCGCCTTGCCGAAAATCTCGCCCATCCGCGCCAGGTAGGCCTCGAACCCCGAGGAAATCATCCCGCGCAGATCCGCCGGCGGAAAGAACGCCGCGCGCAGCAGGAACCGCAGGTGCGCCGACTCCTGGAAACGCTCCGCCAGCCGCTGTCCGTAGAGCGCCCCCGGCAAGCCGGCATCGGCGGCGAAGCAACCTTCGACATGCAGCCGCTCGGCTTCGAGGGCGCGCTCGAACACCGCCTCGAACAGGTCCACCTTGCTGCTGAAATGCGCATACAGCGACGGCTTGCGCATGCCCACCGCCACCGCGATGTCGTTGAGCGAGGCGGCGTCGTAGCCGGATTCGGCGAACTGCTCGACCGCCACCACGCAAATCTTCTCCGCCGAAGGCGACAGGACTCTCATGCAACACTTCTCCAGGTGCCGATGGCGTCCAAGAAACGCTACCGACCGATAGGTAGACAATTTTTGCGAGACTAGGGGCAAGCCCTGCTCGGGTCAAGCCATCACGCCACGCACACTGCTTTTCTCAGCTCAGGACCAGACCCGCGAGGCTGCTGCTGCGGAAGTCCTTGGGCGACTGCTCGAACTGCTTCTTGAACGAACGACTGAAATGCGCCGAATCGGTGAAGCCCCACTTGTAGGCAATGGTGGTGATCGACTCGGTCTTGTGGATCGGGTTGGACAGATCATCGGCGCTGCGCTGCAGGCGCGCGCGCTGGATATAGCGGCAGACGCTGTCGCCCTGCTCCTCGAACAGGCGGTACAGATGCCGCACCGAGATATTCAGGCGATTGGCCAGGCTGACCGGGGTCAGGCCGGGCTGGCCGAGGGACTCGTCGATGACCTTCTGCACATAGCTGCGCAGGTCGGCGCCCTGCAACGACGCCGGCAGGCGCGCATCCTGCTCGCTGCCTTCGAGCGCCGAGCCCAGCAGCGAGAGGAAGGCACTGTGCAGGGCGTCGCCCTCGGCGTGCTCGCCTTCGCCGGCGGCGGTCTCCTTGCACAGCTGGTCCATCAGCAGATGAAGCATGCGCCCGCAGGCCTTGCTCTGGGAGATCTTGCCGAAGATCTTCTGGTCGCCGCCCAGCTGGCGACAGACCTGGTCCCGCGACAGCGACAGCGAGGCGTGCTCGATCAGGCCGAACGGCATGATCTCGCAGGCGCCCACCGCGTCCATCAGCAGCATCTCGCCGGGGGCCAGTTGCAGGCTGATGCCGTTCTGGGTGATCTGGGAAAAACCGGTGCGCTGGCTGACCAGGAAGCAATGCTGGTCGTTGTCGCGATCGGCCTTGAGGCCGTTGCGCCGAATCACCCCGGCATTGGTGCGCAGGTTGGCCATGCCCAGGCCTCCCCGCGACCAGGTGGAAATCTCGCCGATGAACAGCGAGCGGTTGAACGCAAGTTCGGTTTCGAAATACCCGCAGGTTGCCTGCATCGCCGCGTTCCAGCGATCCAGGGCCGAGCCGGTAGCCGGATGGATACTCATAGGTACCTCCACAGTGGCATCTTGTTTTTGTCGGGCAATAGTTAACATGTTATCTATATGCGCGCAACAATTCTGTAAGCCCGTGTGTGAAAGCATATTGAGTGCCAACCCGGCGAACGCCCTCCCTGTAGGAGCGCGGCTTGCCCGCGAAAGGACCGCAAAGCGGTCCCAATCTGCATCGGTATCTGGGACCGCTTTGCGGTCCTTTCGCGGGCAAGCCACGCTCCTACGAGGGGGTTGCGCCTAGAGGTCTTGCAGCAGTTTTTTCAACCCGATCAAAGCAGTCAGCAACAACTCCCTCTGCTGCGAATCCAGGCGGATATAGCGCCGAAACGCCGGCATCCTGTTAACAACTTCACTACCGCCCATATGCTCCAGGAGCACCGTCCACTGCCCTTCGCCGCGCTCCAGGCGCAGGCGCTTGAAGTCCAGCGGCATCAGCGCCCGGGATAGCGCGTCGTCCTGCTCCAGACGCCGGCGGACGCTCTCCAGCAACCCCGCTTCGCCGCCCTTCTGTTTCCACCCCAGGCCACTGCGGCGAATCGCCCCGGTGTGGTGCAGCTCCAGGGTCGCAGCGCCCTCTGAAGCGGCACGGCACTGCAAGCGAAACTCGCAGACCACGATATGCATCAACAGCTGCGATTCGGTGCGCTCGCGCACCTCGAACTCGACCCCGCCGGCCAGGCTGAAACGCGCCCGGCCGGGCTCCAGGACCTGGCACCCGGCCAGGCCCAGATTGCGCCGCAGGTGTTCCAGGGTCACCCCCGGGCGATAGCCCGAGGGTGCGCGATCAAACAGTCTTTGCCACAGGTTCGGCGTAGTGGTTGCCATGATGGACTCCAGGTTCGTTGGCGAACTCCTTGGCCAGGACTTCTTCGACCACCGCCGGCTTGAACGGGTTGACCCGCTGCACGACCAACGTCCAGAACAGCGCGTAGGCCGCGGTACCGCCGAGCATCCAGGCGAACGGCACATAGACGTCGGCAGGGTTCATGCCCGGCGGGGTGATGAACCACATGCCCAGCAGGATGCCGACGCTGGACAGCAGCTGCGGCAGCGGGAAAAACGGCGAGCGGTAGGCCCGCGGCAGGTCCGGACGGCGGATGCGCAGGATCACCACCGAGAGGGTCACCAGCAGGTAGGCGGTGCTCCAGGCGCAGACCGCGGCCAGCACCAGGTGCATGATGTTGTCGGTGTTGCCACCCAGGTACAGGGCGTGCAGGCACGGGATCAGCATGGCCACGAGAATGCACACCAGCGGCGTCTTGAAGCGCGGGTGCAGGTAGGTGAAGACCTTCGGCAGCGCGCCGTCCACGGCCATGCCGTAGAGAATCCGCGGAACGCCGGCCATCAGGGTGTTGATGGTCGCGGCACCGGCGAACAGGAAGCCGATACCCAGCCACAGCGGGCCGATGTCACCCATCACCTGCTCGGCGAATTTCGGGATGGCCATCGGCGTGTCCAGCAGGTGCACGCCAGTGGCAGCATCCAGCACCACGTTCTCGACCTGGCGTTTCATCGCCGCGCCATAGATGAACATGCAGCTGGCCACGCCGAGCAGGCCGAGGGCCATGGCTCGCGGCATGGTCCGCGCCGAGCGGCGCAGGTCCGGGGCCAGCGGGGTGACGAACTCGCAGCCGACGAACATGAACATCGCCATGCCTACCAGCGACAGCACGGTGACCAGGTCGGTGCCGACCATCGACTCGCCGAACCAGCCGTCCAGCTGCACCGCCGGCGCGGCGATCAGGCCGAGCACGCCGAACACCATCAGGGTGGTCCACATGCCGAAGGTGAGGATGATCTCGGCCTTGCCGAAGACGCTGACGCCGAAGGCATTGAGGATGGCGAACACCACCACGAAGCCGACGCCGAGCAGCCAGGAGCCGCCGGCGGATTCGGCCAGGGTGTTGAGGTGCTCGAAGTTCACCAGGGCCATCACCCCGGAGAGGATGGTTTCCGCGGTGCCGGCGAAAACATGGACGATCAGGTAGGCCGACAGGGTGCCGGTGATGGCGAAGAAGCGGCCCATGCCGCAGTTGATGTAGTCGTACACGGAGCCGGTGGTCGGCAGGATCGCCGCGGCTTCGGCGAAGGTGGTCGATTGCGCCAGCATCAACAGCACCGCGATCAGCATCGCCACGGCGAAGGCACTGCCGCCGATGCCGAAGCCCATGGTCGCGGTCAGGATGACAGGGCTGGCCATGATCAGGCCGATGGTACTGGCAAGGGCGGTGGGGAACCCGATCGTGCCCCGGTTCAGGTGCGCGCTGAGTGTGTCGTTGAGCGACATGGTGAAGACCTCAAGTGCCGTTGTTATGGTTGTGCGTCACTCTGCGCCGCACCCCATTGTCCCGTCTTGCCCCTGGCTGCCGGGGATCTTGTTGCTGGCTGCCAGGGTGTCCGTCCATGTCCCCGCGTCGATCAGCCCTGCCCGTGCGCCTGCTGCTTCAGCTTCTCGGTGTCCACCCGCACGAACACCGAATCCGCCGTCACCGTCAGCACATCGCCGGCCCAGACCTCGCAGATCACCCGGGTCTTGCGCCCCACTTCGCCCTCGACCCGGGCCTTGAGGGTCAGCTCCACGCCCATCGGCGTCGGCTTCAGGTAGGTCAGGCCGAGGTGCCCGGTCACGCAGTCGATGCGCGGCAACGAGCCCGGCTCGCGGCCTTCGGCACGGTAGTGATAGGCCATCGCGGTCCAGTTGGAATGGCAATCCACCAGCATCGCCAGCAGGCCGCCGTAGACCAGGCCGGGCCAGCCGCAGAAGGTGCTGTCGGGGGAATGGCTGCAGATGACGTGGATGCCGTCATCGGCCCAGTGGCTTTTCAGATGCAGGCCGCTCGGGTGAGCCGAGCCGCAGCCGTAGCAGACGCCTTCGGGCGCTGCCTCGTCCTGAAGGGACACAGCGAGGGAGTTCATAGGATGCCTTTTGTGTTTTTGTAGGAAAGTTCAGATGTTAACGCCCCCGCCCATCCGATACCAAATCCGACCAAAGAACCAGTCGTCGTGTGCGGCATTCAGTCTCAGATGGCTAGCGGCCATGAACGGAAGGAGTAAAGTAGCCGCCAGCAAGGCCCCACATCAGAACAAGGACTGCTGCGATGATTGCTCAAGCTGCCAGCTGGCATTACGCCGATGATGGTTCCCCACGCCACGCCCCCTACACCGGGCTGTTCCTCGCCTGGAGCGCGACCCACGACCTGCTCAGCGGCGACTTCAAGGCCGACTACGACGCCGAGATCCAGGCCCTGGGCGAACGCCGCCTGACCCCCGCACGCTTCTTCCAGCTGTGCTGCGACAGCCTGCTGGTGGACGAAGACCTCACCCGCCAGGGCAACGCCTTCGCCGCGCACTACCTCGGCCAGCGCACGCCGTCGCTGCCCGACGATCTCACCCAACTGCTCGGTGTCGTCGGCATCGACGAGCCCGGCGCCAGCTGGGAGCACTATGACCTGCTGGCCCCGCGCCTCGACCAACGGTTTGCCCAATGGCAGGCCGGACAGTGAACCCCAGGCGATAAAAACGGTCTTTGCGCTGGTGGCTTGCTCAAGACGAGCCACCGGGGACGTCCAACGGTTATCCCCTTTTTTTCATTGCGCTGACGGCAGGCATGCGGTCGGCGGTGTTCATTTTTTCTTCTCGGGGAAGATAACCATGCGCCTGCTTCGCCCTCTCCGCGCACGCTCCGCCGTGCTTCCCGCGCTGTTCGCCAGCCTGTTCCTGCACACCCTCGCCCACGCCGAGGAACCTGCCAGCGACGAGCGCTGGGTCAGCGACAGCCTCAGCACCTACGTGCGCAGCGGCCCTACCGACGGCCATCGTCTGGTCGGCACCCTGAAATCCGGGCAGAAGGTCAAGCTGCTGACCACCCAGGGCAACTACAGCCAGGTCCGCGGCGAATCCGGCGACACCGTGTGGATCGCCAGCAGCGACCTGCAGAGCGTGCCCGGCCAGACCGAGCGCCTGCCGCATTTGACCCAGCGCGTCACGCAACTGGAAGAACAGTTGAAAGGCATCGACGACAGTTGGAAGACCCGGGTCCAGGGCATGCAGGAAACCCTCGACGCGCGCAAGAACCTGGTCGACGAACTGCAGGCGCGCAACCAGGCCCTCAATGAAGAACTGACCCAGGCCCAGTCGCAACTGCGTGACACCCAGGCGCGCCTGGGCGACGAGAACAAGCAGGTGCTGATGCGCTACATGGTCTATGGCGGCGGCATTGCCGGGGCCGGTCTGCTGGTCGGGCTGATCCTGCCGGCGCTGACCCGCGGCCGCAAGCGCAATAGCGGCTGGGCCTGACATCCATTGGGGCCGCTTTGCGGCCCTTTCGCGACGGTTCGGCGCCCCGACAAGCTCGCTCCTACGAGGGATTCGCATGCACCGAACCACTGTAGGAGCGAGCTTGTCGGGGCGCCGAACCGTCGCGAAAGGGCTGCAACGCAGCCCCATTGGCATCACTCCTACCCCCCGCTGTTCAACGCATAGGGCCCGCTCGCCAGCTGCTCCCTGAGAAACGCCACACAGGCCCGCACCTTCGCCGAACTCGACGAGCGTACCGCCGTCACCGCCCAGATATCCGCCGACTGGTACCAGCCCGGCAACACCCGCACCAGCGCGCCACTGGCCAGGCTGCCGGCGATGTCCCAGGCCGAGGCCATGATGATGCCGTGGCCGTCATGGGCCCACTGGCGAACGATATCGCTGTGGTTGGAAGCCATGGGACCGGTGACCTTCACCGTCTCCGCGCCGTTCGGCCCGGCCAGGCGCCAGACCCCGAAACGATCGTCGCGACTGCGAAACAGCAGGCAGTCGTGCTGCGCCAGGTCCGCCGCCACCTTGGGCGCACCGCGCCGGGCCAGGTACTCCGGCGCCGCCGCCAGCACCCGTGTGCTCTCGGCGATGCGGTGGGCGATCAGGTGCTTTTCCTGGACCTCGCCGACGCGGATATCGATATCGAAGTTGTCGGCGATCAGGTCCGCGCGCCGGTCGAGCAACTCCAGCCACACCTCCAGCGCCGGGTACTGGCGGCGCAGCAGCGAGAGGATCGGCGCGATATGTTCGCGGCCCAGGCGCAGGCTGGTGCACAGGCGCAGCGTGCCCTGCGGCTCGCGCTGCCGACCGGACAGCGCATCGACCATGGCACCGACGTCCTCGAGGATCTTCTGCGCCCAGACAAAGGCCGCCTCGCCATCGCTGGTGATGTTGACCCGCCGCGTGGTGCGGTTGAACAGCTTGACCCCGAGCTGCTCCTCCAGGGTGGCGATGCGCTTGCTGACATGCGCCGGCGACAACCCGGTCTCGCTGGCCGCGGCGATGAAGCTGGAGCGCCGGGCCACCTCGCAGAACAGCTGCAGGTCGCGCAGCAGCGGCTCATTATTCGCTGAGAGCACATTCTGATTCTTCATTACGCCCGATTATCTCCTGGGACTTTTTATTTAGCCTCTCATACAACCTGCCTTGCCTTGAAGCAGGACATCAAAAGAACAAGAGAGCCCTATGAAGAAGATCCGCATTGCCGTGGCCGGTGCCGGGCTGATCGGCCGCCGCCATATCGAACTGCTCCAGGCCAGCGCCGAGTGCGAGCTGGCCGCCATCGTCGACCCGCTGCCGGCCACCGCCGCCTTTGCCGAAAGCCTCGGTGTGCCGCTGTACGGCGACCTGGAAACCCTGCTCGGCGAACAGCGGCCGGATGGCGTGATCCTCGCCACGCCCAATCACCTGCATGTCGAAGGCGCCCTCGCCTGCGTCGCCCACGGCGTTCCCGCGCTGATCGAAAAGCCGGTGGCGCACACCCTGGACGAAGGCAAGCGCCTGCTGGCGGTGGCCGAACGGGCCGGGGCGAAACTGCTGGTCGGCCATCACCGCGCCCATAGCGCGATCCTCGAGAAAGCCCGGGAAGTGCTGGCCGAGGGCATGCTCGGCAAGCTGGTGGCGGTGATGGGCAGCGCCCTGTTCTACAAGCCCGACGACTACTTCGACGCCGCGCCCTGGCGCCGCGAGGCCGGCGGCGGCCCGGTGCTGATCAACATGATCCACGAGATCGGCAACCTGCGTTCGCTGTGCGGCGAGATCGTCGCCGTGCAGGCCCAGGCCTCCAGTGCCACCCGCGGTTTCGCCGTGGAGGACACGGTGTCGATCAGCCTGCGCTTCGCCAGCGGCGCACTCGGCACCTTCCTGCTCTCCGACACCGCCGCCTGCGCCCGCAGCTGGGAGCAGACCGCGCGGGAAAACCACGACTACCCCAGCTACGCCGACGAGGACTGCTACGTGCTGGCCGGCACCCAGGGTTCGCTGGCGATCCCGAGCATGCGCCTGAAGTACTACGCGCCGGGCGAGCAGCGCTCGTGGTGGAAGCCGTTCGAGACCGGCGTCGCCAGCCTCGAAGAGGCCGATCCACTGGCGCGGCAGCTGGCGCATTTCTGCCAGGTGATCCGTGGCGAGGTCGAGCCGCGGGTGAGCGTGCGCGACGGCTTGCGCAATCTGCAGATCGTCGAGGCGATCAGCGAGGCGGCGCGGACCGGGCAGATCGTTTCGACCGAGCAGTTGTAGAGACCTCTCGGGCCTCATCGCGGGCCACGCCCGCTCCCACAAGGATCGCGTGCACACCACTGACCCTGTGGGAGCGGGCGTTGCCCGCGATGAGGCCCGAGAGAACACCATAAAAACAACAAGAGAAAACACCATGAGCACCCACGACAACACCCGCCAGACCCGCAAGGCCACCGCCAGCGGCTGGGTCGGATCCGCCCTCGAATACTACGACTTCTTCATCTACGCCCAGGCCGCCGCGCTGATCTTCCCGCAGATCTTCTTCCCCGCCGGCGACCCGAAACTGGCGATCATCGCCTCCCTCGCCACCTACGGCGTCGGCTACCTGGCACGGCCCGTGGGCGCCTTCGTCCTCGGCCACTGGGGCGACACCCGCGGACGCAAGCATGTCCTGCTGCTGTGCATGTTCCTCATGGGCATCGCCACCTTCGCCGTTGGCCTGCTGCCGACCTTCAGCCAGATCGGCTACTGGGCCCCGGCCCTGCTGGTGGTCCTGCGCCTGATCCAGGGCTTCGCCGTGGCCGGCGAGATCGCCGGGGCCAGCTCGATGATCCTCGAACACGCGCCGCCCGGACGCCGCGGCTTCTTCGCCAGCTTCACCCTGCAAGGCGTGCAGGCCGGCCAGGTGCTGGCGGCGGCGATCTTCCTGCCGCTGGCGTACTTCATGCCGGAAGAGGCGTTCAACAGCTGGGGCTGGCGCATTCCGTTCCTGCTCAGCGCCGCAGTGCTGATCGCCGCCTTCATCATTCGCCGCGAGGTTCAGGAGCCGGAAGCCTTCGTGCAGAAGGTGGAAAACGTCAGCCGCCGCCGCTCGCCGATCCGCGAAGCGTTCAAGTACAGCTGGCGCGGCATGCTGGTGGTGTTCGGCGTCTCGCTGATGAACGTGATCCCGGTGGTCACCACCATCTTCGGTGCCGCCTACGCGGTGCAGCCGGCCTACGGCGTGGGCTTCGACAAGAGCGTGTACCTGTGGATCCCGGTGGTCGGCAATATCGTCGCGGTGCTGGTGATTCCCTTCGTCGGCAACCTCTCCGACCGCATCGGCCGGCGCCCGCTGATCATCGGCGCGGCCATCGGTTGCGGGCTGATGTCGTTCGCCTACCTGTACGCCATCAGCATCCACAGCGTGCCACTGGCCTTCGCCGCCTCGCTGCTGATGTGGGGCACGCTCTACCAGGGCTACAACGCAATCTTCCCGAGCTTCTTCCCCGAGCAGTTCCAGACCCACTACCGGGTCTCGGCCATGGCCGTGGCGCAGAACATCGGCTACATGATCACCGCCCTGCTCCCGGCGCTGTTCACCGCTGTCGCCCCGCCCGGCGCGGACAACGTGCCGCTGCTGATCGGCGCGATCACCTGCGTGGTCACCGCGATCTCGGCCATCGCCGCCTGGAGTGCCCCGGAAACCTACCGCACGCCGCTGGAGCAGTTGGGCAAGCCCGACGCCGTGGCCCTCGACAAATCCACCTACGACGCGCAGCGGGCCCAGGCCCTGCGCACCACCGCCTGAACGGAACCCCTGACCATGCAGACCGTACTCGTCCTCAACGGCCCCAACCTCAACATGCTCGGCCTGCGCCAGCCCGAGGTGTATGGCCGCGAGACCCTCGCCGACGTCGAGGCGCTGTGCCGCGCCAGCGGCGCCAGCCATGACCTGGCCATCGAGTTCCAGCAGACCAACCATGAAGGCCGGATGATCGACTGGATTCACCAGGCCCGTGGCCGCGTGGCCGGGATCGTCATCAACCCCGGCGCCTGGACCCACACCTCGGTGGCGATCCACGACGCCCTGATCGCTGCCGAAGTGCCGGTGATCGAGGTGCACATTTCCAACGTGCACCGCCGCGAGGCCTTCCGCCATCACTCCTACGTGTCGCTGGTGGCGCAGTCGGTGCTGGCCGGTTTCGGCACCCACGGCTACGTCCTGGCGATCAGCCATTTCGCCCGTCAACTGCAAGGAAGCAAAGAATGAAAACCCTCGGTAATCCCACCCAGCGCCTGCGCCTGGGCTTCGTCGGCGGCGGCCTGGAGTCGTCGATCGGCTCCACCCACCGCTACGCGGCACAGCTGGACGGCCACTTCGAACTGGTGGCCGGTGTCTTCGCCCGCGACCCGGCGCGCAACCGCGCCGCCGGCGAGGCCTACGGCATCACCGCCGACCGCGTCTACCCGGACTACCAGAGCATGGCGGCGGCCGAAGCGGCCCGCGCGGACGGTATCCACGCCGCCGCGATCATGGCGCCGAACGCCGTGCATGTGCCGGCCAGCCTGGCCTTTCTCGACCAGGGCATCGACGTGATCAGCGACAAGCCGCTGGCCGCCAGCCTGGCCGAGGCCGAGCAGTTGCTGGAGCGCGTGCGCAGGGGACCGGCGCTGCACCTGCTGACGCACAACTACAGCGGTTACCCGCTGATCCGCGAAGCCCGCGAGTTGATCGCCGCGGGGGTGATCGGCGAGGTGCGCCTGGTGCAGGTCGAGCATGCCGCCGGCTTCGGCACCCATGCCCTGGAGCAGCAGGGCGCCAAGGCCCTGATGTGGCGCACCGACCCGGCCCAGGCCGGCGCTTCGTCGGTGCTGGCGGATGTCGGCGTGCATGCGCATCAGTTGCTGCGTTTCGTCACCGGGCAGGAGATCAGCGAAGTCTCGGCGGAGCTCAGCACCCTGGTGCCGGGTCGCGGCAGCGACGACAACGCCCACGTCAAGCTGCGCCTGGGCAACGGCGCGCGGGGCATGCTCTGGGCCAGCTTCGTCGCCGCCGGGCATCGGCATGGCCTGCAGTTGCGGGTGTTCGGCTCGAAGGGTTCGCTGTACTGGCACCAGGAGGACCCGGAACGCCTGGAAGTGCGCTACCAGGACCAGCCGCACCAGATCCTGCGCCGTGGCGAGGCCTGGCTGAGCGAATCGGCGCGCCTGTCGACGCGGATCAAGGCGGGGCAGCCGGAGGGGTTGCTGGAGGCGTTCGCCACTATCTACAGCGAGGCGGCGGAAAGGATTCGCGCACGCCGGGAGCAACGTGAGCCGGGGGCCCAGGCGTTGCTGTGCCCGACGGCGGAGGATGGCTTGCGCGGGATGCGCTTTATCGATGCCTGTGTGAAATCCGACCAGGCGCAGGGACGCTGGACAGAGGTCGCCTGATCCACCGCTAACCCTGTGGGGCTGGCAAGCCAGCTTCCCACAGGGATCTCCAGGGCCTGCGAGAATGCAGTCCCACCGCCCGGCACCAGCCCGGGCAATCCCCCCAGCCTCTGCTACCGTGGAAATACCTCCTACCACACCGCAGCACAGGTGACCCCTCATGGCGCGCACCACTCCCATCGAGCTGTATCGCAATATCGGTATCGTCGCCCACGTCGACGCAGGCAAGACCACCACCACCGAGCGCATCCTGTTCTACACCGGGGTCAACCACAAGATGGGCGAGGTCCACGACGGCGCCGCGACCATGGACTGGATGGCCCAGGAACAGGAACGCGGGATCACCATCACCTCGGCGGCGACCACGGCGTTCTGGCAGGGCTCGACCAAGCAGTTCGCCGACAAGTACCGCTTCAACATCATCGACACCCCCGGCCACGTCGACTTCACCATCGAGGTGGAACGCTCGCTGCGCGTGCTCGACGGCGCGGTGGTGGTGTTCAGCGGCGCCGACGGCGTCGAGCCGCAATCCGAGACGGTCTGGCGCCAGGCCAACAAGTACCATGTGCCGCGCCTGGCCTACGTCAACAAGATGGACCGCCAGGGCGCCGACTTCCTGCGCGTGGTCCGGCAGATCGACCAGCGCCTCGGCCACCATCCGGTGCCGATCCAGCTGGCCATCGGCGCCGAGGAACACTTCGCCGGGCAGATCGACCTGGTGAAGATGAAGGCCATCTACTGGAACGAGGACGACCAGGGCACCAGCTACCGCGAGGAGGAGATCCCCGCCGAACTGCTGGAACAAGCCCGCGAGTGGCGCGCGCACATGATCGAGGCCGCCGCCGAGGCCAACGACGAGTTCATGACCCTCTACCTCGACGGCGTCGAGCTGAGCAACGAGCAGATCAAGGCCGGCCTGCGCCAGCGCACCCTGGCCAACGAGATCGTCCCGGCGATCCTCGGCTCATCCTTCAAGAACAAGGGCGTGCCGCTGATGCTCGACGCGGTGATCGACTACCTGCCGGCCCCCTCGGAAATCCCGTCGATCAATGGCACCGACCCGGACCACGAGGACAAGCACCTGGAACGCCACGCCGACGACAACGAACCGTTCTCGGCCCTGGCCTTCAAGATCGCCACCGATCCCTTTGTGGGAACCCTCACTTTTGCCCGGGTCTACTCCGGCGTGCTCAGTTCCGGCGATGCCGTGCTCAACTCGGTCAAGGGCAAGAAGGAACGGGTCGGGCGCATGGTGCAGATGCACGCCAACCAGCGTGCCGAGATCAAGGCGGTGTGCGCCGGCGATATCGCCGCGCTGATCGGCATGAAGGACGTCACCACCGGCGACACCCTCTGCGACCTGAACAAACCGATCATCCTCGAGCGCATGGACTTCCCCGATCCGGTGATTTCCGTAGCGGTCGAGCCGAAGACCAAGGCCGACCAGGAAAAGATGGGCATCGCCCTCGGCAAGCTGGCCCAGGAAGACCCGTCATTCCGGGTCAAGACCGACGAGGAAACCGGGCAGACCATCATCTCCGGGATGGGCGAGCTGCACCTGGACATCATCGTCGACCGCATGCGCCGCGAGTTCAGCGTCGAGGCCAATATCGGCAAGCCGCAGGTGGCCTACCGCGAGAAGATCCGCAACACCTGCGAGATCGAAGGCAAGTTCGTTCGCCAGTCCGGCGGTCGCGGCCAGTACGGGCATTGCTGGATCCGCTTCGCCCCGGGCGACGAGGGCAAGGAAGGCCTGGAGTTCATCAACGAAGTGGTCGGCGGCGTGGTGCCGCGCGAGTACATTCCGGCGATCCAGAAAGGCATCGAGGAACAGATGCAGAACGGCGTGGTGGCCGGCTATCCGCTGATCAGCCTCAAGGCCGCGGTGTTCGACGGCTCGTACCACGACGTCGACTCCAACGAAATGGCGTTCAAGATCGCCGCGTCGATGGCCACCAAGCAACTGGCGCAGAAAGGCGGCGCGGTGCTGCTGGAGCCGGTGATGAAGGTGGAAGTGGTGATGCCCGAGGAATTCATGGGCGACATCATGGGCGACCTGAGCCGCCGTCGCGGGCTGATCCAGGGCAGCGAGGACACGCCGGCGGGCAAGGTGGTGCGGGCTGAAGTGCCATTGGGCGAGATGTTCGGCTACTCCACCGAGATGCGCTCGATGACCCAGGGCCGGGCCAGTTACTCCATGGAGTTCACCCGCTACGCCGAGGCGCCGGCGAGCATTGCCGATGTGATCATCAAGAAGCAGGGGTAGAACTTTTTGGGGCTGCCTTGCAGCCCTTCGCGAGCAAGCTCGCACAGGATTGCAATTGCCTTGTGGGAGATTCTATGGCCGGAGGCAATTTTTTGCCGATGGCCTTTTCTGCCCTTCCCATTTTCCAAAGACGTGAGCTGTCGCACCTGTGAGGGCGCTCCCAGGTGTAAGACTGTCTTAAAGATTTAATCGCTGTGAGCTGCGCAGCAGCTCCGTCAGCCAGCTGGTTTTGCACCTCCGGTATAGATTTGCTGTTTCCAGTCCGTTTGGCTCTTCATCAGGCCATAAGCCAGCCGAGCCAGCTTTCTTGAAAGGATTACCAGCGCCTGAGTCGTCTTCTTGCCTCGCTCCAGATGGTGCGCGTAAAACTGCTTCCAGGTACTGGTCCGACTGCCGCT